>JAAZMM010000003.1 GCA_012798805.1 Bacteroidales bacterium
CGAAGGTACCATTTTTTTATGAAGGCTGTAAAAAAAATAGTTGTTTTTCAATTAGTTTTGCTTAATTTTGCAGCTCCAATGGGGTATTAGCTCAGTTGGTAGAGCGTTTGAATGGCATTCAAAAGGTCAGGAGTTCGATTCTCCTATACTCCACACCCTTTCGCCCCGCAGAATTGTGGGGCTTTTTTGTTAGAGTGGAAAATTCCGGAGATGAAAAGAATACGCATTACTGCAGTTCGCAAGGTCGAACATAAAGATCTGATCGAAAAGTACGAAAATCCCATCGATAATGCTTGCGATGTTGAGGAGGGTGATGTTTGGATAGCAGAGGGGTGGAAAAGGCCCGAAGGATTTTGTGAGAGCGCATGGGATTCGATCTCTCCCTTCGTGCGGGCTCTTTCGCATGGTGCCACCGGATTTTATGATGGATGGATGAAAAATCCCGCTTCTGCGATGATATCGTGCAACGATGGATTCCGTCCGGTGAGTTTTCTTATTGAAGTGATAGATTAAAAAACAAAATTTTATGAAAAAACTGGTTGTCATAGACTCATGTATGCGGGCCGAATCGAGGACAAAAAAGATTCTTGATGCTGCTGTGGCTGAACTTTCCAAGAGATATGAGGTGGAGATCATCGATGTAAATTCTATTGACCTGCCTCCCTTAAACAAGGCTACTTATGTGGATCAACGAGAAAACGGCAACATCCCGTCGCTGGCTGTAGAGCTGGCGCGTAAAGTGGCGGCTTGTGACCGATTGGTTGTGGCAGCTCCTTTCTGGGATATGAGTTTCCCTGCAATTCTGAAGTCATTTTTTGAAAATATTTCACTTTTTGACATCACCTTTACTGACGACGGGACTACCTGTGTAGGGCTATGCAAATGCGAAAAAGTGCTCTTTATCACTACACGCGGTATGGATATAAAGACAGGGGATCCGCTTGACCAAGGTTCACCATATCTTTCTGCACTCTCATTTCTCTGGGGCCTCGGCGAAGTGATCACCGTCGCCGCCACCAATATGGACTACCTCTCTCCCGACGAGCTGACTTTGCGCCTCGAGTCCACAATCGCGGAGGCGGTTAAAGTATGTGAGGAGTTCTGAGTTAACTATAATTATTTACTCTATTGCTTGTTTTCCATAAGTTTGCTCAATTCGTCTTGCAATAGTTTTTTATCAGGCAAATAAAGTTGGTAACGGCTCACAAATAGTTGGTTTGAAATACCTTGTGTGGCGTATTCAATCAAGACTTTATCTTTGTATGCGCCAAGAAGTATTCCTATTGGCTCACTATCTCCTTCTGTGTTTTCTTCTTTCTTAAAGTAGTTTAGATACAGATTCATTTGTCCAATGTCGCTATGTTCAATTTCGCCACGTTTCAGGTCTATAAGTACAAAACATTTCAAGATTCGGTGGTAAAAAACTAAATCAACATAAAAATTACGTGAGCCTATACTTACTTTGTATTGTTGACCAATATAAGCGAATCCTTTGCCAAGTTCCAAAAGAAAGTCCTGCAAATTTGCTATCAGCCTATTTTCTAATTCTCCTTCCAGATAAACCTGTTGTTTAGGAATGCCCACAAATTCTAACACAAAAGGGTCTTTCACAATATCCTTGGGATTTTGCACCTCTTGCCCTTGTTGGCTCAATGACAGAACTTCCTCTTTATCTTTACTTAGTGCCAACCGTTGGAAAAGACAACTTTTCATTTGTCGCTTCAACTCGCGAACACTCCAATTTTCAATTTCGCATTGTTTAGCATAGAAATTAATTTCGAGCTCATCATTTGCTTTTAAAATCTCGAAATAGTGACTCCAACTCAAAAGGTGAGACAGTGTTTCACTTTTTGGAAAGCACAAATAAAACTTGCGAATATATATAATATTGCTTCGACTAAACCCTTTGCCATATGCAATCGTTAAATCGCGCGATAGGCGGTCAAGTAACTCTGTTCCATATTCGGCACGCTCTTTCCCTTTCTGTTCGTACTCTACAATATAGCGTCCAATCAGCCAATTGGTCTTCACCAATGCTATATTAACTGCTCTAAAAGCCTTGTTGCGTCCTTCATTTAAAGCAATTCCAATAGCTTTAACAAGTTCTTTATAGGATAACTGCTCAACACTCTGCATATCTCTACTTATCTTTAATGCGAAGATAGAAAACAACTAGTAATGAGGAGTGCAGAAAAGACAATTTTAAATAATTATTAATTATCAATTAGTAGCCAAAGGCCAACAGTTGGCACAAAAAAAGGAGAGCATAATCGCTCTCCTTTTTTGTGCCCAGGACAAGACTCGAACTTGCACGCCGTTATCCAGCACTAGCCCCTCAAGCTAGCGTGTCTACCAATTTCACCACCTGGGCGTGATTGGGATTGCAAATATCAATCAAATTTTTCAAATACGCAAAAAATATTTAACTTAGTGTAATTATTTCGCATAAAATACAATAATTATGATTGGACGCTACACAGAGGAGATTGCCAAAATGATTCCCTCTGCATTCAAATCAAAGGGTCATACCATATACCTACTTGGCAAATTGTCAGATGACGCGGAAGGAAAAATAAATGCCAACCTCTTGACTCCTCTTATTGAGGCTATAAAGGATGATTTAGTAGAAAGTGTTTGTTTCCTTGGAGAATCTTCTCTGGTAAATGCCCTTGTGGAATGTTCCACGCCGAGAACCCTTGGTTTTGATATTACAACTGACTCTGAAATGGATGAGGAAGAGTTCCTTGAGGGTAATTGCGGTTATGCGGCTCTGATTACTCTTAATGCACAGCAGGAGAATCCTTTTGTCGAGATGATGTTTGACTCCGGCGTCTCCTTGATGTTGCTGGGCCATGTGACGAAGGGGAGCCTGAGAATTGATGATCGCGCTTGCGGTTATATTGGTGATTACATGAAGTAATTATGCTCAGCAAGAATAGGGAATCCATTTCCGGGATGTTTGATGACATTGCCCCGAAATATGACTTTCTCAACCATTTTCTCTCTTTCGGAATGGATATCTTGTGGCGTCGCCGCCTGGTCAGGCGTTTGGATAAGAAGCTAAGGCTCCGTGCAGGGAAAGATCATGGTGACAACAAAGCAGCAATCCTGGATGTGGCTTGTGGTACAGGTGATCTGACAATTGCACTTGCTCGCAAAGGGTGGTCACTTACCGGAGTCGATGTTTCTGAGGGTATGGTGGAGAAGGCTCGTCAGAAGTGTGTTGAAAAGGGCGTTGAGGCCTCTTTTGAGATTGCTTCTGCAGATTCGCTTCCTTATGATGACGGTGCATTTTCGGCTGTTGCCATCTCTTTCGGTATCCGCAATTTCGATCGCAGATCGGAATGTATTGATGAGATATTTCGTGTTACTGCCCCTTCGGGAGAGTTGATGATCCTTGAGTTTGCGGTACCACGTTGCAAAGTATGGAG
Organism: Bacteroidales bacterium; assembly: GCA_012798805.1. GTDB lineage: Bacteria > Bacteroidota > Bacteroidia > Bacteroidales > UBA932 > Cacconaster. The sequence goes on from JAAZMM010000003.1 coordinate 3,432, forward strand.
AGCTATTTATCTCTTCTATTTCAAGCACATTCTGCCTTTGATCGGAGGGATGATTTCGGGCAACAGAGGTGCTTATCGTTATCTGTATGAGTCGGTGATGCAGTTTCCCCGCTATGAGGAGTTCTGCAAAGAGCTTACCGACGCGGGTTATAAAAATGTTTCCTATGAGTCCCTTATGTGTGGAGTGGCTCTTTTGTATAAAGCTCACAAACCTAAAATGAGATCATGACCTGGAATTATTTCTGGAAAATACTCTCTTTTGCCCTCTATTTCGCCAATTTTGTCTTGGTGGTATATGTGGTATGGAGACTTGTGATGAAAAAGTCAGATCCCGTCAAGACTCTTACATGGATTTTAGTGCTTATTTTGCTGCCCTTTGTGGGATTAATTCTCTATTTGCTCATAGGTCAGAATTATCGCAAGGATGCCATTTTCAGAAACAAGAGGATAGTGGATCTGGAGGTGCGTAAAAAACTTGCTCTTAGCCAGCTTGACCACTACAGAGATTTGGAGAATATCGACAATTCAGTCTATCCTTACAAAAAACTCATTCGCCAGAATCTTCTGGGCAATTACAGCATACTTGCAGCCATAGATAAGATCGATTTCTTTTTTTCCGCCCGGGAAGCACTTGATGCGATGATTGCCGATATGGAATCGGCAACCCAACATATTCATCTCCAGACATTCATATTTATGGATGATAACATTGGTATGCGTATTAGGGATATTTTAGCTAAAAAAGCTTCAGAGGAAGTTGAGGTGCGTGTTATGTATGACAGTATCGGTTCCATAAAGTCAAAAAGGCGCTTTTTCAAGGAGATGCGTGAGGCTGGCATAGAGGTGCTCGAATTTTCGCCCGTGCGTATCTTCAGACCAACTTCCAAGATCAATTATCGCAATCATCGCAAGATACTTGTAATTGATGGTCGCGTGGGGTATGTCGGAGGTGTCAATATTGCAGATCGCTATTATGATGGCGGTGCCTATAAAGAGTGGAGAGATACTCAGATCAGAGTGGAAGGAGAGGCGGTTTTTCCAATGCAGTCCAGTTTTCTGCTCGACAGATATTTTACAATCAACCGCCATTTGGCACGCCGCAAGAAATATTATTCGGATCTCGATTTTGAAAATCTTTATCGTCCTAAGGAAGGAACGGACATTTATTCGCAATTTCTCACTTCCGGACCGGATAGTGACTGGTCGAGCATAATGGATTGCTATTTCTCTATGATAACCGGTGCTAATCGCCGTATCTGCATCAACACACCTTACTTTACGCCTGCGGACTCCTTGATGAAAGCTATTCGTACCGCCGCTTTAGGCGGAGTAGAGGTCAATGTCATGATGCCTGCCCGCACGGATTCAACACTGATACACTATTGCTCGAGATCTTATATCAAAGATTTACTTAAGGCGGGAGTAAATGTTTACCTCTTTCAAAGCGGTTTCAACCACTCCAAGAGCATCAGCGTGGATGGCGAGATCTGTATGGTCGGCTCAGCCAATATGGACAATCGCAGTCTGTTGCATGACTTTGAGGTGATGTCTGTTATCTACAGTCAGCAGTGCGCTGCTATCCTGGAAGAGCAATTTGACAAGGATATTTCAAGATGCGAAAAACTATCGCTATCGAAATGGAAAAAGAGGAGAACAAGAGAGAAAATATATGAGGCTCTCGCCAGACTTGTAAGTCCAATGCTATAAAAATCTCATTTTTCCCCCGAATTATTAGATTATTAACTACTTTTGCACGCCCTCTGAAATCGCGGGGTACTCACAATATATGAACAATATAAGGAACATTGCGATTATCGCGCATGTTGACCACGGTAAGACTACTCTGGTTGACAGAATGATATATCAGGCCCGTCTCTCCAGGGATATGGAGAAGATGGGGGAATTGATACTCGATAGCAACGATTTGGAGAGGGAGAGGGGTATTACCATCCTTGCAAAGAATGTTTCAGTCCCCTATAAGGGAGTAAAAATAAATATTATAGATACTCCGGGCCACGCTGATTTTGGAGGTGAAGTGGAGAGGGTGCTCAATATGGCGGATGGCGTGCTTCTGCTGGTGGATGCTTTTGAGGGTACAATGCCGCAGACTCGTGTTGTGCTTCAGAAGGCTATTGAGATGGGCAAAAAACCAATTGTAGTGATCAATAAGGTGGATAAGCAGAACTGCCGTCCCGATGAGGTGAATGAGGAGGTCTTTGATCTGATGTTTTCGCTTAATGCTAATGAGGATCAGCTTGATTTCAAGACAGTTTATGGTAGTGCTAAACAAGGCTGGATGTCGCTTGACTGGCGCAAACCCACCAATGACATTAGAGCATTACTCGATACCATAATAGCAGAAATTCCCGCACCGCATATAGAAGAAGGCACTCCGCAGATGCTGATCTCTTCACTCGAGTACTCACCTTATATAGGTCGCATCGCGGTGGGCCGTGTTACCCGAGGCGAACTGCACTCCGGTATGAATGTAACTCTCTGCAAGAGATATGATATCAAGGAGAAACAGAGGATCAAAGAGTTGATGGTATTTGAGGGTCTGGAAAAGAAAAAAGTGGAGAGGGTGGGCTGTGGAGACATCTGTGCTGTAGTGGGTATAGAGGGATTTGAGATAGGTGATACAATTGCTGATTTTGATAATCCTGAACCGCTTCCTCCGATTACCATCGATGAGCCTACGATGAGCATGCTCTTTACCATCAATGATTCTCCATTTTTTGGAAGGGAGGGGAAATATGTGACTTCGCGTCATCTCAAGGAACGCCTGGATCATGAACTCGAAAAGAACCTTGCTCTCAGAGTAAAACCCGGTATCGGCGCAGATTCTTTCGTGGTTTACGGCAGAGGGGTGTTGCACCTCTCCATCCTCATAGAGACAATGCGTCGTGAAGGGTTTGAGCTACAGGTCGGTCAGCCCAGAGTGCTGGACAAGACCATCAATGGTCAGCGTTGTGAACCGATTGAATATCTCACCATTGAGGTGCCTGAAGAGTTCGTAGGCAGGGCGATAGAGTATTCCACCAGAAGAAAAGGTGCGCTGATACATATGGAAGGTAGGGGAGACCGTACCCATCTGGAGTTTGAAATTCCCTCCAGAGGCCTCATGGGCCTTAGAAGCAATCTGCTGACCGCTACACAGGGGGAGGCTGTGGTTTCCCATCGTTTCAAAGGGTACGAACCCTATAAAGGTGATATTGAGAAACGCACAAATGGTTCATTGGTAGCCTCAGAGACCGGAGTATCGGTAGCCTATGCAATGGATAAACTCAAGGATAGAGGGAGTTACTTTATCTTTCCGGGAGAAGAAATTTATTGCGGTCAGGTGGTGGGCGAACATTCACGCGACAGTGATCTGGCAATCAATCTTTGTAAGACGAAAAAACTCACCAATATCCGTGCGGCAGGAGCTGATGAGAAGGTAGTATTGCCTCCTCCGATCCGGTTTAGCCTCGAAGAGGCACTGGAATACATACAGGAAGATGAGCTGGTGGAGGTTACCCCGAAATCGATGCGTATCAGGAAGATTCTGCTTGACGAAACAGCAAGAAAAAGGGCAAAGCAGTAGGGGTTATTAAAAAAATTGTTATATTTGCAGCCCAATTTTGCAATGTGTAAGCAATATGGAAAGGGTAACTGACAGCATAAAGGTCCCTTTAAGAGGGTTGTCCAATGGTAGTCACGCCTTTGAGTATGAGGTAGATGGAGAGTTCTTTCAATCCTTTGGAAGCGAGATCGTCAAGGATGCCATATGTGCAATTTCGATGGTTGTGATCAAGAGTCGTGACTTTCTCAAACTTGAGTGCACCATTACAGGTACCGTTACAGTCGAGTGTGACAGGTGTCTTGATGACTTGCAGATACCGATAGAGGTCGAAAGGGAACTTTTGGTCAAATATGGCTCTGAGGATGAGGATGCCGATATTGGCACCGGAGATGACGATGTGATGTTGGTTGAGGAGACAGCCACAAAGATGGACCTCAGTCAGTTTGTGTATGATTATGTATGCCTGGCGCTCCCATTGCAGATGGTTCATCCCGAAGGGGAATGCAACCCTCAGATGATGGCATATCTGATGAAGGAGTCAGGCGGTGAGGTTTCTGTGGAGTCCAATACCCCTTTTAGTGGATTGAAAGATTTATTAGATAATAAAAACAATTAAAATAATTTAAATTAAAATGGCACATCCCAAACGTAAGGTCTCTAAACAGCGCAGAGATAAGAGAAGAACACATTACAAGGCCACTGTTCCAACTTTGGCCACTTGCTCCAATTGCGGTTCTGCTGTAATGTATCACCACGTATGCCCTGAGTGTGGCTATTACCGTGGTCGCCAGCTTATTAATAAAAATGTCGATTAATCACGGCAGAATAAGCCATAGAGGCAGTCTGCCCCTGTAGTTCAACGGATAGAACGAAAGTTTCCTAAACTTTAGATAGCAGTTCGATTCTGCTCGGGGGTACTAGGTGGTACTAGGTGCGGGTTACAGGGTGCGGGTTGAGTGTTGAGTACCAGGCGGTTAAGGTTCGGACAATTTGAATCTGGTTAATGCAAAAAGTAAAGACGGGACTAAGCCCGTCTTTTTTTGTGTCTTGCAACTCGCAACTTGCACCCCGACCCTCGCAACACAATATACTACACACTCAGAACTCTCCGCTGGCTTTAAGGCGTTCTGCGTTTTCGGCGATCTGTAATTGATCGATTACCTCCTGGATGGCACCATCCATAAATACCGGAAGGTTGTACATTGTGTAGTTGATACGGTGGTCAGTCACACGTGATTGAGGATAGTTGTAGGTACGGATTTTGGCAGAGCGGTCTCCGGTTGAAACCATTGTCTTACGCTTAGCCGCTATTTCATTTAGATATTTCTCATATTCCAGGTTGTAAAGTCGGGTGCGAAGCTCTGCAAGGGCTTTGTCAAAATTCTTGAGCTGCGATTTTTCATCCTGGCACTGAACTACCAAGCCCGATGGGATATGTGTCAGTCTGATAGCAGAATAGGTAGTGTTGACAGACTGTCCGCCAGGACCCGAAGAGCAAAATGTGTCCTTTCGTATATCATTCATATTGAGTTCAATGTCAAACTCGTCAGCCTCGGGTAGTACTGCAACCGAAGCGGCCGATGTATGTACACGGCCCTGTGTTTCGGTTTGGGGTACACGTTGTACCCGATGCACTCCGCTCTCATATTTTAGAGTACCGTAAACATTGTCACCCGTAACCTTGCAGATCAACTCCTTGAAACCACCCGAAGTGCCTTCGGACTGACTGGTGATTTCGATTTTCCAATTCTTGCGTTCGCAATATTTAGCATACATTCTAAAGAGATCTCCTGCAAAAATCGCAGCTTCATCTCCACCGGTACCTCCGCGTATCTCAATAATGGCATTTTTACTATCCTGAGGATCAGCAGGGATCAGAAGAAGCTTAATTTGCTCTTCCATTTCAGGCAACTGTTCCTCAAGCCGGGCAATCTCTTCTTTTGCCATTTCACGCAAATCTTCATCTTTCTCTTCCTGAAGTATCTCTTTGGCACCTTCGTAGTCCGACAACAGTTTGCGGTATTTGGTGCCTACGACAATAATTGGTTCAATCTCCTTATACTCCTTGTTGAGCTGCACATAGCGCTTCATATCCGCGATAACCTCGGGATCTGATATCTGCTCGGCAATAGAATGAAATTTCTCTACGAGTCCGTCCAGTTTTGATAAAATATTGTTTTCTGCCATAATGGATTGTCAAATTTTCGCCGCAAAGATATAAAAAAGGGATTATTCTTTCTTATTATCTTTATCCTTATTCTTATTTTTCTCCTTTCTCTCTTTCTCCTTTTGTTGTCTCTCCTTTACCTTTGCCACCTCTTCCGGTGAAAGCCATTTCTCAAGCCAGGCACCTGTCTCATAGAGCAAATGCATCACATTTTCATAAGCATTATAGCCATGGCTCTCGTAGGGAAGCTGTAGATATCTGGCCGTACCTCCATGGCCTGCAACAGCGTGATACAGACGCTCCGACTGGATGGGGAATGTGCCGGTATTATTGTCCACTTGTCCGTGGATAATCAAAATAGGGGTTTTGAGTTTGTCAGCGTAGTTGAATGGCGACATTTTATCATAGACCTCTTTTGCCTTCCAATAGCTTCTTCTTTCACTCTGGAATCCAAATGGTGTGAGAGACCTGTTGTAAGCACCGCTGCGCGCAATTCCTGCTTTGAATAAATCAGTGTGAGCCAGCAGGTTGGCGGTCATAAAACCACCGTAGGAGTGACCTCCGATTGCAACTCTGTCTCTGTCGCCGACCCCAATGGAGTCAACAAAATTGATAGCAGCCTCGGCATTCATTATCAGCTGACTGAGGAAGACATCGTTGGGCTCCTTCTCTTTATCCTCTGCTATGATATACATCGAAATACCATCCAGCACTGCGTAGCCCTGAGTGACCCAAAGTACAGCAGATCCGTTGCCCGGCCTGAGGAAATTATATCTTGCGGGACGCCTTTTCTCTGCTTCAGCAACGCATTTAAACTCGTAGGGATAGCCCCACATCAGTACCGGGAGTTTGCCATCTTTTTCCTTGTCATAACCTGCAGGTAACCAGAGGTTGGCGCAAAGGGTTACTCCATCTGCGCGCTTGTATGTCACAAATTCCCTCGTAGCTTTGCTTAGAATGGGCACCGGATTTTCAAAGAAGGTAAACTGTTTGTGACTTTTTCTTCTTTTACCGGTATCCACTGAAAAGTAGTTGGGAACCTCAGTGACCGACTGTCGTTCGGAGATGAATTTGAGGCGATTGAAGTCTGTAATTGCCATAACGCGCTCCAGATAGGGTGCAGCTGCACTCCATAGATTCTCTATTTTGCCATCTTTGAGGGTTATTTTGTCAATGAAAGAGAAATTGTCTCCCTCTGCATCAGGGCGTCTGGTGTCATATAGGAATATATGGGAGCATTTGCTATCGGTGTAGAGCACATTTTTACCATATTGGTTGGTAACAGTCCATGGGGACCCATATACCGGGAAATTGCCCAGGGTATCCACATCGGTGCTTTCAGTAAAGAGAATATATTTTGGTGCAATGGTGTCGCAGGGTGTGAATGCTACCGTCCTGCGGAATTTCTGTTTCTGAGAAGTCTCCGTGTAAACTGCGAGTCCGGAATTTCCCCAGGTGATTCGCCCGATCTTATATTCAGGCGCCAGCACCAGTTGCTTTTGATCAAGATTAAATGGCTCGGAACTCTGATATATTTTGTCAGTAAAGGTTTTTTCAGGCTTCTCTTCCTCATTGTTGGCACCCGGATCCGGCGCATCAGTTGGTGAGGGTTCGGTTGTTATATCTGTTTCCCTCCATACGAGGGTGGCCGGCAAATCATTTCTCCATTCGAAGCCCACTTTGCGAGGATCTTCCGGCTGTTGGGTTATCGTTGAGTCTTTGCGAGCCTTGTCTCGAAGCTCTTTTTCAGCCTTCTCCTTATTAGTATCGCTCAGTATTACCAAAGTTTCTCCGGAAGTAGTGCGGATTTCACGGATGCTGGGGAAGGAGTTATGGCCCTCTATATATGAGTAAGGGTGTTGTTCGGTGGTTACTATCATATAGCGACCGTCGGGGGAGAGGTCATAATCACGCACAACTCCTTCGGGACCTGCAATTGAGGTTTCTCCGTTGTCATATATAGCAAATACTACTGTGCAATAGTAGTCATAGAGTACTTTGTCGAAGGGTGAGGAGAGCAGATCCTGAAATGTCCTGACTGATCTCCTTTCCCCGATATTTTCCTGTACCACCGGACCATCGGGAAGGGCTGGAGTGGGTACGGGACCTATATCTGCAGGTACGCTTTTATAGATTATTCTCTCGTCATCCAAAAATTCATAAGGGTTTCCGTTGGAAATAGTGGTGTTGACTTTGTGTTTATTTATTTTTATTGCTTTAGGAACCGTCTCTGTGGCATTTACACGCCATAGCTCCATCTCCTCGGGAGTCTCATTGAGAAAACAAAAATATTTGCCGGAAGGAGACCATTTTATCTCGCGGATCATCGCATCAGAGGGCATTTCAGCTATTTGTGTCAAACCTCCTGTGGCAACATCGAGAAGGGTAATCGTATTGAAAAAGGATTGACGTGTCCGGGTAAAATTACGGGGATTGATACGAATGCCGCCAATACGCAGCTCTTCTGCTGCAAGCGTTGCAAGTGGTACAAGAGAAGACTCCCTTTCTGCTATAACTCCCTGCGTATTGTTGGGGCTTAATGTTACATTTGGAAAGGGTTTGGACATAATGATTTCAGCAATCTCCTTGGGAGGCATTTGATATTTGATGTCCTGAGCACCTGCGACTATTGAGATAAATATCGCAACTACTATGAGAATGAGATGTTTGAAGTGGTTCATGGTCTAATTGGATATTAATTTACATAAATAACAAAAATAATAAAAAATTTCCAAACATTTTTTGCATTTAATTGAAATAGTGACTAATTTTGCACGCCCTTGAAGAAAGGGATCTATAAATAAAGTCTAACTACTTATTACAAAACAAATTATTAACCAATGAGTGAAGAATTAAACAAAGTTGCAGTAGAGGAGCAGGAGCAGACCGCGGCACAAGCGACGGAAGAACAAACTCCGGCACAAGCAACGGAAGAACAAGCTCCGGCGCAAGCAACGGAAACTCCGGAGCAGGCTCCGATAAAAGAACCGGAGCAGGCAGAATCCCCTGAGGCTGCAGAAGAGGCCCCTAAGAAGGCATCAAAAATGAGTAATGCATCGGCAGACAACGTTACTTTCGACTGGGATGCATTCGAAAAAGAAGACTTCTATGATGCTGACAAGGCAGCCATAGAGGAGAAATACAGCCAGACCCTTTCACGCGTCAATGAAAACGAAGTTGTAGAGGGTGTAGTGGTTGCAAAAGATAAAAGGGAAGTTGTTGTGAACATCGGCTACAAGAGCGAAGGTGTCATCAACATTTCCGAGTTCCGTTACAATCCCAACCTCGAAATAGGCGATACGGTAGAGGTGTTCGTGGAGAACGCGGAGGACAAGAAAGGACAACTTATACTTTCTCACAAAAGAGCGCGTTCTATCCGCGCATGGGATAGGATCAACGAAGCTTATGAGAAGGAAGAAGTCATTACAGGTTTTGTGAAATGTCGCACTAAGGGCGGTATGATCGTTGACATATTTGGCATTGAGGCCTTCCTCCCCGGTTCACAGATTGATATCAAACCTATCAGGGATTACGATGCATACGTCAATAAAACCATGACCCTCAAGATCGTTAAGATCAATCAGGAGTTCCGTAATGTCGTGGTATCCCACAAGGCTCTCGTAGAGGCAGAACTCGAGGCTCAGAGGGCAGAAATGATAAAGAAACTTGAGAAAGGCAATATTGTTGAAGGTACGGTTAAGAACATCACCTCTTACGGTGTGTTTGTTGACCTCGGCGGTATTGACGGTCTTATACATATTACCGACCTCTCTTGGGGCAGGATCAACCACCCCGATGAGGTTGTTGAGCTTGATCAGAAGATCAATGTATTTATTCTTGACTTTGATGAGCAGAGGAAGAGGATTGCACTTGGTCTCAAGCAGCTCTATCCCCATCCATGGGACTCCCTCGATGAAAATCTTCAGGTGGGAGACAAAGTTACCGGCCGTGTGGTTGTCATAGCCGATTATGGTGCATTTGTAGAGATCCAGCCCGGCGTTGAAGGTCTGATTCACGTATCGGAGATGTCCTGGTCACTGCACTTGCGCAGCGCGCAGGACTTCCTGAAGGTAGGTGACGAAGTTGAGGCTTGTATCTTGACTCTTGATCGCGAGGATCGCAAAATGTCTCTTGGTATCAAGCAACTTAAACCCGATCCATGGGCAACTATTTCAGAGAAATACCCCATCAATTCCAAACATACTGCTACAGTTCGCAATTTTACCAACTTCGGTATATTTGTCGAGCTTGAGGAAGGAGTTGATGGTCTTGTGCATATTAGTGACCTCTCCTGGACCCAAAAGATCAAACACCCTTCAGAGTTTACCTCAATAGGTGATCCTCTCGAGGTAGTGGTTCTTGAAATGGATCAGGACAACCGTCGTCTGAGCCTTGGTCACAAGCAGATTGAGGAAAATCCCTGGGATGAGTATGAGTCACTCTTTACAGTAGGTTCAGTTCATGAGGGTACTGTCAAGGCACTTGCCGACAGGGGCGCTACCATCACTCTTGAGCATGGTATTGAAGGTTTTGCTTCAGCCAGGAACCTTGTAAAGGAAGATGGCACAACTGCAAAGGTTGATGAAGTTCTTCAGTTCAAAGTTTTGGAGTTCAATAAGAACAGTAGGAAGATAACCCTTTCTCATACCAGAGTATTTGACGACGCTAAGAAAGAAGAAACTCGCGAAAAAAGAGAGTCAGAGGCCACCTCAACTCAGAAAGCAGTGAAGAAGCTCAAAGCAAATCTCGAGAAGACTACTTTGGGTGATATTTCGGAGCTTGCTGCACTTAAGAGTGAGATGGAAAGCAGAGAGAATGAGAGTGAGAGCGAGAGCGACAACGAAGAATCCTAAATGGATTTCTCTTTAACGACAATGGGGACGGCATCAGCCCGTCCCGTTGCCAATAAATATCCAAGCGCCCACGTATTGAAAATACACGGGCGTTTGTTTTTGATAGATTGCGGTGAGGGTGTTCAGCTCCAACTCTCCCGTTACGGTTTCTCTCATGTGAAAATCGACAGGGTTTTTATATCGCATCTCCACGGAGATCATCTGTTCGGATGTTTTGGACTTCTCTCCACTATGGCGCTTATGGGTAGGACCGCACCTTTGTACATCTATGCGCCCGGCAGATTTTCGGAGATATTGGCCTTTTTTATGAAGCATTTTGGGGAGGGTGTAGTATTTGATATAATTCATGTTCCGCTCACTTCAACTGCCCCTGAGATTGTTTTTGAAGGAAGATCTGTTGAGGTGAGTGCCTTTAGCCTCAATCACAGGATTGAAACATTTGGATTTCTTTTCAAGGAAAAAGAACCTGCAAGAAATATTCGCAAATGGAAAATAGAGAGTGACAATCTCACATTGTCAGAGATCGGAACACTCAAAAGGGGTGAAGATGTTGTCAGGGCTGACGGAGAGGTGCTAAAAGTTGAAGATTTTACTTATATTCCATACAAAGGACGCTCGATGGCATTTTGCAGTGACACTGCTCCTTTTCCGGAACTGGCTTCTTATATACGTGGAGTCGATCTTCTTTATCACGAAGCCACATTTGCGGAGGATCTGGTGGATATGGCCCGCAAGACATTTCATTCTACGGGAGCTCAGGCTGCCACCGTGGCACTTGAGGCCGGGGTTGGCAGGATGGTCATAGGTCATTTTTCATCCAGATACAGAGATCCGGATGTTATTCTCAAAGAGGCACAGGCTATTTTTCCTGCAACCGAACTTGCCCGGGAAGGTATGAAATTTGATATACCTCTTGTCAGGTATCCCGCAGAAGCGAAATAGAGATAGAGAATGAAGAGAATTGTTACCATACTAATTGTACTCCTGATGACGACACTCTCTGCGAGCTCGCAAAGTGCCCGTTTCAAAGAGGCAATTGAGATTATTAACTCCAACTATATTGATACTATAAATATAGATCGTTTGGTGGACAATGCTATCTTGAAAACAATGTTGGAGCTTGATCCTCACTCAAACTTCATACCTGCAGATCAGGTTGCTGCTACCAACGAGTCACTTGGTAGTTCCTTTGAGGGGATAGGCATCGAATATTTGATGATAGATGACACTCTGACGGTACAGACCGTAGTAACCGACGGACCTTCAGACTCAGCAGGTATCCTGCCCGGAGATAAATTCATTAGAGCTGATGGACAAAACATAGCCGGAGTTGCGATGCCGACTACTGCCATGCAGAAACTCCTCAGAGGCAAAAAAGGCACAAAAATCAGGATTGACTTGCTCAGAAGAGGGGTCAGCGACACCCTTTCATTCATCATAACCAGGGACAGAATCCCGGTTACAAGTGTGGATGCTGCCTATGTGCCCGAACCCGGTATTATTTATGTCAGATTGAGCCGTTTTGCAATGCAATCTCCCCTGGAATTAACCAAAAGCATTCATGGTCTCTCCAGGGAATACCCCAAGGGTGTAATACTCGATCTAAGGGGCAACTTTGGCGGATATCTGCACTCCGCCGGAATGATAGCCAATATTTTTCTCTCTGCAGGGCAATTGATATTTTATACCGAGGGCCTCAATAGTCCCAGACGCGATTACAATGCCAGAGATAATGGACTCTATCCGGTTGGCCCGCTGGTGGTGCTGGTTGATGAAAATTCAGCTTCTGCAAGCGAAATAGTGGCCGGTGCAGTCCAGGATTGGGACCGGGGATTGATTATTGGCCGCAGGACCTTTGGCAAAGGAGTGATCCAGCGTCCTTTCAAACTATCAGACGGCTCTCAGATCAATCTGACGGTAGCACGCTATCATACCCCATCAGGCAGAGTAATACAGGCGCCATATAAAGAGGGAAAACGCGATGAGTATTACCGTCATCAATACTCTGACAGGTATGAAAGTGGCGAGATATTTAGTAAGGATAGTATTAAAGTGGATGATTCACTGGAGTTCAACACTCTCAGGCTCAATAGGAAGATTTATGGCGGCGGGGGTATAATACCCGATCTCTTCGTGCCTAGAGATACTTCAGGCATTACTCCTTACTACACTGACCTGGTGTTGAGGGGGCATATAAATAGTTTCATCAATCGCTATGTGGATGACCATAGGGCAGAGTTCGATCCAAAAATACCTTTTGAAGAATTTTACGCCAATTTTGATCTAGGAGATGAACTGCTTGCAGGATTGATAGAACACGCCCGTGAAGCAGGATTGGAGCCGAATTATGAGCAGATCGTGCTGTCAAACAAACTGATATCAACCCGACTTAAGGCGTTGCTGGCCAGAGCTATTTATGGCAGTACCGCCTATTATCGTGTGATCAACATGGAGAGTGACCTTGAATTTGCTACTGCGATGGAGGTTATCAGGCGCTGGGAGTATTATTAAGTTATTCGGTTTTCGTTTTCGCTTTTTCCCTTTCTCTTGCTGTAAATGCTCTGTGATATGCCCTGGCATTCCTCAGATGCTCTGTATAATCTTTTGCAAATGAATGTTGGCCATCAAAAGTGGCTTTAGCGCAGAAATAGATATAGTCATGATCCTCATAGTTGAGGACGGCATCAAGCGCACTTATTGGCGGTATGGTTATCGGGCCCGGGGGGAGTCCCGTGTATTTATAAGTATTGTAGGGTGAGTCCACGCTCAGGTGAGTTCTTAGAACTCTTCTTATGGAGCGGTCGCCAATCGCAAAAAGCACCGTGGGGTCAGCCTGCAGCCTCATTCCCTTTTTCAATCTATTCATATAGACTCCTGCTACAGTGGCCATTTCAGGCTCATATTTGGTTTCTTCAATGACAATGGATGCGAGTGTGCTGACTTGTTCCTTAGTAAGGCCGATGGAGTCGGCTTTTGCGCAGCGTTCCTCATTCCAGAATCTGTCATACTCCTTTTTCATCTTCTCCAAAAATTCTACCGGAGTTACCGTCCACCACATTTCGTAGGTGTTGGGAATAATCATCCCGGGATATGAGGCCTCCGTGAAGCCAAATGAGTGCATCAATATGGTATCGGAAAGGACCTGCATAAATAGCGTTGAATCTGCCTCAAGCTTTGAGGAGAGCACCTGCGCCAATTTTTCTTTCGAACGAATATATCCGGTGATGGTGACATTAGTCGGGGTTTGCCAGCCATAAGCTAAAGTTCTGACTATCGCCTTGTTGTTCATCCCTTTTTTAAACTTGTAGAGGCCCGGCTTAAAAGAGTCTTCAAGTCCCATTACCTTGGCAGCTATATGAAATGTAGCATTATTGGCCAGCATACCTGATGTGTCGATAGCTTCACAGATTTGATCATACTCCATATTGCGATAGATCTTTAGAAATCCCTCTTCGGCAATGTTGTTCTTGTGAAATATGGAGTAGTAACCAAAAACGAGAAGTGCCCCGACAGCAACTAGTATAGCCAGTACAATCAGGATGATTTTCTTATAAATTTTCATCTGGGTCTTTTTCTTAAATTAATAATGCTGCCCGGAAGAGGCTCTGCCCCGGGAGCCAGATTGTTATATTTGCGGAGGTGTTTCAGCCGAACGCCAAATCTTTGGGAAATGCTCCAGAGTGTTTCTTCCTCTTCGACAACATGACGGTCGAGATGTTTTGCGCTCTCCTTTCTTTTCTTTTCCAGATAAATAACCATTCCGGGAGTGATTTTCGCCTTTCTGTTGAGATCGTTGAAGCGGTAGAGCTCAAACCTAAAGAGATTATACTCTTTTGCAAGTGATTTGAAGGTATCATACTCTGTAGCTATGATATAGGCCACTTTGTTGCGGCTGTAAACTTCGCGGTAAAGGGAGACACGGTATAGGGGAGAGCCCTTTTTGGGATGTATTCTGATAGAGGCTTCAGCTTCGGCCGGGGAGGGAGGGAGCATAGTCACGGTATCATATTGATAGAGACGGTGCTCTTCGATAATGGATATCAAAAGTTGGGCATAATTGGGTGCTGTGGCGTATCCGGCTTTTTTGAGGCCATAACACCAACCTTTGTAATCGTCAGGTTCCAGTTCAAAGAGAAATGCATATCTATCCCAATACCTGAGAAAATCGGAATGGTCCCTGAATGACTCTTCCACATGGTCATATTTTCTGAAACACTCGTTGGGTGCATCATCGGTATGCCTGATTGTTTTTCCCTTCCAGCCGTGGCATTTAATACCGAAATGGTTATTGGCCTCTCTTGCAAGATAGGAGTTGCCATTGCCCGACTCCAGACAGGCCTGAGCCAGTGTAATGCTGGCAGGGATACCGGAAATGGCCATTTCTTTGATTGCAAGATCACTATAACGCGCTATATATTCGCTGCGGCTCATACGGGTAGATTGCCCTGTGAGCAACTGCGAAACCGCAATGGCCAATATGCATATCACTCGTTTCATGCTCTGTTCAACTCGACAAAGGTAGCATATTTGGTCAAAACTTTGACCCCCTATGTGGAAAATTTCGATTATCTTCGCAGGGAATCTTTAACACAATGCGATGAAAAAAGTAATAGTGGTAACCGGTGGTGAGCGTTCCGGAAAGAGTTCGTATGCACAAAAGTTAGCATTAGAGTTCTCTCCAAACCCCGTTTATCTGGCAACGGCCAGGATTTGGGATGAAGAATTTAACCAACGGGTTATCCGTCATCAGCAGGAAAGGGGGGATGAGTGGAGCAATATCGAGGAAGAAAAGGAGCTGAGCAGACATCAGTTAGGCGGTAGGGTTATAGTGATGGACTGTGTCACTTTATGGTGTACAAATTGGTTTTACGACTTAAATTCCGATGTAGATAAATGTTTGGCTGAAATGAAGTCGGAATTTGATCGTTTTACATCTCAAGATGCCGTGTTTATCTTCGTGACCAATGAGATAGGTATGGGAGGCACTTCGGAAAATGAGCTGCAACGTAAGTTCGTGAACTTACAGGGTTGGATCAATCAATATATTGCAGCTCAGGCAGATGAGGTATTTCTAATGGTGTCGGGCATTCCACTCAAAATCAAGTAAGAACATGAAATACATTATTGTTCTTTGTGACGGTATGTCGGATAGGCCAATAAAGTCTCTGAATAACCAAACTTTGTTGCAATACGCAAGGACTCCCAATATGGACCTGTTGGCAAGCCTGGGGCGTACCGGGCAGCTTTTGACAATTCCTGCAGGTTTTGACCCCGGCAGTGAAGTGGCCAATATATCCATTTTGGGATATGATTTGTCGGATATCCACGAAGGGAGGGCGGCATTTGAAGCGGTTGGTAGTGGAGTGGAGTTACAAAATGAGGATTTGGTGTTGAGGTGTAATTTGATCAATATTGAAGGCGATTTTTTGAATAATCATACAGCCGGATATATCACAACTGAGGAGGCGGAGGTTTTGATAACCTATCTGCAAGAACATTTAGGCAACGATCGGATCCGGTTTTATAGCGGAAAACAATTTCGTCACCTGGTTGTGATCAAAAAGGGTGACAAACGAGTGGAATGTACCCCTCCTCATGAGATTCCATTACGACCATACTCTAATTACCTCTCAAAAGCGATAACGATTGAAGCAAAGGAAACCGCCTCTTTGATCAATGACTTAATGAGCAAGTCACAAAAATTATTGGCAGACCATCCCATTAATTACGATCGTGTAAGCAAAGGGAAAGTGCCTGCCAATGCTATTTGGCTCTGGAGTCCAAGTCATCGCGCAAAGATTAAACCACTATCGGAAATCTACCCTGTGGTCCAAAAAGGTTCTGTTATTTCTGCCACGGATTTGATAAAAGGTATAGGTGTTTGTGCCGGACTTCACTCCATCAAAGTAGAGGGAGCAACGGGCTTATATGATACTAATTATAAAAATAAATTAGATGCCGCACTCGATGCATTAGTGAGTGATGATTTTGTCTATTTGCATATTGAGGCCTGTGATGAGGCCGGCCATGCAGGAGATGCTAAGACGAAACTGCTTTCCATTGAGAATATTGATAAACAGATAGTAGGTCCTCTTTATGAGGCTTTAAAGAGTTGGGAAACACCCGTATCAATAGCTATTCTTCCGGACCATTCGACCCCTTGCGAGACTCGCACCCATACATCAGATCCGGTCCCATTTTTGATTTATTATCCCGGCATTGTTCCTGATAATGTTCAGAAGTTTGATGAGCTGGAGTGTGCAAAGGGAAGTTATGGCCTGCTGAAAGGAAATCAATTTATGAATGAATTTTTGAGATTATAATATGAGAAAGTTTGCTATTTCCAAGCCTGATAAAAAAATATATGAGGTATTAGTCGATAAAATCAACAATCTTACAAAACCGAAAGGCTCGTTGGGTCATTTGGAAGAGCTGGCTCTTCAAATCGGGATGATTCAACAAACTTTATCACCTTCGCTCAAGCACCCTCAAAATATTCTTTTTGCTGCAGACCATGGAATTGTGGAAGAGGGGGTAACTCTTTCACCCAAAGAGGTAACATGGCAGCAATTGATCAATTTTACTCGGGGTGGCGGTGGAGTGAACCTTTTTTGCAGACAGCACAACTTTACTTTAAAACTTGTAGATGCGGGTGTTGACTATGAGTTGCCTTACGAAAAGGGCATCATCAATATGAAGGTTCGAAGGGGAACCCGTAACTATCTCTATGAAGCAGCAATGACGGAGGAGGAAATGGAACTTTGTGTTGAACGGGGTTCGGCGATTGTAAGGCAGTGTTATGAGGAAGGAAGCAACATCCTCAGTTTCGGGGAGATGGGGGTTGGCAACACCTCTTCTTCCTCTATCTGGATGCATTGTTTTACCGCTATTCCTTTGGATAAATGTGTGGGGCCCGGTGCCGGATTAAATGATGAGGGCATAATGCATAAGTTGAAGATTTTGAAAAAATCTTTGGAAAACTACAAGGGAAATGGTGCACCACTTGATATTATTCGCTATTTTGGCGGTCTGGAAATGGTGATGGCCATTGGTGCGATGCTACAGGCAGCAGAACTTAAAATGATTATACTTGTAGATGGCTTTATTATGACCAATTCTATTTTGGCAGCAAGTAAACTCTATCCCGATGTGCTGGATTATGCCATATTCGGTCATTGCGGCGATGAGTCGGGGCATAAGTTGCTGCTTGAAGCAATGAATGCAAAACCGTTATTGGATTTGGGGTTGCGTCTGGGAGAAGGGACGGGAGCCATTTGTGCCTATCCTATTGTGGATTCGGCTGTTAGAATGATAAACGAAATGGAGACTTTTCAAAAAGCTTCCATTACAAAATATTTTTAAAACCATGAATTTGCTGGCTGCCTTCATTTTCTTTACGCGGCTTCCATTTTGGAGGATCAAGGATGTTCCTTCCGATTCTTTCAAGTATGTGGTTCCCTATTGGCCACTGGTGGGTTGGTTGACGGGTGGGCTTATGGCTTTGACTCTTTGGTTGTGCGCTCATATTCTGCCTGTCACAGTGGCCTGGATAGTAGCTATAGTTGTCCGTTTGTTGTTGACCGGAGCTTTGCATGAAGATGGTCTGGCAGATTTTTTAGATGGTTTCGGCGGGGGAGCAACGCGTGAGAAGGTGCTTTCAATTATGAAAGATTCGCATATTGGGACCTATGGTGTGATCGGATTGATTGTTTATTATTTGTTGCTGATGCAGATGACTGTTTTGCCGTTGGAGATACTTTGTCTGTTGGTGCTGTGTGGCGATTGTTGGGCAAAATTTGTAGCTTCTCAGATAACAAATCTATTGCCTTATGCGCGAAAAGAGGAGGATAGCAAATCTAAAGTGGTATATAGTCGTATGCGTATATGGGAAATATGCATTGCTCTCGTGGCCGGGGTGTTGCCGGCAATCCTTTTACTCCCTATGCGTTTTTGGATAGCACTCTTATTTCCGGTTCCGGTCCTCCTGTTGCTTTATTTTCTGATGAAGCGGAAAATAGGTGGCTATACCGGCGACTGCTGCGGAGCACTATTTATGTTGTGTGAATTATCATTTTATATAGGAGGTTTGATCATATGGAAGTTCTATTAATTCGTCATACTGCCGTAGATGTGGCTCCGGGTATCTGTTATGGACAGACGGATGTTCCATTAAAGTCCACTTTCGAGCAAGAAGCGGAAGTTGTAAAAGGTGCGTTGTCATCCTATGAGCCATTTGACGCAGTCTATACAAGTCCGTTGTCCCGTTGTATGCATCTTGCTGTTTATTGCGGTTATCCGGATGCAATACGAGAGAACCGTATTATGGAAATTAATTTTGGTGAATGGGAAATGCAGCCTTATGCCGAGATTAAAGATCCCCGTTTGCAGGAATGGTACGATGATCATCTGAATGTGGCGGCCACGGGTGGAGAGTCTTTTGTGATATTGTACGAACGTGTGGCCAGTTTTCTGGAGGAACTTAAAACCAAACCATATTCCAAAGTGGCTCTGTTTTGTCATGGTGGCTCCATACTCTGTGCGCAAGTTTATGCAAAAACCATTTCTGTTGAAGAGGCATTTAACTCTTTAACACCGTATGGAGGCATTGTCCGCATCAATATTTAATAGGGGAGCAAGAAACTTAACGAGAGTACCATTGCCATCATTACCAACTCTGTCATTCGATTAATCCGGATGGCCCTTTCCATATCCTTTGTTGTAAGCAGACGATCATTGTAGCCGATAAATGGCTTCCATACCTCTTCTCCAAAATAGTTGTGAGGACCACCGAAACGACAATTCAGGATCCCTGCCAAAGCAGCTTCGGGGTAACCGGCATTCGGACTGGTGTGTTGTTTGCCCTCTTTTCTGACAAACGAAAAGAGAGAAAACTTACCGGATACCAGTACCATCAAAAAAGCAGTAAGACGAGCCGGCAGATAGTTGACAACATCGTCCAGTCGCGCAGCGAAGCGGCCGAAATCCTTATAGCGTTCATTGCGATAGCCAATCATGGAGTCGAGTGTATTGATCATCTTGTAGGCCATCATACCTGGAACACCCGCCAACAAATACCAAAAGAGTGGTGCTATTACACCGTCACTGAGATTTTCAGAAAGTGTTTCAAGGGCGGCACTTCTTATCTCTTGTGCCGACATTTCCGAAGTGTCGCGTCCAACTATACGTGCAACTTGTCGCCTTCCTTCCGGTAGTGATTGCTCTACAATAAGAAAGACTTTACGGACCTCCCTAATCAAAGTGGTTCCTGCCAAACAGTAGAATGCGAATAAAGCATTTAAGAGAATTAAAAGCAGGGGAGAAAAATTTGCTATAAGCTTTTGCAGTCCCAGCATAAGGAAGAAAATGCCGGCTACCAGCAATAAAGTCAAAATCATCCCTTTCAAAAAGCGCCTGTTCCCTCTATTGAAAGCCTTTTCCCCGGCATCAATCATCTTGCCGAAGCCTACAACCGGATGTGGCAACGAAACAGGGTCACCGAATAGCAGGTCAAGTCCCCAGGCTATTAAAAGGCTGATGGATTTTATCATAAAACTCCTCAATTATCAATCCATTGGGAAATTGCTGCCACCAATAGGTCATTTTCCTTCGGCGTTTGTGTTGCAATACGGAAAAAACGCTCATCCAACCCTTCGAAGTTGGATGCATCCCTTATAAGTATCTCATGCGTTTTTACCAGGTAATCCTTTAATTCCGAGGCTTTTCCCTCGCGAAGTGAAGCCAGCATGAAATGAGTTTGTGTTTCCAATACTTCAATCCCCAAGCTTTTAAGGTTGGAGCTCAATCGTTTGGTTTCTTCCAGGTAGGCCTGTAAATCTATTTGTGCTTCCTGAGGGTTATCCAGAAGATAGAGGCCCGCCTGTATTGCAAGTTGATTGACTGACCATGGCATACGGTGGTTACGCAGTCGTTGTAACAGAGCAGCCTTTCCCGTAATATATCCCAATCGTAATCCCGGAATTGCATATCGCTTAGTCATGGAGTGAAGCAAAAGCAGATTCGGAAAACTTGCAGCTTCTTTAGCACTGAATGTCTTAGCTAAAGTGAAAAACTCGTAGGATTGATCTATGATGAAACAGACTTTAGGATTGTGCTCAATTACCATTTGGAGATGATCAATATCATAAACCTTTCCGGTAGGATTGTTGGGATTACAGAGCCAAAGGGTCTGAATTTCCTTCGGCAACAAATATGCCTCTTTCTTATCAGGCAGACTAAAAATAGAGCTTACATTGTGTTCATGTATAAGACAAGCATCGGCATATTCGCTAAATGTAGGCTGGAGAATAGCCGTGTCAGCTCCACGAAAAGCCTGAGCTATCAGGTATATAGCCTCCGTTGCACCGTTTGTTACACATACTTCTTTGCTGTTCAGGTCTTTTGTGATTGCCAATTTTGCTTCCAATGAATAGGGCTCCGGCTCGGGATAACTTCCTATCTCATTCATACATTTGCACAAGTGCGTTTTCAGTCCCTCAATGTTTACCTTATTATAAACATTGGAGCTGAAGTTGGCTTTCATCTTCTTGCCATATTTATAGGCATCATCACCGTGTCCTTTAATCATACTCTTTCGTCAGTATTTCGTAAACCAGCGTCATATCGATATGGTTTCGCACCAGTTCTGCCAGCTTGTCGTATTGTTCTTCTTTAAATTGATGATAATCAAATGTACTATTTTCTTCGCTCCTATTGAGATGCTGCTTCAACAAAACCTCAGCTACATTGATTTCACCTTTTTTTGCCAGAGAGGATTTGGTAGCGAGGGAAGCAGAGTCCTCTTCCTCAATATATATATCTTTAAAATAAGGAACAACTCCCAGTACCGGTATGTGGCAAAGCTCTTCTAATATCTTTATGCCCGATTCGAATAGACGGATATCGCCTCTGAACTTGTTGATGATAATACCTTTAACCCGCTTTCTTTCTTCGGGCTTCAACAGCATCAGCGAGCCGTAAATGCTCGCAAATACCCCTCCTCTGTCTATATCACCCACCAATATCACATCCGCACTGGCGTGCATAGCCATAGGCATATTTACAATATCGGTGTCGCGCAAATTTATTTCAGCAAGGCTTCCGGCTCCCTCCATTACGATAGGGTTAAATCTCTGTGAAAGGCGGTCGAAAGCGGCATATACCTCTTTTCGTAACTCTTCGCGGCCCTCTTTGCGGAAATAATCATAGGCGTCCTTTTTTCCGATAGGCACTCCGTTAAGCACCACTTGAGAAGTACGTTCACCAAATGGCTTCAATAACACCGGATTCATATCCGTATGGCAGGGAATACTTGCCGCTTCGGCTTGAACGGCTTGTGCCCGTGCCATTTCCAGACCTTCAGGTGTGGTAAAGGAGTTTAGAGACATATTTTGCGCCTTAAACGGAGCGGGATTGTAACCATCCTGCTTGAAAATACGACAAAAAGCAGTCGCAATGATGCTTTTCCCAACATCGCTCCCCGTTCCTGCGAGCATGATCGGATGAAGTTTTTTGCGTTTCTTCATTTTTTGCGCTTATATGAAAAGTTATGCCATTTCTCTTCCCCCCTGTTTTGTTGCCACATTTCAAAACGAGCCATAACAAAAAATAAATCCGAAATACGATTCATGAAGCGTAAGATAAGCTGTGGCACTTCGTCCTGCTTATTAAGAGTCCATAAACGGCGTTCTGCCCTGCGGGCTACTGCACGTGCAAATTGCAGATGGGCTGCCAAAGGAGTTCCACCTGGTAATACGAAATAATCATTTTCTTCCATTTGAGCAGTAAGTTCGTCCATCATTTTTTCACAAAACTCCACCAAATCGGGGGGTAATATATTGGGATTTTGTGCTCGTATGGCAGAAGGGGTTGCCACATGACTCATAACGATCATTATATTACGCTGAATGGTAAAAAGGGAAGATTGCCATTCGTGCTCAGGAGGCAAGATAGAACGTATTATACCGATGAGGGTATTTAGTTCGTCAATGCAACCGTTGGCTTCTATGCGAATATCATCTTTGGGGACGCGCTCTCCTCCATGAATGCGTGTCATACCCTTGTCGCCACTGCGTGTATATATACGTCTCATACTTTTGTTATATTTATATCATTTGTTATATCACTCTATGGTACTACATACCTTTCAATACACAGTATCGTAGCAGGGCAATCGAACTGGATACGGTCTTGAAAATATAAAGGAAGTATTGCCGGTCAGGCCACAAAATTAAAAAAATCCTTTACATTTGTAAAATCTGCCAATTTCATTATAAATCCTATTGACTACAATATGAAAAATCCGCGATTGATTGTTGCCGGCATAGGGCCGGGTAGCACAGAAGATATTACACCTGCAGTTATTCGAGCCATTCAGCAGAGCGATGTAGTTATCGGCTATAAATATTATTTCAGATTCATTCAATCCTATTTAAATGAAAACACTCTCTGTATTGATACAGGCATGAGGAGTGAGAAAGAGCGTGCAAGAGAGGCTTTTGAACAAGTAGAGCAAGGCAAAAATGTCTGTGTAATCAGTTCCGGAGATGCCGGTATTTACGGAATGGCTCCTTTAATCTTTGAAATGAAAAAGGAGCGGCAAAGTACGGTTGAAATTGTGGTTTTGCCGGGTGTTAGTGCCTTTCAAAAAGCAGCCGCTCTGCTTGGGGCACCTATTGGCCATGACTTATGTATAATTTCCCTGTCAGACTTGATGACTCCCTGGGAAAAGATCGAAAAACGCATATTTGCTGCTGCTTCAGCAGATTTTATTACAGCTATTTATAATCCTAAAAGTGTAGGGCGCTACTGGCAATTGCACCGATTGAAAGAGATTTTCTTGCAGGAGCGTAATCCGGAAACCCCTGTGGGTTATGTGCGACAAGCGGGTAGAGAAGAGGAAAGTGTACATATCACGACCTTGGGAGATTTTAATCCGGATGATGAAAATGTAGATATGTTCACCACTATTCTGATTGGTAACACGCAATCTTTTGTTTGGGATAATAAATTTATTACGCCACGTGGGTATTACCGGGAAAAGTCAGATGTTGAGGTTAAAAATATAGGACAAGAAATAATGATAAACAGTTTCCGAACTATTGAAGCGGAACTGAACAATCCCAATATACCACTTGGAAAAAAGTGGGCTTTGCTACATGCTATTCATACAACCGCCGATTTTGATATGGAAAACCTCTTGACTGTGGATGAGCATGCGGTGGAAATGCTATATCAAGCCTTTGAGAGCGGGAAGATTAAGACTATTGTTACTGATGTTACAATGGTAGCATCAGGTATCCGTAAAGGAGCTGTAAAGCGATTGGGTGTTGATGTAAAATGTTATTTGTCTGATGAAAGAGTCCCGCAGTTGGCTGAAGAAAAGGGAATCACTCGCACACAGGCCGGTGTCCGTCTCGCAGTTGAAGAGCATCCGGAAGCTTTATATGCATTCGGGAATGCCCCCACGGCACTTATGGAGTTGTGTGATTTGGTTAGGAAAGGAAAGGCGAAACCGGCAGCCATAATAGCTGCTCCGGTGGGTTTTGTAAATGTTTGTGAAAGCAAACATATGGTAAAGCCATTTGCCAATATTCCCAAGATTATTATAGAGGGAAGAAAGGGAGGAAGCAGTTTGGCAGCCACTTTGGTCAATGCCATACTCTCCTTCAATGATGCAGAACAATTAAAGCCCGGCAGAGATGTCTAAACAGCTATTTCACATTATAGGAATATCGGACGAACAGACCTGTGAATTTTCCCCTGAAGTTCTCAAAGTAATTGCTGCAGGGAAATTCTTTTCCGGTGGCGTTCGACATTATGAAATCATTTCAAACTTACTGCCGGCAGGTGCAAAATGGATAGATATAACCACGCCATTGGACAATGTCTTCTCTCAATATGAAGGTGTTCCTGAGATCGTGGTTTTCGCATCCGGAGATCCTCTCTTTTTTGGCTTTGCCAATACAATAAGAGCGAGGTTGCCTAAAGCCAATATTGTGCTATATCCCACCTTCAACTCATTGCAAATGTTGGCTCATCGTATGCTGTTGCCCTATCACGATATGAAGGTCATTTCATTGACCGGCCGTCCCTGGGATCTATTCGATCAAGCTCTGATTGAGGGAGAAAAATTGATCGGAGTTTTAACGGATCGCAATAAGACTCCTTCGCGTATTGCGGAGAGGATGTTGGAATATGGTTATGATAATTACCGTATGACAGTTGGCGAAGTGTTGGGCAATAGGGAAAAAGAGCGGGTTCGTACATTTTCTTTGTCAGAGGTAATTAAAATGGAGTTTGTTTTACCGAATTGTCTCATTTTGGAGAAGGAAGAGGATCGTTTGCGTCCTTTCGGAATACCTGAATCCGACTTCCATCTTTTAGGCGGGCGAGTAAATATGATTACAAAAGCTCCGGTCAGATTATTGACTTTGAGTATGCTGGATTTACACAACAAGCACTCTTTCTGGGATGTGGGTTTTTGTACAGGTTCGGTTTCCATTGAAGCAAAATTGCAGTTCCCCCACCTACAGGTAATTGCGTTTGAGAAAAGGGAAGAGGGGAGGGAATTGATGAATCAAAATGCACGCCGGTTTGGAACACCGGGTATAACGACCTCTATTGGGGATTTTCTTCAAACCGATCTCTCATCATTTCCGGCTCCTGACGCAGTATTCATTGGCGGACACGGCGGAGAGCTAAAAAAAATATTACATAAGATCAATCGAGTGCTACTTCCGGGGGGAGTCATTGTTTTTAATGCAGTCAGTGAAAACAGCAAGGAGTTGTTCATTGAGGGTATAGGGGAAATAAACCGTACTGTGACTAGGCTAATGCGTGTAGCCATTGATTCGTTTAATCCCATTGACATAATGAAAGCAGAATGAAAGCAATTGTATTAGTTTCTCTACATAGCCTACCTTTAGCTGAAACCATTCGACAAGAACTGGGTGATGCCCTCGTTTATACCACAAATAAATGTGAAGGATGCATCACGATAGACTCTTACACCGGCTTTTTTGCTGAGCACTTTTCGGACTTTGACGCTATTATCTTTATTGGAGCAATGGGTATTTGTGTCAGGACTATTGTCCCCTATATCCAAAATAAGTATGAAGATCCTGCTGTAATATGTGTGGACAGTACGGGGAAATATGTTATTCCGGTTCTCTCCGGTCATATTGGTGGAGCAAATGACCTGAGTCGCCGGATTGCATCAATTGTCGGAGGAGAAGCAATTATCACCACGCAGAGTGATAATGAAGAGCTATGGGCCCTGGATACTTTGGCATCCCGATATGGTTGGCAGAGTGCTGCTTCGCCATCACACATGAACCAATGTATCCATCTTTTTGTCCAGAAGCAGCCGACTGCACTATTACTTGAGGTCAAGGATAGGGGAACCGGATATCTTGAAGAGACTTTGCCCGGGCATGTCAGAGTATTTTATCATTTCTCAGAGATCCCATTGCTGGAGGTAGAACTGATAATTGCAGTAACTCCATACTTCTACGATGCGGGTGAGATACCTATGCTTACTTTCTATCCACAGGTACTCCATCTCGGTATCGGCTGTCGGAAAGGGTCCAATCCTGATGGAATTGTTGACTTTATAGAGCAGAAAATTAAAAAACAGGGCCTAAGTCCGCTGGCTTTAGCCTCAGTCGGTACCATAGAGCTGAAAAAGGATGAACCTCTGTTGAAAGAATTGTGCAAAAAATATCCTTATATAAAAAAGCAGATATATAGAACTGAAGAGTTGAAAAATATAGAGGTGCCAAATCCATCTCAAAAGGCTTTTGAGGTTACAGGTATTTATGGGGTAGCGGAAGCAGCCTCTTTGAAAAGCAGTCATGGCGGGCTGATACTGATAGAAAAACAGAAAGGTGTGCTGACCGAGGGAAGCCATTTTACATTTGCCTTGTCTTTAGACAGGAGATCATTACGCAGCGGGCATATCGAAATAGTTGGTGCGGGTCCCGGAGATCCGGAATTGATTTCTGTGCGAGGCAAACGTTTCCTTCAGGAAGCTGATCTGATATTATATGCCGGTAGTCTGGTTCCCGTCGAACTCACTTATTATGCCAAAAACGGGGCAACTGTCCGAAGTTCTGCTCACCTCGATTTGGATGAGCAGTTTGCTCTGATGAAAGAATTTTATGACCGTGGGCTTCTGGTGGTCCGTCTTCATACGGGGGACCCCTGTATCTATGGGGCTATACAGGAACAAATGGCATTCTTCGACAAACATAAAATGAGTTATAATATTACACCGGGCATTTCCTCTTTTCAGGCTGCCGCTGCCGCCCTTCGTTCTCAGTTTACAATACCGGAAAAAGTACAAACCATAATACTCACAAGAGGAGAAGGTCGTACGCCGATGCCTGAAAAGGAACAACTCCACAAATTGGCACAATCACAGAGCACAATGTGCATTTATCTCAGTGCGGGAATCGTAGAGCAGGTTCAAGAGGAATTATTGCAAGCCTACCCGCCTGAAACTCCGGTGGCAGCTTGTTATAAGCTTACCTGGAAAGAAGAACGTATCTATAGGGGAGAATTAAAAGACCTTGCCCGTATTGTTCGTGAGAATAATTTGACGCTTACTACTTTATTGGTAGTAGGAGATGCCATTGATAACCGAGAAGGTCAATCACGCCTCTACGCACATGACTTTAAACACCTTTTCAGACCATGATATTGATATTAGGAGGCACTACAGAAGGACGTATGGCGGTCAGAGTGGCCGATGAAGCGGGTTCCTCATATTATTATTCCACTAAGGGCGATCTGCAACAAATAGTATGTCGCAATGGTGTACATTTAACAGGAGGATTGGATGCGGAGGCTATGATCTCCTTTTGTAGAAGTCAAGAAATCAGACTTTTGGTTGATGCTGCCCATCCTTTTGCTGTAGAGTTGCATAATGTGGTTGCTGAAACTTCTGAGGTGTTGGGACTTCCGGTTGTTCGTGTTGAGCGTCGTTATCCCGAACAATCGGATGATATAGTTTGGTGTGAAGATTATGACGATGCGATCAGGTTATTAAATGAGGACGGAATTGAAAGAGTGTTGGCGTTGACTGGTGTGCAGACCATAGGTAAGCTTCGTGAATACTGGCAAAAGCATACTTGTTGGTTTCGTATTCTTCCGAGAGAAGAATCTCTTTTAAAAGCAAAGGAAGAGGGGTTTAGCGAGCAAAATCTTGTTTACTATGAAGAAGGAAATGATTTTGCTCTCTTAGAGTTGCTTAATCCGCAAGCTATATTGACCAAGGAGAGCGGTGAGTCCGGAGGCTTTATTCAAAAAGTAAAAGCAGCCCGACAATATGGTATTCCCGTTTATGCTATCAAAAGGCCCTCATTGCCCTATGATTCTGTAAAGGTTACCGGAGAGCATGGTTTACGTAAACAGATAGAATTGCATGTTCCCGATTTTTTCCCCTTAAGAAGCGGATATACGACGGGAGCATGCGCGACTGCCGCGAGCAAGGCTGCCTTACTTCTCCTTTTGGGGGAAAAAGAGCCTCAAAGCGTTCCCATTACTTTTCCAAATGGCGAAGTGCTGGAATTGGCGATTGCCAAAATTAAAAAAGAGAACGGAGGAGTTTCGGCGACAGTTATTAAAGATGCCGGAGATGATCCTGATGTGACTGATGGACAAAGTATTGTCTCAACTATCAGGTTCAATGACTCTTCAGAGATTCGTTTTCTGCAAGGGGAAGGGGTTGGCAAGGTAACACTGCCCGGTTTGGGATTGGAAATAGGCGGCCCGGCAATTAATAGAGTGCCCCGACAAATGATCGAAAGGGAGTTGTCGGCACTCTATTCCGGAGGGTTAGATGTGATAATTTCCGTTCCCGGTGGTCGTGAATTGGCAAAACGGACATTTAATCCCAGATTGGGCGTTGAAGGCGGTATTTCCATTATAGGCACCTCGGGTATTGTCCGTCCATTTTCTTCGGAAGCCTACATTGGTGCTATCCGCAGTGGAATTCACGTTTGTAAGGCAGTTGGATCTCCTCGTCTGGTTATTAATTCCGGAGCCAAGAGCGAGGGCTTTTTAAAGGCTTTATACCCGGAACTTCCTCCTCAAGCCTTTGTTCAATATGGTAACTTCATAGGTGACGCATTGAGGATAGCGAGTGAACTTAAAATAGAAAAAGTCACTTTAGGGGTTATGATAGGGAAGGCCGTAAAATTAGCTGAGGGTTTTCTTGATACTCATAGTAAAAATGTGATGATGAACAAGGAGTTTTTGAAACAGTTGGCAGCAGAAGCCGGTTGTTCGGAATCTGCAGGAGAGATTATTGAGAAAATTACTTTAGCCCGGGAATTGTGGACTGGTTTTACCCTTGAAGATGCGGAACTTTTTTTCCCTTTGTTATCGTCACGTTGTCTTGCGGTGGCTCGCACCTCTTTTCCGAAGGGTCAGTTGACCCTATTGCTATTGGATGAAGCCGGAAAGGGCATAAAAGCAGAATAGAACCTTCAAAAGGATCTTCTCAAACTCATCAGATGGTGACTAAGCCATTAAACGACAAATTTAGTTTAATGAGGATATATTCTTAATTCTAAAAAACATTTCTTACTTTTGCGCCGAATTGGTGTTCGTTTCCTCAATCGGAGGATTCGGCTAAAAGGGAATCAGGTGAAAATCCTGAGCAGACACCGCTGCTGTAAGCTCCGTGTAATGTCCTTGAAAACCTAAGCCACTGTTCTACAAGAATGGGAAGGCATCAAGGATGGAGCAAGCCAGAAGACCTACCAATTTTGTGAGTTTAAAGGCTTTCGGGTAATAAGAGCCGTGAACATACAGCGATGAATTCCTAATTTAAATAGAATACAAGGGATTTCGTCTTCTATGATGTTCTATCCTATTTGTCCCAAGGCCGTTGAATGACAACTTAAGCGATAGAATGATAAAGAAAAAAACAGCAAGTTTCTTATTTCTGATACTTATCTGCGCAATTTCCTTTGCGCAAACAAAGTTTACATTATCGGGCACTGTGACAGATCCGGATGGAGAGCCTGTTTTTGCCGCTGCTGTAGCTCTTAAGAATACCACCTCCGGTACCTACACTGATGAAAAAGGGCATTATAGCCTCTCTGTAAAGGCCGGTGAGCATCTGTTGATTGTTTCAATGGTGGGCTATGAAACACAGGAACAGACGGTTAAGGTATTTTCGAATAAGAAAGTGGATCTGGTATTGAAGGAAAGTTCGGTCCATCTTGAGTCGGCACAAGTTTACGGAAAGAGCAGGGCGCAACTGCTCCGTGAAGGCGCCTATTCTGTTAATGCCATGAATGTGAAACCACTAGTTAATACTATTCAAAGCCTGAGTGCCATCGTCAATAGAACTACAGGAGTGAGAATACGTGAGGAAGGAGGAGTAGGGTCTGATTTTAGTCTTTCAATAAATGGTATGTCCGGTAATTCTATCCGTTATTTTCTGGATGGTATGCCACTGGACACAAAAGGAAGCGGGGTAACGTTGGCTAACCTCCCGCCCAATATAATTGAACGTATTGAAATATATAAAGGAGTAGTTCCTGCTTACTTGGGGGCCGATGCTCTGGGCGGCGCGATCAATATTATTACAAACCAACAAAAACAAAATTACTGTGATCTCTCCTATAGTGTAGGATCTTTCCACACTCATTTATTTAATTTCAACGGGCAGTATGTGGAGCCCGGGACGGGATTTATCATTAAACCCACTATCGGTGTGAATTATTCCAAGAATGACTATAAGGTCAAAAATGTAGAAGTGTGGAATGAGGAGCAAGAAAAATATATGCTTGAGGAGAGAAAGCGTTTTCACGACGATTATTTCTCATTATTAGGACAGGTGGAGGTTGGAGTTACAAATAAGAAGTGGACCGATGCGTTTTTTATAACAGCTTCATACTCAAAGGTGGATAAAGAGCTGCAAACAGGCTCGATTCAATCTGTAGTGTATGGTGAGGCGGAGAGGAAATCTGATTCAAAAAACATTTCTGCAACGTATAAAAAGAGAAATTTGATTTTTGAAAACCTGGATTTTCAAGCACTTCTATCATACACCTGGGATCATTCGCGCACTATAGACACTGTGTTTAGAAAATATGACTGGAACAACAATTACATCAACACTACGCGTAATGAAATATATGGTGGCAGCAGATCTATAAGAAACTATAAACGCCCCAGGACCGTAGCCCGCCTGAATTTTGACTATGCTATAAATAACAACCACTCTTTAAATCTGAATTATTTGCTGAACAGGCTCGGAAATGAGAGATATGATGAGGTGGATAAATCTTTCTCCAGATCAAATGATGTGCTTGCAAAACACATTATAGGACTCTCCTACAACCAGACCTTCTTTGATGGCAAAATGAATAATGTCTTTTTTGTGAAGGATTATATAAACTATCTTATGGTTACACAAAAAGACAGACCCTGGATTTCAGGCTCAGACGAGATAGACAGCGAGGCGACAAAAAACTATTGGGGATATGGTGCTGCAATGAGATTTACAATTTTTGAGCCCCTTGCCCTAAAGGCTTCATACGAACATAGTATAAGGCTTCTTTTGGGAAATGAATTGCTAGGTAATGGTATCACCGTGCTGCCCAACCTTACTTTAAGGCCTGAGAATAGCGATAACTTCAATTTAGGACTTTTCGGATCTATAAAGCTAAAGAACAAGCACCTTTTCAACTATGAAGCAAATGCTTTCATCAGAGATGCTACCGACTATGTCAGGCTCGTAGTTTCAGAGAGAGATGGATTGTCGCAGTATGAGAATGTTTCAAGTGTGAAAATTGCCGGTATTGAAGGAGAGTTTTCATATAACTACAAGGACTTCATATGGTGTTTGCTAACTGTAGCTATCAAGATGCCAGGGATATGAACCAGTACAAGGAGGATGGTAAAGCATCCATTACCTATAAGAATAAGTTACCAAACAGACCCTGGCTTTTCGGTAATGCTGAAGTTGATTTTTATTTCAGGGATATTTTTGGAAATGGAGATAAACTGAGAATAGGCTATCATTACCAATATGTGCACTGGTTTTATCTTACCTGGGAAGCCTATGGTTCTTTGGCCGGAAAATCAAAAATTCCAACTCAACATCAACACAATGCGGTAATTGCCTATTCATGGAAAAAAGAGCGTTATAACATATCACTGGGGTGCAATAACCTTTTTGATAAAGAACTATATGACAATTTTATGCTCCAGAAACCAGGTAGGTACTTCTTTCTGAAGTTACGATTATTCATTAATTAATTTGTATAAAAATGAAACAGTTAAAATTCCTCTTGATCGCCATTATGGCAGCGTTTGCTTTAGTGTTTACATCTTGTGAAGATCCTATTACACCTGATCCTGAACCAGAGGATTTGGTGGAGAAATATTTTGATATTTGGGTAAAAGCAGGTACGGATCAGCCCTCTTACCTTGTAAAAAACGTAGCTGACGTTTCTGACCCATCGGTAGTAATTGACTACCTGAACGCCGGAGCTGATATTACGGGAAAATTGGATGAAGAGATTATCTTTAGAGATGGATATTATTATGAGATCCCCGTCTCTGCGGATCGCTTTGGTAAATATCATATTTATGATGGAAAACTAACTGTGATTGCAGAGCGACCTTTCCAGGGAAATACATATAAAAGGTATCGTTATACGCACTGTTGGTTGGACAAAACCACCCTTTGTATAATGGCGTGGAATGGAGATAAAGTACAACCGGGCATCATCTGGACTAAAATCAATACTAATGATATGTCAATAATTGCAGAGGGTCAGTTGGAAGGTGTTGAAATTGATGCAGAAGCCGGTTTCTATTTTAGCACATCTGGTATTGCAAAATATAGGGAGTCTGACGGTTATATCATTTATATGACTCAGAAGAAATCAAGGTTTTGGAGTGAAGATTTCAACGTGATATTTATTAAAGCCAGTGACATGAGCGTGAAATGTGATGTTAAAGAGAGCAGGGTGCACACTATGGCAGGAACTGCATATGGAGAATTGCTTCAGGACAAAACCTTCTGGGATGACAAAGGCAATCTTTATGTAGCCTGCAATACTAAAAGGGAAGATGCAACAAGCTATACTCAACAGGTAGGGAACTTGCTGCGTATCAATAAGGGAGAGTTTCAGTTTGACCCTAATTACATGGGGCATAACTATGATGCAGGAAAGCTAATCACCTCCACATATATGGGCAATAACAAGGCTATTCTTTATATCCAAGACCCTGTGCACACAAATGCTGCCGGATGGGGAAGTAATTATAATTGCTATTTTGCAGTTATTGATTTGACGACAGACGAGAGAACAGAGCTTATGTATGAGGGTAAGCCTCTACCTTATAGTCTTGGCACTTTTGCACAATTCGCAGTGGTCAGGGATGGCAAAGTCTATCTGGCGACAAATCCTGAGACAGCTGCTCCCGGCATCTATATCTATGATATTGCAACAAAAACTATGACGAAGGGCCTTTCCGTTCAGGAAGGTTACTCATTCAGACGTCTTGTTCCTATGGAAAGAGAGATAGATGTGACATTAGACTTATTTAAATATTAATTTTGCGGGCAATGAAGAAGTTTGTGAAATATTTACATAGGATCCATAAATACGTAGGGGGATTTATAGCAATATTTTTTCTTATGTGGTTTGTTACGGGAGTTATTCTCGTCTATCATCCATATCCGCGTATTTCTGATAAGATGGTTAATGATAGGATGGAGACGATATGTTGTTCTTCATTGCCCGATTTGCCTTCAATCAGTAGTCGAGTTGATGGAGAAGTCGAATCATTATCCCTGAGACAATTTCAGGGGCAAACATTGTTCGATGTAACAACAGATGGGAACAAAATCTCATTGGTTGCCGATACATTACAAGAGCAGCAAGTAAAACCCATAACATTCGCTACTATTGAAATTGAGGCTGCGAAATGGTCAGATGCTCCCGTTCTCCGTGTTGATACGCTGCATAAAAGGGAGCAGTGGGTGCTCTATTCCAGATATGACAGGGCTATGCCGCTTTATAAGTTCTATTTTGATGATGAAGATAAAACAGAGCTTTTTGTTTCCGGAAAAAATGGTATGCCCCAACAAATCACGACCAGGAAAGAGCGTATTTGGGCTTGGGTAAGTGCAATTCCTCATAAACTCTATTTCCCTTTCATCAGGAGAGATGTGGGCAGGTGGAAAACTTGTATTATCGTCGGCGCATCAATTTGTCTTGTGGCAGCTCTATCCGGATTTATCTTGGGAATATATATGCTGGCAAATAGATACAGGCAAAAAAAGCGTTTGGAGGTACCTTATAAAAAGGGGTGGAAACGTTGGCATTACATTATGGGTTTAGTTTTTGGGGTCTTTCTGATATGGTGGGCTATAAGTGGTATTTTTTCAATGTCGAGGGTTCCGCAATGGTTGGTGCCCACCAAAGCTGAACATTGGTTTAATCCTGCTCAATTATGGGGAAAGGGTTTATCACCTCTTGATGAATATAAGTTGGATTATCGTAACTTGCAGCAAATTTATCCAAATTTGAAAAGAATAGATTGGGTAAGATTTGCAGAGATACCGGCATATTTTGTAATTGAAGGTGAAAATGAGTTCTATATTGATGCCTCAAGTAGCGA
The DNA here is from genome assembly GCA_012798805.1 of Bacteroidales bacterium. Taxonomy (GTDB): domain Bacteria; phylum Bacteroidota; class Bacteroidia; order Bacteroidales; family UBA932; genus Cacconaster. Next base: position 37,666 of record JAAZMM010000003.1, read on the forward strand.
TATAGTACCATTGAATGTACCCCAGGAGATAATTGAAAATGGATTTAAAAAGATTCATGGAGAAGATGTGCCAATTAAGATTACAACTCTTGAAAAGTATGACAATTATTATTTAAATTTGAGGAGAACTCTGGAGTTACCTGTTTACAAGATAGAATTAGAGGATAGTGACCGAAGTTTATATTATGTCAATCCACGTAATGGGTATATCAGATATTTGAATAAGAACAAGATGGTTGACAAATGGCTTTTCAGTGCAATTCACTACTTAAATATGGGATGGCTGATAAATCGTCCGGCGCTATGGACATTCTGCTTTTGGTTTTTAAGCCTTGGATGTGCGACCGTTTGTTTGACCGGAGTTGTATTGGGAGCAAAAACTCTTTTCTGTAGAAGAAGGCAAAAGAAGTGAAACCACAATTATTGATAGGAGCATTAAATTCGGGAAGCGGTAAAACCACTTTCACAATGGGATTCCTGCGACTTTTGAAAAGGCAAGGGATACAGGTTCAACCTTTTAAATGTGGACCTGACTATATTGATACCCGGTTTCATTCATTAGCTTCAGGAGCCGCCTCCATCAATTTAGACACTTGGCTTGCATCGGAAGAACATCTGCGTTATCTGTACAGTTCGTATGGTAAAGATGCAGATGTCTGCGTTGTTGAGGGGGTGATGGGCCTGTTTGATGGCTATTCGAGGATGAAGGGAAGCAGTGCAGAGGTGGCTGCTTTGATGGATATACCGGTGCTCTTGCTGGTAAATGCCCGCTCTATCGCCTATTCCGTAGCTCCGCTTCTCAGTGGTCTTGCCAATTTTTCACCAAATGTGCGGATCATAGGCGTGGTCTTCAACCAGGTCTCTTCAATCTCTCATTATGCTCATTTACAAGAGGCATGTCAGGATGTTGGTGTGGAGTGTTTTGGTTATCTGCCCAACACAAAGTCTTTGAAAATGCCTTCCAGGCAATTGGGGTTAGCTTTTGGTGCCAAAAAACGGATGGATTTGCAAATGGATCAGGCGGCGGAATTGATAGACAAACATGTGAATATTGGACGGTTGTTGGAAGTTTGTGAGCGTCCGTTTCCCGGCTGTGAAGAGAAACTGGATAGTTCTGGTAATCTGACCATTGCGGTTGCCAGGGATGCTGCATTCAATTTTGTTTATAGGGAAAATATAGCTCAACTGGATAGATTGGGGAAAATTCTCTATTTTAGCCCATTAAAGGGGGATGCTTTGCCGGCGGCTGATTTAGTCTATTTCCCGGGAGGTTATCCTGAACTATATGCATACCGTTTGCAGAAGCAGGAACGGCTGATGAATGAGTTGAAGAAGTATGTGGAGAATGGTGGGCATCTGTTGGCGGAATGCGGTGGGATGATTTTCCTCTCTCGTTCATTGGTCACCAGAACAGGCGAAAAGAGATATATGATGTCCGGCATTCTGCCTCTGGATTGTACAATGGAGAATGCTCGTCTCCATTTGGGGTATCGGAAGATGAGTATAGCAGGCAGTGAGTGGCGGGGGCACGAATTTCATTATTCGGAAGTAGTGTTACCTGAGGCAATTCCTTCAGTTGCAACTCAGCAGAATGCCAAGGGTATAGATGTTCCTACACCATTATATCGCTATAAGAATGTGATAGCCGGCTTCACTCATTGGTATTGGGGAGAAAAGGATATTATGGATTTGTGGAACCTATAATAAATAATAATTGATGAAGAGAGTTACAATACTAAGCATATGCCTGCTGCTAATACTAATGACGGGATGTAAAAACAGGGGGCAACGGATACTCCTAACATCGGTCGGGGACGTAGGGGAGGCTCAGGCCTTTGTGGAGCAAATAAAGCCGAAGTATGCAAAAGGTTTTCTGGTGACCTATACTGAAGAGGGTTGTCTATTAGAGATCAGAGATCCCCAGAGTACAAGTGACAATCGCTCTTTTCATTATTTTTTGATTCCCCGGGGAGTTACTCCCAAACAAGTTCCGAAAGATTACACTTTAATTGAGGTGCCGGTGCGAAGTGTTATTTGTATGACCTCACTGCAACTATCCAATTTTATCAAGTTGGATGAATTGGATAGGGTCGTGGGAATCACCAGTACCCGACATTTATTTAATGAAGAGATAAACCGAAGACTGGAAGATGGAAGGACGCGTAAAATAGGCATTGAGGGCAATTTTGACAACGAGGTAATTATGGGTGTAAATCCGGATGTGATATTGATCTCTCCTTTTAAACGCGGAGGATATGATGCCATGAAAGAGGTGGATATTCCCCTGATTCCTCATACCGGTTATAAAGAAATGTCTCCGTTAGGACAGGCTGAATGGATTAAATTTGTCGGCTTATTGACGGGAACGGAGGATAAGGCCAACATTTGTTTTGCCGGCATAGAACAGAGATACAACGAGTTGAAAGAACTAGCATCAAATGTTAAAGATCGTCCGGTGGTTTTTAGTGGTGAAATGCGTGGAGGCAATTGGTATGCAGTTGGAGGAAAGAGTTTTTTAGCTCAATTGTTCAAAGATGCAGGAGCAGATTATTTTTTAAAGGATAACCAGGAGTCCGGTGGAGTCGTTCTCGATTTGGAAACTGTCTATTTTCAGGCTGCTGATGCCCGTTATTGGCGTATTGTCAATAGTTATCAAGGTACTTTTACTTATGATGTTTTGAGGAAAAATGATGACCGTTATGCCGATTTTCGCGCTTTTAAGGAGAAAGGAATAATATATTGCAATATGCGTGAGAAGCCCTTTTATGAGAAAATGCCTGTAGAGCCGGAGCTTATTTTGGCAGACTTAATCAAGATATTTCATCCCCAACTGTTACCGGAGGATTATCAGCCGGTTTATTATGAGTTGTTGAAATGAGAAGCAGGGTTGTACCATCTATGCTGTTGCTGGCACTATCTATATTGGTGCTTTTAATGCTAAACCTTTTTCTGGGTTCAGTATCGATTCCATTCCGCTCTATTTGGAATATATTATGGGGAATGAATGATGGGGAATCTATTATTTGGCACAATATAGTCATGAAATCGCGTGTTCCTCAAGCATTGACAGCCATGGTTGCCGGTGCCGGATTAGCAGTCAGTGGTTTACAGATGCAGACTGTTTTTCGCAATCCTTTGGCCGGTCCATCGGTACTTGGAATCAGTTCGGGTGCCAGTCTAGGGGTGGCTTTCGTCATTTTGTTGTCGGGAAGTATTGGGGGTGTAGCTTTGAGTCGTTTAGGCTTTGTGGGTGAACTTGCTGTGACCATGGGGGCTATTATAGGTGCTTTGTCTATTATGGCATTGATTGTTTATGTCTCCCAACGGGTGCGCGGGAATGTAACTTTGCTGATAATTGGAGTGATGATCGGCTATGTTGCGAGTGCTGTTATCGGAGTGTTGAAGTTCTTCAGTGTTGAAGAAGATGTCCGTGCATATGTAATTTGGGGACTGGGTAGCTTCGCGCGTGTCTCAGGCAATAAAGTTACTCTATTTGTCTCTATCATGGCTCTCTTGCTTCCACTATCACTCCTGCTTATCAAGACCTTAAATCTCTTATTGTTGGGTGACGACTATGCTCGGAATTTGGGTCTTAATATAAAGCGCGCCCGTATGTTGGTAATAACCTGTTCAGGAGTCCTGGTAGCTATCGTAACTGCCTATTGTGGCCCGATTACTTTTCTTGGATTGGCAGTACCCCATCTTTGTCGGGCAATTTTCCAAACTTCAAACCATCGTGTTTTGATGCCGGCATCAATGTTTGCCGGAGCAGCATTGGCGTTGCTTTGCAATCTCATTGCCCGAATGCCGGGTTTTGAGGGGGCATTGCCCGTCAATTCCGTTACTGCCTTAATTGGTGCGCCCATAGTCATATATGTATTATTCAAGAAACGACGCGAAGAGGTGACTGAATGATGAAACAGGAAACCATACAAATAAAGGAGCTGTCTATCGGGTATAGAGGCAAGACCAGGCCTCACATCGTAGCACAGAATATCAATGCTACAATTTGTAACGGCGAATTAACCTGTCTGCTTGGAGCAAACGGAGCAGGTAAGTCCACTTTGATACGTACCCTGTCTGCATTTCTAAGGCCATTGGCCGGGGAAATAATAATTATGGGCAAACCTCTGCGAGAATATACTGACAAGCAACTGGCAACTGTTATTGGCGTGGTATTGACCGGAAAATCTCACTTACGCAATATTACGGTTTCAGAACTTATCGGTCTGGGACGTAGCCCTTACACCGGGTTTTGGGGTACATTAAAGAAAAAAGATCAGAGCATTGTGGAGAATGTTATAGAGCTGGTTGGTATTGGGGATCTTAAAACAAATATGGTGCATACCCTGAGTGATGGTGAACGCCAAAAGGTAATGATTGCTAAAGCTTTGGCACAGGAAACCCCTATTATATTTCTTGATGAGCCTACCGCATTTATTGATTATCCCAGCAAAATAGAGATACTCCATCTACTTCACCGCCTATCCCGTGAGATGCGTAAAACTATATTTTTCTCCACACATGATTTGGAATTGGCGCTTCAAATTGCCGACAAGGTTTGGCTAATGGAGAGAAATAAAGAACTCCTGTCAGGCACTCCCGAAGACCTGGCTCTGGATGGTAGTTTGGGTGGTTTTTTTAAAAGTAAAGGTGTGGCTTTTGACCCCTGGAGCGGTCTTTATCGCGTAGATCACCTCTTTGATAAAGAGCTGCATTTAAAGGGAAACGGTCTCAAATATGCTATGGTACAGAAAGCTCTGCGCCGTAATGGCATATATGCCTCCTCAGATGTCAACTCGCAGATAGTTGTTGTTGCTGACGATGCTTTAGATGGCTATACGATCCATACACCAAAAGAGGAGAAGTTGCATGTAAAAAAAATATTGGATGTGGTGGACGCAATACTATCGATTTTGTAACTTTGATCTACAGGATAGCACATTTGGCCAAAATTAAAAAATGTTCTACATTCGCAAGATAAACCAAAATATCGCGATATGACAGAACGACAATTGCATATCAAATATCTCGAATATTTTTCCGCCTCTAAATTGCCCTCTCCCGATAGGGAGCTTCTGGAAAGTGCAGTCAGCGCAGCCGATGGTGCCTATGCAAGGTATTCATTATTTAGAGTAGGTGCAGCTGTGCGTATGAGCAACGGCGAGGTGGTTATCGGATCAAATCAGGAAAATGCTGCATATCCTTCAGGCCTTTGCGCAGAGCGTACTGCACTCTTTTATGCCTCAGCCCGCTATCCGAAGGAGAGTGTGGAGGCCATTGCCGTCGTAGCGGTGGATGAGAATGGTGTCTTGTCTGAGTTGACCTATCCCTGCGGTGCATGTCGTCAGGTGATGGCGGAATATGAGATGCGTGCCGGTCGCGATATAAAGATAATAGTGGGTAGTGCGGGTGCTGTACAGGTTTTCACGGGAGTGAAATCTTTAATGCCGTTTATATTTGATAATTTGGCATAAAAAAAGGGTAAGCTTGATATATCGCACCGCTACAACCATCTACCCTTGCTGCCTTCCGACCCTGGGGGAGTTCAATGGGAGCTGGTCGTATATGACTTACCCAACTACAAAATTAGCTATATTTTCTTTAATAAACAATTTTTTGACTCTCATTGATACCGGACAAATCACATAAGATAGCAATAGGCCTCTCCGGAGGGGTGGACTCAAGTGTTGCGGCACTGCTTCTAAAACGTGCCGGATATGATCTGTTTGCCCTCTTTATGCAAAATTGGCACGACACCACGGGGACTCTTCATGGCGATTGCGAGTGGGAAGAGGATCGGGTTATAGCAGAAATGGTGGCCAAAAAACTCGATATTCCTTTTCATTTTGTCGATTTAAGCGACATCTATCGCAAACGTGTGGTGGATTATATGTTTAGCGAATATGAGAAGGGGCGTACCCCCAATCCTGATGTGTTGTGCAATCGGGAGGTTAAGTTTGATGCTTTTCTTAAGAGAGCACTTGAACTTGGGGCTGATTTTGTGGCCACAGGCCACTATTGTCGCAAAGATCATTTCCGGGATGCTTCCGGAAATACCATTTACCGCATACTTGCGGGCAGGGACCCGGGTAAGGATCAAAGCTATTTTCTTTGTCAGCTCGACCAGCAGCAGCTGAGTCGTGCTCTTTTTCCGATAGGAGATCTCTTGAAAAGCGAAGTGAGGGAACTGGCGCGTGAAGCTGAACTTCCTACTGCTGAAAAGAAGGACTCGCAGGGTATTTGCTTTGTCGGAAAGGTGGATTTACCCCAATTTCTTCAGCAGAAATTAAAACCCAGAGAGGGCGATGTAGTGGAAATATTCAGAGAGTACTATGACTCTTTGCCCAAACCTAACTCTTTTGAAGAACTTTCCACACCGGTTAGTTATACTCCTTCACAGGGAAAGGTTATCGGACGACATCAAGGGGCGCACTATTACACGGTAGGTCAGCGAAAAGGGCTTAATATCGGTGGTCATAAAGAGCCGATATTCATCATCTCCATTGATATAGAGACAAATACCATATATGTAGGGGAGGGGCAGTCGCATCCGGGACTTTACCGTCCTGCTCTAAAGATTCTCCCCGAGGAGGTTCACTGGATAAGAACTGACCTCGCACTGAAGGTGGGCGAAGAGTTGGAGTGTGATATACGTATCAGATACCGCCAACCTCTGCAGAAAGGTAGGCTTGTCTGCCGTCAGGAGGGCTTATATGTTCTTTTTGATAAGCCCCAGAGAGGAATCACGCCGGGTCAATTTGCAGTCTGGTATGCCCCTGACGGTGAAATGCTTGGTAGTGGTATTATCAATAGTTGATTCTTATAACTCTATATTTAAGTCTAAACGCTAACAATAACCATAATGAGCTCTTTCAGAAAATATCTTCTTCTATTGCTGGTTTCAGCATTTGCATTGGCTTCCTGCGGGGATCCGATTGATCCGAAATCGGTTCTTTCCGATGATGCAAACCTTACTTCAGTCTCATTTTCGAAGGCCGATAATCCTTCAATGTCAGTAACAGCGCATTCTGCCCCTTGTCTGGGCTATCTTGCCGTGACTGTTCCCGAAGGCACCAATCTTACTGCACTCAAGGCAAAATATTATGTTTCAGATGGTGCCGTGGTGTTGATAGGGGGGCAGAAACAGGTGAGTGGCGTCACTATTAACGACTTTTCAAATATTGTTGATGTGCAGGTGGTCTCCGAGTCAGGAAACGTTAAGAGAGATTATGTCATCTATGTCAAGACCGGCAATGCATCGGTGGATGCGAAATTTTACCAGTTTATGGTGAAACACTCAGTGCCGGGAGTCTCTTTCTCAGTGATGAGAAATGAAAAGGTGCTCTATTCTACCGGTTATGGTTATGCGGTGGTGGAAAACAGGACTAAAACTACTCCGGATCATCTTTTCCGCCTTGCGAGCATCTCTAAACAATTTACCACGCTCTGCATTATGGTGCTTTACGAAAGAGGGTTGCTGAGCATTGATGACCAGGTTTTTGGCGAAAATGGTATTCTTAAAAACGAATTTAAGATAAAAGGCCAGGAACATTTGATTACCGTGCGTCATCTTCTTCAACATTCGGCAGGATGGACAAGGGATGAAATTGATCCGATGTTCAATAGTGTCAGAAATGGAAAGACTCTTGATGAACTTCTTCAATGGGTGCTTGACAACCAGACTCTGAAATTTACCCCCGGTACGAATTATAACTACTCCAATGTGGGATTCTCCTTTCTGGGTCGTGTCATAGAGGTTGTGAGCGGCAAATCTTATGAGGCATTTCTCAAGGAAGATGTGCTCAAGCCGATGGGTATAACCGATATTCATGTAGGTGGTGGTATTGATGAGCGCAGAGCTAACGAATGTGTCTATTATTCCCAGGATGGCACAAATGGTTATGGCAACCCTATGCAGGTTATCGCAGCCTGTGGCGGTCTTATCGCCTCCACAAATCAATTGATGAGTGTGCTGGCACATATTGATGGCAGAGATGGTGTTCCCGATCTCCTTAAGCCCGAAACTCTTGACCTGATGTATAACTCGGAAATTGACCCGAATGCAGATTCCGGCACAAATCTCCGAAGGTATGGACTTGGATGGAGACGTCTTGCGGGATATTATCCGGGTGCCCATTGGCATGGGGGCAACATTGCCGGTACGGCTACCATCTGGGTAGGCAACACAAATGCCGGAATGAGTGCGGCTATTCTTTGTAATTCCCGTAGTTACGACAAGAGCATTGATGGTGATATGCAGACAATGATCCGTGATCTTATGGAAGTATTTCAGTAACAAACTATAAGTAACAATGGTGGGCAGGAAAAGTGATATGAGTGATATAATTGTAATTGGAGGAGGAGCGGCCGGTATGATGGCTGCCATCAAGGCAGCCGAAATGGGATGCAATGTGACCCTTTTGGAGAAAAATGAAATTTGTGGCAAAAAAATTCTCATTACGGGAAAGGGCAGATGCAATCTTACCAATACGAAACCATGGTCGGAGTTTTCCACCCACATCCATCCCTCCGCAAATTTTCTAAAACCGGCATTTTTCAACTTCAACAATAGCGCAACAATGGAGTTTTTTAATTCCATTGGCTTGCCAACCACGGTGGAGCAGGGTGACAGGGTTTTTCCTCGCTCTATGCGTGCAGCAGATGTTCCTTTAGTGCTTGTGGCCAGAATGCAGAGTCTTGGAGTGGATCTGAAATGCTCTTCTCAAGTGTTGAATATCTCCTATAGTGATGACCTTTTTCATTGTGTGTGCGGTAGAAGAGATATTTCGCGCGGTGAGCGCATTGAGGTGGTAAAATATTCTGCTCCGGTACTTATTATTGCTACGGGAGGTCTCTCTTACCCGGGTACCGGCTCTACCGGTGATGGATATGAATTTGCAAGGAGTCTGGGGCACACTATAAATGAGACCTTCCCCTCACTTACGGCTCTGATGCCGAGGGTCTATGATACCGATCTGGTGGGAATAGAGTTGCGCAATGTTGGGCTCTCTCTCTTTATTGATCTGGATCTGATTAAAATCGAGGATGGTGAACTCACATTTACCCCAAATGGTATCGAAGGAGCACTCGGTTTTCGTCTTAGCAGACGTGCGGTAAAGGCTTTGATAAAGGGGCAGAGGGTGGAGTTGGTGCTTGATCTCAAGCCGGCACTCTCGTTGGAAAAATTGCGTGCCCGCATTGCCAGGGATCTGGCTCAGATGGGAGTAACCTCAGACAATGTAGGCCGTAACAGATTTCGCGCTCTTCTGCGCGGACTTATGCCTGCTGCGCTGGTAGCTCCTTTTCAGCATCATCACAAAGAGCTCACTATCTCAAACCTTCCGGAAAAGCTCAAAGAGTGGAGATTTGAGATAAAATCCTATACCGGCTATGAACGTGCAGTCGTTACCGCCGGAGGCATCCCTCAGAAGGAGCTCATTGCCAAAACAATGGCCTCCAGAAAGCAACCTAACCTCTATTTTGCGGGAGAAATAATCGATATTGACGGGGATACCGGAGGATATAACTTGCAGGTAGCTTTCTCTACCGGAGCCCTGGCTGGAGAATCTGCCGCTCAGCAGATATTGAAACTGAAAAGTTCCTGACCTCCCCACTCCATAATAAAGGGTTGACTCTTATTCACAACTCTCCTTGGTGCAAGTTCGAATAGCAGCATATCTCCTATGCGGAGCAGAGAGTTGTGCGATATCTTCTCCATCCATTTGCCGATATGCTCCGGAGTGATGTCAGGACAAAGTTCCTCTAGTCTCTCAGCAGGGGAAAGGGGAGATGGGACAACAGTAGTTGCATCAAAAGTGGTACTCCTTGTCAGGGAAAAGAGATCTCCCTCAGCCAGAATGTTTCCTGCGTAGAGAGTTACCCCATAACCTGCCTCATCATAGTAGCGCCTTGCAAATCTCTGTGCAATTGCCTTGCCGGACTTGCAGATTCTTATACAAATACAGGGGGCAGCCTCCAATACTGAAATAGCATCGGGGCAATAAAAATCCCTCGCCACATGCACAAGAGTAGTGTCAGGGCGAAAATAGTAATTGTCGCAATTGTAAGGAATGACTATCAGATTCATCTTGTGTTGAAGAGATCCTTGAGTTCACTCTCCTTGTATTTCATCCAGATATCTGTGATAACTTGCTTTGTGTCGCGTGCAAATTCTCCTTTCATCATCCAGTCATAATAGCTGGGTTCTTTTTTGAATACATCAATAACCCTTTTGCCTTTATGTTTACCGAAGTTGAAGATTGGTTCATCTTCTGAATTACGTGCAATTCTGCCGGCGAAGTCCACTATATTGGCCCTTTCGGAGAAAGAGGCGAGAAATTCCACATCATTTTTCAGCTCGGGATACTTTTGAACCTGGGCCTCGAGTACTTCGAGGGTGGCAAGAGTGTCGCCTTCGGCGGAGTGTGCTTTGTCCAGCTCTTTATTGCAGTAGAAACGATAGGCAGCGACCAGTGTCCTGGGCTCCATCTTGTGAAAAATATTTTGCACATCCACCATCAGGCTATCCCTGAAATTAAATTCGACACCGGCTCTGAGAAACTCCTCGGCAAGCATCGGAATATCAAATTTGAGAGAGTTGAAGCCGGCAATGTCACAGCCACTCATCCACTCAGCCAGAGATTTTGCTATCTGCTTGAATGTGGGGCAATCCTTTACATCTTCATTACTGATACCGTGAATCTCGCGGGATTCCTCCGAAATGGGAATTTCAGGGTTGACCCTGCGTGTTTTATGTTCACGGGAGCCATCGGGGTGGACTTTGATAACGCTTATTTCTACGATTCTGTCCTCAGCAATACTCAGTCCCGTGCTTTCGATGTCAAATACTATGATGGGCCTTTTAAGATCCAGTACCATAGCTCTATACGTTGATCATCACAGGCATAAGCAGTGCTTGGAGAGTCTCATCGGGATCGCTCTCGTCTGCCGATACTATGAGTACGGCTTTGCAGGGGTCGGCAAGCTCCACACATACGTTGGTATAGGGGAGGTTGGTAAGGATTTCGATCAGGAACTGAGCCTTGAATCCTATTTCCATCTCATCGCCTTCGTAATTGCAGGTAAGACGCTCATAAGCTGATGTGGAAAAGCTCAGGTCTTGTGCAGAAACTACCACCTCATTGAGCGATAGTTTAAGCTTAATCTGATTGGAGGCCTGTGCCGAGCAGACTGCGATACGTCTTACAGAGTTTAGAAAGTCAGTCCTGCCAATTATGAGCTTGTTGTCATTCTGGGGAATTACACTGCGGTATTGTGGATATTTACCTTCAATTAAGCGGCATACCATCATATTGGTGCCGAAGTTGAAGTATGCGTTCTTTGAGTCAAATATGATGGATATATTCTCTTCTGTCTTTGGCAATATGCTTTTAAGAATTGCCGCAGGCTTTTTATGGAGAATGAATGAGCACTGTTGTGATACCTTAGCATCATTGAACTCAAAACAGATGAGCTTGTGTGCATCAGATGCCACCATAGCCGACTTTTCGGTACCAAGGTCAAAGAAGATACCATTCATTACGGGGCGCAATTCTTCTTCTGCAGTGGCGTAAAGTGTGTTGTTGATGCCATTTAGAAGAGTCTCTGCGGGAATCTCCAAAGTATCACAGGTCTCGCCCAGGACGGGAAGCTGGGGATAGTCATCAGCATTGAAGCAGGGTATCTTGGACTCTCCGCTTATCCATGTGATCTCCATTGTATTATCGTGACAATAGAATGTCAGCGGCTGATCGGGGAACTCTTTTAGATAGTCGGTCAGTCGTCTTGCAGGGACCGCGTATGCTCCTTCCTGTTGTACATTGTCAATACCTATAACGGTCTTAAGAGTGGTCTCTCCATCAGAGGCTGTAACTGTAAGGGCATTGTCCTTGAGATCAAAAAGAAAATTTTCCAGAATGCTGGAAGAAGGTTTATTGGCTATTACCCTTGATACGGACATCAGTCCGTGTAAGAGTTCTGAGCTTGATACTGAAAATCTCATATTCTGTAATTTTATATTTTATTTTTCTTATTCTTTAATTGCCGAAACTTGGTTTTGACCCACAAATGTAATAATTTTTTGGCATATATTTTGGTTTATTTCATATAATAATTAGAATTAAGTTGAACATATGAAACGAAATACCCTCTTTTTGTTAATTACCCTATTGCTTTCACTCACTATTTCGTGGCTTGTCGCGGATAAGGTGGTTGAATCAAAGCTCTCTGCAGTAGCTTTAGAGGCTGATAGATCGAGATCCTCCGCCACAACGTCGGCTCCGGGCTTGGCTCACCGGAGAGTTGTAACCACAGAAATAGGAAACTTTTCAGATGCTGCCGAAACGGCAGTCCATACTGTCGTATATGTCAAAGTTGTCAAAAGGGCTGCCAAAGTGCCCTCTTCAATAATGGACCTTATCTTCGGTTTTGCCACACCAAAAGATCAGGTAGGTATGGGTTCCGGTGTAATCATTCGCGAAGATGGTTATATTGTGACCAATAACCATGTCATAGATGGTGCTGATCAGATAGAGGTGACGCTCGAAAACAACAGGTCTTATCCTGCGAAACTTGTAGGAACTGACCCTGCAACGGATATAGCCCTGCTCAAGATTGAGGAAGACTCACTCCCTGCTATAGCTCTCGGCGACTCGGATCATCTTAGACTTGGAGAATGGGTGCTTGCCATCGGCAGCCCATACGATTTGCGTTCTACCATTACTGCCGGTATTGTAAGCGCCAAAGGGCGTTCGCTTCCCAATTATGATGGTCAGTATCGTGTGGAATCATTTATTCAGACCGATGCTGCAGTAAATCCCGGTAACAGCGGTGGTGCCTTGATCAATACGCTGGGCGAACTGGTAGGTATCAATACCTCGATCATCTCCCTCACAGGCTCTTATGCCGGCTATTCATTTGCAGTTCCTGTCAACATCGTGAAAAAGATAACAGAGGATTTTATCAGCTATGGTGAGGTACGCCGTGCAATACTCGGTATTTCCATGACGGATATCACTAATAGCATGGCAAGGCAGTTTGAGCTGGATAGCATGGAAGGAGTCTATGTCGCTGAAGTTTATCCTAATAGTGCCGCTGACAAGGCAGGCATCAAAGTCGGTGATGTTATTACGGAGATAAACCTCAATAAAGTGAAAAACGGAGCAGCAGTCCAGGAGCAGATGAACCGTCTGCGTCCGGGAGAACAAGCTGCAATAACAATCAAAAGAGGTGGTAAACAGATAGATTTGATAGTTTCTTTGTAAAAGTTACTTTTTTTTGTAACTTTTCCTGAATAAATTCGTACAATATAAACATGCGTGAAGTCTCTTCTCGCATACATATATTTTTTGCCTAAACCATTATTATTAAAATCAATATTATAATTTCTGAATGAGACAACTCAAGATTACCAAATCAATAACCAATCGCGAGAGTGCTTCGCTCGACAAATACCTGCAGGAGATAGGCAGGGAAGAACTCATTACCGTCGAGGAGGAAGTAGAGCTTGCGCAGAGAATCAGAAAAGGAGATCCCGAGGCTCTTGAAAAGCTTACCAAAGCCAATTTGAGATTTGTGGTTTCTGTAGCAAAACAGTACCAGAATCAAGGAATCAGTCTTCCCGACCTTATCAATGAGGGTAACCTCGGTCTGATAAAGGCAGCGGAAAAGTTTGATGAGACCCGTGGTTTCAAGTTCATTTCATACGCAGTATGGTGGATAAGACAATCTATCCTCCAGGCACTCGCGGAACAATCCAGAATTGTGCGCTTACCGCTAAATCAGGTGGGATCGCTCAACAAGATCAACAAGGCGCTCTCCAAATTTGAGCAGGAACACGAGCGTATGCCTTCTCCCGACGAGCTTTCCGAAATTCTCGACATTCCGAGAGAGAAAATTGTCGATACTCTCAGGGTTTCAGGTCGTCATGTTTCTGTGGACGCTCCCTTTGTGGATGGCGAGGATAACAGTCTGCTCGATGTGCTTGTCAATAATGATTCTCCCAATGCCGACCGTGGCCTTTTGAACGAATCACTCAACAAAGAGATTGAAAGAGCTCTCTCTACGCTTACCGAAAGAGAGCGCGATATTGTCAAATACTTCTTTGGCATCGGATGCCAGGAGATGACTCTTGAAGAAATCGGCGAACACTTCGGACTTACACGCGAAAGAGTACGCCAGATTAAAGAAAAAGCTATAAGGAGGCTGCGTCACAGTGCACGTAGCAAACTCCTCAAGAGCTATCTGGGATAAACTAATTCAAAACCGAAAATAATACCATTACAATGAAAAAACTAATATTACCTTTTTTAGCAGTACTTATGATGACTGCCTGTACAGAAACTAATCCTCTCCTTGGAGAGTGGAATACCCCTTTTGAGATACCTCCCTTTGAGCAGGTACGCCCCAAACATTATTTGCCTGCATATATCAAGGCAATGGAGGTGCACTCTGCCGAGATTGATGCAATTACATCCAATCCGGAGCCTGCCACCTTTGAAAACACCATAGTGGCATATAGCAATTCCGGAGAACTGCTTAGCAGGGTGTCTGCCGTATTCGGAAGTGCTTCAGGTGTAAAATCCAACGAGGAGATAAAGGCTATTGCAAGGGAGCTTTCACCTTTGACAAGTGCCCATTCCAATAAGATCAGTCTAAATGAGGAACTCTTTGCAAGGATTAAAGAGGTCTATGACAACAGGGACAATCTTGGCCTGGAAGAGGATCAGATGCGTCTTTTGACAGAGATATATAAGGGCTTTGCCCGTAACGGCGCCAATCTTCCCGCTGACAAAAAGGAGGAGCTAAAGAAAATAAACACCGAACTATCGGCCAATCAGCTCGCTTTTGGGCAGAATCTTCTTAAAGAAACCGAATGGACATTTTTGGTAGAAAATGAGGAGGATCTCGCAGGTCTTTCCGAGGCACAGATCAATACTGCTGCCACACGCGCACAGCAGGCAGGCAAAGAGGGCTGGCTATTTGGACTTGACAATCCCAGCGTTATGCCATTCCTCCAGTCTGCTGACAATCGTGACCTTAGAATCACAATGCTTGATGCATATCTCAACCGTTGCAATAACGGCAATGAGTATGACAACAATCAGGTGATCAAAAACCTCATTACCCTTCGTCTGCAGAAAGCAAACCTTCTCGGATACGAAGACTATGCAGCTTATGTTCTTGAAGAGAGGATGGCAAAGAATGCCGATGCCGTTTACTCCCTTCTCAATCAGCTTTGGACCCCGGCACTCGAAGTGGCAAAAGCTGAGCTTGCAGATATAGAGGCTCTCGCTGCAAAAGATGGTATCACAGAGGTTGTTGCAGCTGACTGGAGATACTATTTCGAAAAATCGATGCAGAGCAAATACAATATTTCCGATGAAGAGCTACGCCCCTATTTCCAGCTTGAAAATGTGCGTGAAGGCATCTTCTTCCTGGCCAATAAGCTTTTCGGTATCACCTTTGAGCAGCTTGACAATGTTCCCCTCCCTCATCATGAGGCAGTAGCATTTGAGTGTAAAGAGGCTGACGGTACTACTCTTGGAATTTTATTTATGGATATGTTCTCCCGTCCGGGTGAAAAACGCGGTGGTGCTTGGTGTGGCGGATTCCGTTCGCAATATTATAAAGATGGTGTAAGAGTACTTCCCCTTGTGACCATAGTGGGCAACTTTACCCGCCCTTCGGGTGACAAGCCGGCTCTTCTGAGTACTGATGAGACTGAGACGTTTTTCCACGAGTTTGGTCACGCCCTGGCATCTCTCTTTTGTGATGTAAGATATAAGGGTCTTGGTCGCATGACACGTGACTTTGTGGAGCTTCCTTCTCAGATAATGGAGCACTGGGTGTTTGAGCCTGAGTTGCTTAAGGAGTATGCTAAGCATTATGAGACCGGTGAAGTAATACCCGCAGAACTTATCGAAAAGCTTGACAAAGCCGGCAAGTATGGACAGGGCTTCGCTACCGTAGAATATTTGGCAGCTTCCTTCCTCGATATGGACTTCCACGTGTTAAAGAGTATTCCTGAGGATCTGGAGCCAATAGCTTTTGAGAATAAGGTTCTCGGTGATAGAGGACTTCTGCCTCAAATCCCTTCAAGATATCGTTCTCCCTATTTCAATCACACCTTTGGAGGTGGCTATACAGCCGGTTATTACAGCTATATATGGGCTGAGGTGCTCGATTGCGATGCATATGAGGCATTTGTTGAGACCGGAGATATCTTCAATCAGGAAGTTGCGCTTAAATTCCGTAAGGAGATTCTCGAGCGCCCCGGTGTGGATGAGGCTATGAATCTTTATGTCAATTTCCGTGGCAGAGAACCCGGTATAGAACCTTTGTTGAAAAAAAGAGGACTCAACTAGTATTCCGCTACCATTACAAGTATGAGTAATTTCTGGAATGCACTTGGCAACGGCATAACTGTCGTTAGTGATTTTATTTGTGGCTATCCGCTCTTTTTCCTTCTTATAGGAGGTGGTTTGTTCTTTCTCTTTTATTCGAGATTTACACCGCTACGCAGGTATGGAAGGGCCATACAGGCACTTAGAGTAAAGGATGACAAAGCTGATGGCCAGATCAGTTCCTTCGAGGCACTCACCAGTGCCATTGCAGCGACAGTCGGAATGGGCAATATTGCCGGTGTGGCTATTGCAATTTCGGTTGGAGGTGCGGGAGCAATATTTTGGATGTGGATAAGCGCCATTGCCGGTATGGCAACCAAATTTTTTGAAGGCACTCTCGCCGTGATGTATAAAGGCAAAGATTCGGCGGGAGAGACACAGGGTGGCACCATGTATATGATTATGACGGGCCTAGGCCCAAAATGGAAGCCACTCGCGGTCTTTTTCTCGATATTTGGTCTGATAGGTACACTTTGCATAATGCAGTCCAATCAATTGACTGAGTCTGTAACCTCGCTCTTTTTTACTCCGGAGCAGAATACTCTTCTACTTAGATTTATCATCGGGGTAATTATAACCGTGATTGTCGCCGGTGTTATTATTGGTGGCATTAAGAGGATTTCAAAGGTCTCCACCAAGCTTGTACCTTTGATGGTTGGGCTCTATTTCATTCTTGTGCTCTATATAATGATCAGGCACATTGGTCATGTTCCTGGAGTCTTCAAGGATATCATAGCCGGTGCCTTCACCCCCCGGGGAGCTCTCGGCGGAGGTATAGGATCGATCATAATGATAGCTCTTACCGGTGTGCGTCGCGCAGCCCTGGTCAACGAGGCAGGAGTCGGCACCGCATCTATGATGCATGGTGCCTCAAAAAACAACGAACCGGTGCGTGAGGGTCTCGTGGCAATGATCGGACCCTCAATAGACTCCGGCTTGGTCTGCACTCTTACAGCCATAGCCATCCTGATTGGGTCGAAAATTGATCCTTCGATCATGCCCGCAGGCTCGGGAATGAGTTCGATGGAGGGCCTTAAGTTTGCCATCAACGCCTTCAATGCGTCGATCCCCATGGTAGGTGGTTATCTGCTCTTTATTATGGTGTTGATGTTCGCATTCAGCACAATGTTCTCTTACTCATACTACGGACAAAAATGTACCGGATTTCTGTTCGGTGCACATTATTCCAAATACTACAACATATTTTTCCTATTGATGCTGATTGTGTCGGCAATGATCCCGCTCAAGGCAGCGGTCAGCCTGATCGACACTGCCTATGCTTTGATGGCTTTCCCGACGATGTTTACTCTCTTTATGCTGGCTCCCAAGGCCAAAAAGGAGATGAAAATCTATTTTGCTGCGAATAAGAAAAAAAAGTAAATCATCCAACCAAAACGAAATGAATCCGATAGAAATTTTACAAGAAGCGATCAAGGGGGGACTCAAATCACTCTATGGTGTTGAGCTCCCCCAAAATGAGATCCAGGTACAGGCTACGAGAAAAGAGTTTGAAGGCGATTATACTCTCGTTGTATTTCCGCTACTTAAGATTAGTAAAAAGGCTCCTGAGGCCACTGCACAAGAGATAGGCGAATATATTGAGAAAAATTGTCCGGAGGTTGACTCTTTTAATGTCATCAAGGGTTTTCTCAATATCAAACTCACTTCTTCTTTCTGGGCAGGAGTGCTCAAATCTATCGGTGACAATGAGAATTTCGGCCGGTTGCCTTCCACGGGAAAGTGCGTGATGGTGGAGTTTTCTTCACCAAATACCAATAAACCTCTCCATCTGGGGCACATTCGCAACAATCTTCTCGGATGGTCCGTTTCGCAACTTTTGGCTGCGAATGGACACAATGTGGTAAAGGTCAATTTGGTTAACGACAGAGGAATACATATCTGTAAATCGATGCTTGCCTGGCTCAAGGAGGGCAATGGTGAGACTCCTGCATCCACAGGATGCAAAGGCGATCATCTTGTGGGCGATTATTATGTGAAATTCAACGATATGCTTACAGCCGAAGTTAAGGAGATAATGGAGCGTGAAGGGATTGAAAAAGAGGAGGCTGAAAAAAGGGCTGAAGTGTTGAAAGAGGCACAGGAAATGCTCTTTAGATGGGAACGTGGCGACAAAGAAATAGTGGATCTCTGGAAAACAATGAATGGGTGGGTTTATGAGGGATTCGATGTTACCTACCGCAATCTCGGTATCGAATTTGACAAAACTTATTATGAGTCGGAGACCTATCTTCTGGGCAAATCTTTGGTCCTCGAGGGATTGGAGAGGGGTATTTTTGAGAAACATGAGGATGGCTCCATCTGGTGTGACCTTACTGAAGATGGACTAGACAAGAAACTTCTTCTCAGAAGCGATGGTACTTCGGTCTATATGACGCAAGATATAGGAACTGCCCACCAAAGATATGAGGAGTATAGCTTTGATGAGCATATCTATGTGGTTGGTAATGAGCAAAATTACCACTTCCAGGTTCTTAAGTTGATCCTCAGAAAGCTGGGATTTGAGTGGTCTGATGCTATTTATCACCTCTCTTATGGTATGGTTGAGCTGCCCGAAGGGAAAATGAAATCCCGCGAAGGTACGGTTGTGGATGCAGACGACCTTATCGAGCAAATGTACAATACGGCAAAGGAGACCTCTCTTGAACTTGGAAAAATCGAAGATATGAGCGACGAAGAGCAGGATGCTCTTTTCAAGATGATCAGTCTTGGAGCGCTAAAATATTTCATTATAAAGGTTGACCCCAAAAAGACAATGGTATTTGACCCTAAGGAGTCCATAGATTTCAACGGCAATACCGGTCCCTTTATCCAATATACCCATGCTCGTATTAAATCCATACTCAGAAAGGCTTCCGAGCAGGGGCTGGCCCCATCAATGACAGGTGCTTTGCTTCTTCCCAAGGAAGAGATAATCATTCAGCTGCTGAGCTCCTATCCCGATAAGATAAGGGAGGGCGGAGATGCACATTCTCCCGCAATTATTGCCAATTATGCCTATGATCTGGCAAAGGAATTCAATCAGTATTATCACGATACCTCGATTTTGAGGGAAGAGGATGAGGATAGGCTTGTGCAGCGTCTCTATCTGATCTCCATAATTGCACAGGTCCTCGTCAAAGCGATGGAGATTCTCGGCATTTCGCTGCCGGATAGAATGTAATGTTTCCCACTTCAAAAAAAGAGATTGAAGCCCTCGGCTGGGATGCACCCGATATTATTCTTTTTTCAGGTGACGCATTTATAGATCACCCCGCTTTCGGTACAGCCGTCATAGCGAGGGTACTCGAGAGTGCAGGCTATCGTGTGGCAGTGGTTCCCCAGCCTAATTGGAGGGATGATTTACGTGATTTTAGAAAATTAGGCGAGCCGAAACTCTTTTTCGGAGTCTCCGCAGGAGCGATGGATTCGATGGTTAATCATTATACGGCTGCAAAGCGTTTGCGCAGCAATGATGCTTATACTCCCGGTGGAAAATCTTCTTTCAGGCCCGATTATGCAGTCACTGTATATACAAAAATTCTTAAGGAGCTCTATCCGCAAATACCGGTGGTGATAGGAGGTATAGAGGCCTCCCTGCGCCGTCTGACGCACTATGATTACTGGCAGGATGCACTCAAGCCCTCTATTTTGGTTGAAAGCGGAGCTGATCTGTTGATTTATGGAATGGGGGAGAGGCCCATCAGGGCAGTTGCCGATCTTCTCTTGAGCGGTGCGCCTGTTGAGGCATTGCACTCTATCCCACAGGTAGGTTATCTCACCGATAATAAACCCTTGGAGGATCATATAACTCTCGCTTCATTTGAACGCTGTAAAGCAGACAAACGTGAGTTTGCTGCTAATTTTAAAACTTTCGAAGAGCAGGCCAATCGCCTGGAGCCAAAGATGCTGGTGGAGAAGTGCGGGGAGCGCTTTGTCTCTATAAATGCCCCTTATTCTCCTGCTACGGAGCAGGAAATGGATGCAATCTATGCTCTTCCTTTTACAAAACAACCCCATCCAAGGTATCGGGGAAAACATATCCCCGCCTATGAGATGATAAAACATTCTGTTACCACTCACCGCGGCTGCTTCGGGGGATGCAACTTTTGCACGATAGCTGCTCACCAGGGTAAGTTTATACAGTCCAGGACTCCTGCGTCCATAATTGCAGAGGTAGAGAGACTCGCTGTAATGCCGGATTTCAAGGGAAATATTACCGACTTGGGTGCCCCGACTGCCAATATGTATCGAATGAGGGGCCGGGATCGCTCACTTTGTGAAAAGTGTAAAAGAGATTCCTGTCTCTTTCCTTCGCGCTGCGAAAATATGGATACTTCTCATAAAGAGTTGCTCTCGCTTTACGACAAAGTTCTCAAAGTACCAGGCGTCAAAAATGCCTATATAGGCAGTGGTATAAGATATGATCTTTTTCTGGACGAAGATGGCTATCTGGACCCTACTTCAAAGCCTTATCTGGAGCAATTGATCACAAAACACACTTCCGGTCGTTTGAAAGTAGCACCGGAACATACATGCGACCATGTGCTGAAGGCTATGGGAAAGCCCTCTTTCAGGATTTTTGAGAAGCTGAGGCAGGAGTTTGATGCCATATGCCATAGCAATGAACTCAAATTTCAGCTTGTACCCTATTTTATTTCAGGACATCCCGGCTGCAAAATGGAGGATATGGAGAATCTTTCGCGCAATCCCCATCTGAAAAATCTCTATATGGAGCAGGTACAGGATTTTACGCCTACCCCGATGACGCGTTCTTCAGTAATGTTTTATACCGGCATTGACCCTAAAACCGGCAAATCACTCTTCGTTGAACGCAACTTAAGTAGAAAAAAGAGACAAAAATCATTTTTTTTCAAGAAATAATGTGAATTACATTTGTAATTAAAAAAAATCTCCTAATATTGCACATATATAATATTCGAATCACGTTATGATAGGCACAAACAAGAAAAGAGCTGTGATTAGCTATGAGAATATGTCTCCCGAACTTGCGGAAGCATTTAAGGAAAAATATCCTCGTGGATACTCGGATTATATGGGAGATATCTTTAAGGTTGTCAAACCTGACGGTACTTTTTTTCACGCTGTATCGGTTGAGATCCCTGATGCTGTGTATCTTGTGAAGATTAAGGTGAAGGTGGATGATTATGATGATGTGCAGAATGGGCTTTTCAAGGATGACGATGATGACGATAGCGATTCGGGTGATGACGGATTCCCGGCGAGTGATGAGGATTTTGCTGATGCGCAGGGCTCGGATGACGGGGAGGAGTAGTTTGGTTAGTTCTGAGTTCTGAGTTTCGAGTTAGGAGTGAGTAGTGTGTAGTGTGGAGTGTGGAGTGAGGAGTGTTGTGGGTTGCGGGGTACAGGGTGCGGGTTGCGAGATACGGATTACGGGGAGTTCTAAGTTGTTTAGGAATGAAAATATGGGACGTGGCATCAGGAATGTGAATTAGTTACATTGTAGTAACGATAAGTCCAAGGTAAGTTAAAATGAAAAGACACACAAAAATTGTAGGATTGATATCAATAGTGCTTTTAATTGTGGTGTTATTGATTATAATATTCGTAAATAATTTTAGTGCTAATCCGGTAACTCCGGACAAGAAAGTTGCTGATCTCAAGGATTTTACAATTACTATCGAAATGACTGAGAGGGGAGTGAAACTTCATAGTCTTGAAGGGAGTGCCTGGCTTGATTTGGAGCTTTATCCTTTAACCAAAAGAGAGATGGCATTTGATCAATATGGATCAGCAAGCTCCTTTTCTGATGACTCCGCAACAGCAGATTTCATTGAAATCGCAACAGATCCTGATCTTGCCAATTATTTAATGACGATAGCTAAATCAGAAGATGGAGTTGTACTTAAAGGGTATAAAGGAACAGCTTGGAAAACATTGACTTTCTCACTTCAGGTAGGCGACAAAAAGTCAATTAACCAAAATGGAATGATTTAGTTCAGAGTTTTGAATATACCAAGAGCCAACAGCCAACATACAGAGAGTGGCCCGAAAGGTTGCTCTCTTTGATTAAAGCAGAGAAGTGAAATTATTTAGCAGAATAAGGAAAGGCTTTTCGGCAATACCGGAGCGCACACAGCTTGTGCTGCTCTCTTTTGTCGTGGGCTTAGGGTGCGGCTTTGCTGCCGTTTTGCTTAAAACTCTGATTAGCTGGATAAGTCATGGACTCACCTTCTGGTTTAGCAAACCCTCGGATGCATACCTTTATCTAATCTATCCCGGTGTAGGAATGTTGCTCTCCTTCCTTTTTGTCAGATATGTGGCTAAAAGCGATATAAGTCATGGAGTCACTAAAGTGTTGTTTGCGATATCACGTAATGAATCTCGCATAGAGCCTCGTAATACCTGGACTTCGATTGTGGCAAGTTCTGTTACTATAGGATTTGGTGGCTCGGTTGGTGCGGAGGCCCCTATAGTCTATACGGGTGCAGCGATAGGCTCCAATATTGCCAGAAGCATGGGTATGTCCTACAAGAATATGACTATCCTGCTCGGATGCGGGGCTGCAGGTGCTGTAGCGGGCATTTTTAAGGCCCCATTAGCCGGTATACTCTTTACTCTGGAGATATTGCTTTTCAATATTTCCATGTCTTCCATACTACCGTTGCTTATTTCTTCGATTACGGCAACGGTGATCTCATACATTTTCCTTGGCGATGCGGTGACTTTTACCAAAACCACTGAGACCTTTTTGCTGGGCAACATACCCTATTACATTATACTGGGTATCTTTTGCGGCATAATGTCGCTCTACTTCATCAGGACTACTTTGAGGGTTGAGGATAAAATGAGGCGCATACGCAAGCCTATAAATCGCTGGCTTGTCGGCGCAATTGCGATGGGAGTGTTGGTCTTCCTTTTCCCGCCGCTTTATGGGGAGGGCTACGGTTCTCTAACGTTGATGCTTAACAACAACCCTTTCGATGTGGCAGGGGGCATTATTGGGGAGCGACTTTTTACCAACAAATGGTTGACTCTGCTCTTTTTTGTGGCAATTCTTCTGGTCAAAGTCTATGCTACCGCTTTCACAAATGCAGGAGGAGGAGTAGGCGGCACCTTTGGCCCCACTCTTTTTACCGGTGGCATAGCAGGGTTTGTGATTGGACGCTTCATAAATCTTACCGGAATTCATGTCATCCCAGAGGCCAATTTTGTACTTGTGGGTATGGGTGGAATGATGGCCGGAGTGATGCAAGCCCCTATGACCGCAATATTCCTCATTGCAGAAATAACAGGTGGATATGATCTTCTGATACCACTTATTCTGACTTCAGCCATTTCATTTGCTACAATCCGTTTGGTAGAGCAATATTCCATCTACACAAAGCGTATAGCACAACAAGGTGATTTGCTCACCCACGATAGCGATCGTGCTGTACTCACATTGCTTAAAACATCGGACCTTATCGAGACTAATTTCTCTACAATTGATATAGATGGAAATCTGGGAGATCTGGTCAAGGCAATCGCCACATCCAGTCGCAATATTTTCCCTGTTGTCGATAGTTCCAACCAGTTTCAGGGAATTGTCTTTCTCGATGATGTGAGGAGTATGATGTTTGACCGCAGTCAATATGAGAGCGTTCAGATACGCAGCCTTATGAAGGATGCTCCCGCATTTGTCTATGATGATGAAAAGATGGAGAGCGTAATGGATAAATTTGAACTTACCCAGGCCTGGAATCTTCCGGTGCTTGATGAGAATAATAAATATCTCGGATTTGTTTCCAAATCCAAAATTTTCTCTTCTTACAGAGAGCAATTGCAACAAGTTTCCCATGACTAAACTCTATCTCGACCATATTGCAGAGGCAATGGGTGTCAAAGTATGGCAAATTGAAAACTGCATTTCCCTATTCGGGGAGGGTGCTACCATTCCATTTATCAGCAGATATCGTAAAGAACGCACAGGCGCTCTGGATGAGGCGCAGGTTGCGGAGGTTCGACAATGGTATCTTCGTTTCGAGGAACTCGAAAAACGGAAGCAAACAGTTCTTAATAGTATCGAAGAGCAGGGAAAGCTCACTGATGCGCTTCGTGCACAAATAGAATCACTAATTGATCCCCAGACGCTTGAGGATATCTACCTTCCTTACCGTCCGAAAAGACGCACAAGGGCCTCTGTTGCTAAGGAAAAGGGGCTTGAGCCACTTGCAGAGATGATATTCAACATAAAATGCGATGATCCGCTGAGTCTGTCGCGCAACTATTTAGGAGAGCAGGTGCCTTCGCAGGAAGAGGCGCTCGCGGGAGCAAACGATATAATGGCAGAATGGATAAGCGAAATGCAGCCGGTGCGCGCAGATCTCCGCGATCTCTATTCGAAATGGGGACGGATAGTTTCCAAATTATCCAAGGGGAAAGAGGAGAGTGATGAGGCTTCCAAGTATCGCAATTATTTCGATTTCTCCGAGCCTCTGAACAGAATACCTTCGCATCGTCTGCTGGCCATCCTCAGAGCTTCTTCCGAGGAGATAGTTGGAGTCAAGGTCGAGGTTAAGAGCGATTACGCTATTGAACGCATCTCCAGACGTGTTTACCAGGGTAAGCGCAGACCTTCGCCTGCAGTACGCGAAGTGCTGGATGCCGCCATAGAGGATTCCTATAAGCGTCTGCTACATCCTTCGATCGAGAACGAATCAATTTCTGCAGCTAAAGAGAAGGCGGATCTAGATTCCATCCGCGTTTTTGGAGAGAATCTTCGTCAACTTCTGCTTGCGCCACCGGTAGGAGAGAAGCGCACCCTTGCGATAGACCCGGGATTTAGAACCGGATGTAAGGTGGTCTGCCTCGATGCCCAGGGAGCATTACTTCATAATGATACCATTTTTCCCCATCCTCCCAACAATGAGAAAATTGCTTCGATGAAGAAGATTTCCCATTTGGTGGAGGCCTACAAGATAGAGGTTATCGCCATTGGTAATGGGACTGCCGGTCGTGAGACTGAGGCATTTATAAAGAAAATTGCACTTCCTCAGGGAGTGAGGGTCTATTCGGTCAGTGAGGATGGCGCTTCTGTCTATTCAGCTTCCGATATTGCCAGGGAGGAGTTTCCGGATTATGATGTTACAGTCAGAGGGGCTGTTTCCATTGGTCGCCGTTTGATGGATCCATTGGCGGAATTGGTTAAAATTGACCCGAAGTCGATAGGGGTTGGGCAATATCAGCATGATGTCAATCAAACTCTGCTCAAGGAGCGTCTTGATACCGTGGTTGAGAGTTGTGTAAATAATGTCGGAGTTAATCTTAATACAGCCAGCAAACATCTCTTGCGTTATGTGTCAGGTATAGGGCCTGCCCTTGCCGGCAATATTATAGAGTATAGGGATGCCAACGGTGCATTCGGCAGCCGCCGGGATCTGCTCAATGTGCGCAGACTGGGCGAGAAAGCATTTGAGCAATGTGCCGGTTTTATGAGAATACCCGGTGCCGACAACCCGCTTGATAATTCTGCTGTTCATCCCGAGAGATATGAGCTGGTGGAGCAGATGGCTTCCGATCTCGGCGTATCGCTCACCGATCTGATCTCTAATGAAGAGTTGTCTTCAACCATTGATATTTCCAAATATATCTCTGATGAAGTGGGCGAGCCTACGCTTAATGATATTGTAAAAGAATTGGCTAAGCCGGGCAGGGATCCCCGCTCGATCATCAAGGTATTTGAATTTTCTTCTGAAATACGCTCAATCGAGGATGTGAAAGTGGGTATGATTCTGCCTTGTATTGTAACGAATATTACCAATTTTGGCGCATTTGTGGATATTGGTATCAAACAAAACGGCCTGATTCATGTCTCACAGATCAGCGACAAGCGTGTAAATGATCCTTCTGAAGTGCTTAAACTTCATCAGCAACTACATGCACAAGTGGTAAGTGTCGATTTGGAGCGTCAGAGGATAGGTCTTTCTTTGAGAGGAATGTAAGATTTTTTTATATCTTTGTTAGATAATTAACTAAAACAAGAGAGATTATGACACGACAGGTTGTTATTATTCCCACTTACAATGAAAAGGAGAACATTGAAAAGATTATTAGGGCGATACGAGAACAGGAAGTGGACTTCCATATATTGGTTATTGATGATGGTTCGCCCGACGGCACTGCCGATATTGTCAAGTCTCTTCAAAAAGAGCTTCCCGATTCACTTTTTATGATTGAGAGAGAAGGCAAACAGGGACTCGGCACAGCTTATATAACAGGCTTTAAATGGGCTATTGAGCATAAATATGACTATATTTTTGAGATGGATGCAGACTTTTCACATCCTCCCAAAGATCTCCCCCGTCTTTATAAGGCTTGTCACGAGGATGGTGCCGACCTGGCGATTGGTTCACGGTATTGTAACGGTATAAGTGTTGTCAATTGGCCTATTGGCAGGGTGATAATGTCTTATTACGCATCCACTTATGTGCGCACTGTGCTTGGAATGAAGGTTTATGATACCACAGCCGGCTTCAAGTGTTACCGTCGCAAGGTGCTTGAAACAATCGATTTTTCAAAAATAAAGATGAAAGGTTACGGATTTCAGATTGAGATGAAATACAACACCTATAAGCTCGGATTTAAGATTGTTGAGGTTCCCATTATCTTTGTGGACAGGACTGAAGGTACCTCCAAAATGAGCAGTGGTATTTTTGGCGAAGCCTTCTGGGGCGTGCTTGCACTGAGATTCCGTAAGATCAAACCCGCTCCCACGGCGTAAGATCCATCTTATATCAATGAGAATTTTTATTGAAAATGGTACAATAATCAACGAGGGGCTCTCTTTTACAGGCAGCCTCTTTGTTGAAAATGGCCTCATTTCATCTATTACAAGGAATCCGGAAGAATTTTCGCAGTTGCGGGAAAGGGCTGACGAGGTAATTGATGCGTCGAGGCTGCTTATTCTTCCCGGGGTAATAGATGATCAGGTGCATTTTCGCGAGCCGGGGGCTGAACATAAGGGTACCATTGCTACCGAAAGTGCAGCTGCAGTACTCGGAGGAGTTACTTCTTATATGGATATGCCCAATAATAATCCCCCCGTATGCTCTCAGGAACTGCTTGCGTCGAAGTTTTCTAAGGCCGCAGAGGATTCCCTGGCAAACTACTCCTTTTATATAGGGGCATCCAATGACAATCTCCCGGAGCTTCTTGCAACAGATCCCCGCAATGTTTGCGGTATAAAGGTCTTTATGGGCTCCTCTACCGGAAATATGCTGGTTGATAATCCCCAAACGCTGGAAGCTATATTCTCGCAAGCACCTGCACTTATTGCGACGCACTGTGAAGAGGAATCTATAATACTTGCAAATAGTGCTTCGGCCCGTGAGCGCTTCGGCGACGAGATACCATTCTCCATGCATCCTCATATACGAAGCCGGGAGGCATGCATAGCTTCTACCAGAAAGGCAATTGCTCTTGCGCTGAAGTACTCCTCTCGCCTGCATATACTTCACATCAGCACAGCTGAGGAAGTGGAATTGCTTTATGAGGCCAGATTGCAGAATGACCGTATTACCGGTGAGGTATGTGTACACCATCTTTGGTTCTGTGATGCCGACTATGAGAAGTATGGGGCTCTGATTAAATGTAACCCTGCCATCAAGAGCTCCTCCGATCGTGAAGCACTTCGTCAGGCAGCGCGTCAAGGGATTATATCAGTAGTGGCGACGGATCATGCGCCACATTTATTATCGGAAAAGAAGGCACCTTATTTCCAGTCACCCTCCGGCATCCCGCTGGTACAGCATTCACTTCGGGCTATGCTCGAACTCTCTCAAAGAGGACTCTTCTCACTAAACGATGTGGTGCGGCTGATGTGTCACGCTCCCGCCGATTGTTTCAAAATCTCCCGCAGAGGATATCTTCGCGAGGGATATTTTGCAGATATTACAATAGTCGATCCCTCCAAACTCTCGGATGCGTCCACTATTTGCAAATGCGGCTGGTCGCCTTTTACCCAATTTAATTCCACAGTAGTGCATACGCTGGTCAATGGTGTTCCGGTGGTGCGCGATTCACAGCTTACAGGTCTAAAATCATCACTTCCACTCTCTTTCAATGACTAAAGCCCCAAGTAAACTCTCCCTATATATAGCTATTATTACCGCTACTATCCTGTGGGGGTTTTCCTTCATATGGACCAACGACCTCATTGCAATGGGGGTTCCGATCTTTATATTCATTTTTATAAGGATGCTGCTATCGGGAATTATAATGTTCGCATTTGCCACGATTACCCGTACTTTACAAAAAGTGGCACATAAAGATATCAAGTGGATGATTTTGCTGGCATTTTTTGAGCCCTTCGTCTATTTTATAGGAGAATCCTATGGTCTGAAGATTACCGGTTCAGCAACGCTTTCGGCTGTGATAGTGGCTACAATTCCCATTTTTACAATGATTACGGGGAGATTTCTATTCAAGGAGGCTCTTTCGCGGGTCAATATTGCCGGTATTCTCATAGCAGTTTTGGGAATAATGATTTTTGTATGGAACGGCACCATTTCTTCGGACAATTATTATGGAATACTTTTCCTTTTGCTTGCCGTTGCCGGATCGGTAGGCTATACCTCCATCTGTAAACGGCTTACAAGCACCTATAATGCTATCACCATCACAACCTGGCAGTTTGTTTTTGGTGCACTTTTCTTCCTTGTGCCCTTTTTAGTTTGGGGTTTGCCTGATTGGAGACCGGAATTTCTCTCTCTCGATGTGCTCAAACCTTTAATCGCACTTGCAGTGTTCTGTTCCTCTCTCGCCTTTGTGCTTTATACAAAAGCGGTTGCAGGTCTCGGTATGACAAAGGCAGCTATTTTTGCAACAATGATCCCGGCTGTATCTGCAGTAGCCGCCTATTTTCTGGGACAGGAGAGTTTTACAATTTTGCAGATATTTGGCCTCGCCATTGCTATATCAGGAGTAATTCTTTCGCAGTTGCGAAAAGATTTAACACAAAAAATGAAATAAGTTTGCACAATCCATAAAAACACATTATCTTCGAGCGGTTTTTTAATCGATAATGTAATATCGATAATGCGGCATCGAATGCAAAGGGATGTTTTAAGACAGGAACTGTGATCACCTTTAATGTATGGAAGAGCGAAATAATAACGAGAGAGTAGCCGTTCCAAAGGAAACGCTTTTGCGGCTTCCCAGGTATTACGAGTACCTGAAGTCGCTTAGAAATGAGGGCATTGTTGTCATTTCTTCCACTGCAATTGCTAAAGAAATGCATCTGAATTCAGTTTTGGTGCGAAAAGATTTGGCTATGGTAAGCTCGGTGTCAGGCAAACCAAGAGTTGGGTTCACCATAAAAGAGCTTATGGGTGATATCGAAAATTTTTTAGGATATGACAATTTAAGTGAAGCCTTGCTAGTTGGGGTGGGCAGTCTGGGCAGAGCCTTATTGTCATATGAGGGTTTTAAAGAGTATGGTCTGAAGATAGTAACGGCATTTGATGTTGATAATGATATTGTTGGAAAAAAAATAAATGGTATAAAAATATTTCACACTGATAAACTTGAATCCCTGGCAAGACGTTTAAATATTAAGATAGGTATAATTGCGACTCCTAAAAATGTAGCTCAGGACATATGTGATAAAATGATAGATGCCGGCCTTTTGGCGATTTGGAGTTTTGCTCCCGTGCATCTTACCGTACCTAAAGATGTGGTGGTGAAACATGAAAATCTTGCAGTTTCATTGGCTTTGCTTTGCAAGCAGCTGCCAAACTAGTAAGAATTAAGTAAAAAAGAGATAATTTTAACTAAAATTAATAATCTTCATCAATGGTAAATATTAAGGTTTGCGTAGGCAGTTCTTGTCATTTAAAAGGCTCTCCAAGCGTAATTGAAGAGTTAAAAAGTATTATAAAAAAATATGACGTAGAAGACCTGGTTGAGTTACAGGCCAGTTTTTGTCTGGGCTCTTGTGCCCAGGCTGTTTCAATCGAAATAGAGGGCATTGATAATTCTGAAAATGGGGACGATTCCATTGTGCTACATGGTGTGAATAAGGACAATGTAGAAGATCTCTTTGTAAAAAATGTTTACTCATTGTTGAAAATTTAAAAAAGCACATTCAAAATGACCAGATATTTGGATTTCAAGGATGCCAGTTGTAAAGACTGCTATAAGTGTCTGAGGGCATGTCCCGTTAAGGCTATAGATGTAACTAATCACCAGGCAAAGATTATTGAAGAAAGATGCATTTTGTGCGGTACCTGCACTATTGTATGCCCTCAAAATGCAAAGATGGTTCATAGTGAGATGGACTCTGTCAAGGAGCTGATTAAAAACAACACAAATGTTGTAGCATCTGTTGCCCCTTCTGCTATTTCGAGTTTCCGGATTTCTGATTTTTCCATAATGAAAATCGCATTAGGTAAACTTGGCTTTTCTCATGCCGAAGAAACAGCAGTAGGAGCACAATTAGTGGTCAGAGAGTACGCCAAACTTATGGAAACGGGAGAGTATAAAAATTTTATCGTATCTGCCTGCCCTTCAGTTTGTAAAATGATACAGATGTATTATCCGAGAGCATTAAAATATCTGGCCCCGGTGGATTCCCCCATGGTTGCTCATGCAAAACTGATAAAAAGCAAAATGCCCGATGCAAAAATAGTTTTCATTGGACCCTGTATCGCAAAAAAGCGTGAAGCAGATGAAAGTGAGCTGATAGATGGTGTTTTAACTTTCGAGGATTTAAGCGAAATGTTTGCTGAAAAAGATATTGTTTTGGATGACATACTCTTATTGAATATGGACAACAAAACAAAAAATGCCAACTTAGCCAAAGCCTTTCCCATTAGTCACGGTATAATCCAATCTTTTGAGAAGTTGCCGGAAAATTACGACTACATGTCAATTGATGGGGCTGACAGATGTCTGGATGTCTTGGAAAATATTGACAGTATCTCAAATGTTTTCATAGAGATGAATATCTGCAAAGATGCTTGTGTGAATGGACCTTGCAGTTTGGAAAATGTCGGAGGAAGTATAAAGGCAACCTCGTTAATAAGAAATTATGTCAACCAGGAGAAAAAGAGCTTCCCGATAGTTGACAAAATACCCGAATCTCCTGTTGATCTCACTGCAAAGTATGAAAGATTGAGAGTATCAGGTAAGATCCCCACGGAAAAAGAGATAGCTGAAATATTGGCAAAAATAGGAAAGACAAAACCTGAAGATGAACTCAATTGTGGCACTTGCGGATACTCAACCTGCAGAGAAAAAGCCTGGGCAGTCTATAACGGATATGCCGATGTGGAAGTCTGTTTGCCTTATATGATGCAACGTGCTGAGTCCTTTTCCTACGAAATAACCCGTAGCAGTCCACAAGGCATAGTTGTCCTGGATTTTGATATGAATGTGGTGGATATAAATAATAAAGCACGAAAGCTCCTTGGTATCAAGAGTGAATTTATAAAGGGATTGCCGGCAATAGATTTCTTTAATCCGACTGATTTTGTACTGGCCCTGGAGAAAAAAGAGCATGTGGAGAGAAAAAATGTTTTCATTCCTGCAAGCAAGTCCTATATAGATTTGTCTATCAACATCATTGAGGAACACAGGGCACTGTTTGGAATCATGAAAGATGTTACTGCTGAGGTGGATTATAACGAAAAACTCAACAGCATGCGCATGGAAACATTGGAGACTACTGATAAAGTGATCAAAAAACAGATGTTTATTGCTCAGGAGATTGCTTCGTTGTTGGGCGAAACGACCGCTGAAACAAAAGTAGCTCTGCTTAAATTAAAACAAATGCTTAAAGAGGAGTAGTTATGCAAGAAAATGCAAATTTGTTTGTTGAGTATGGCTATACATCGCTGAATAAATTTGGTGAAGAGTTGTGTGGGGACATGGTTGAGTGTGTTCAGAAAGATGACTATACAACCCTGGTTCTTGCCGATGGTTTGGGAAGCGGAGTCAAGGCAAACATTTTATCTACACTTACTTCCAAAATATTATGCACAATGGTATCAAACAACATTTCTATACGAGACTGTGTGGAAACGATGATACAAACTTTGCCGGTATG
Organism: Bacteroidales bacterium; assembly: GCA_012798805.1. Taxonomy (GTDB): domain Bacteria; phylum Bacteroidota; class Bacteroidia; order Bacteroidales; family UBA932; genus Cacconaster. Next base: position 70,138 of record JAAZMM010000003.1, read on the forward strand.
TAAGGTTAGAGGAATAGCATATTCTACCTTTTCGGTAATACATGTAGATAAACAAGGCAAAGGGGTTCTTATTGAATTTGATAATCCACAAGCGATCTACTTTCATAAAGGCGAGTCTCTTGACTTTGATCGTCAGGAAACAATTATCTGTGATAAAAAAGTTTACATATCAGACCTGGATTTGGATGATGGCGATATCGTCTTTGTGATGTCTGATGGTACAATACATGCCGGGATAGGCTTTGTGCTCAATTTTGGGTGGGACAGAGATAAAATAAAAAAACATTTGGATAATAATATCAAGTCCAATATGTCTGCACGCAGATCTGCCTGTTTGTTGGCCAGTGCATGCAATGATTTATATATAGATAAGCCGGGAGATGATACAACCGTTGCCGCGATAAAATTAAGAGAGAAGCTCAAAGTGAATGTAATGGTTGGTCCTCCAACAGATAAGGCTCTCGATGAACAGCATGTAGCTGCTTTTATGGCAAATTGTGATAAAAGAGTAGTCTGTGGGGGAACGAGTTCGCAAATTGTTGCAAGGCATTTGAAAAAGCCACTGAAAGCAAGTTTTGATTTTATTGAAAAAGATGTTCCTCCAATTGGATTTATAGATGGTATAGATTTAGTAACCGAAGGTGTACTTACTTTGCGAAAGCTTTTGCAACTCTCGGAAAAATATTTATCTGTAAGTGACTTGACTCCAAAAGCAAGTGATAAAAAAGATGGGGCTTCGCTTTTGGCAAAGATATTGTTCGAGGAGGCTTCACATATTGAATTTTTTGTAGGACAGAGTGTAAATATCGCGCACCAGGGATTACCGATCGATATTACAATGAAGCTTAAACTTATAGAAGCTCTTTCGGATAATTTAACACAAATGGGCAAAAGAGTAGTTGTAAACTATAGTTAACTAGAGTAACATAACAATAAACAATAAAGTAATAACCATATATAATCTTAATTATTAATTGCAAAGTACCAATTGTTCATTGCTGATTATTAATCGTAAATTGAAAAACTTATGAAGGATAATTTTGATTTTTCGGTAGTAGATGAGATTTTAAAGGAACTTGGTTGTCAGGAGAGTGCTACCATTGCTATTTTACAAGCAATACAAGAACACTACAGATATCTGCCAAGAGAGATTTTTCCTTATCTATCGGAGAAATTAGGCTCCAGTGAAGCCAAGATTTTTGGGGTAGCAACATTTTATGAAAATTTTTCGCTGGAACCCAAGGGTAAGTATGTGATAAAAGTATGTGATGGAACAGCTTGTCACGTTCGTAAATCTATCCCCGTTTTGACCGCAATGCGTAACCATTTGGGATTATCGGAAACCAAAAAGACAACCGATGATCTAATGTTTACATTGGAGACGGTTTCCTGTCTGGGTGCTTGCGGATTAGCTCCGGTACTCACTGTAAATGATGAAGTTCATCCCACAATGAGTCCTGAAAGTGCTGTAGCTCTTATCAACGAACTTAAAAAACAATAAAACTTGAGGAGGAATTTAAAATGTTAATAAGAACTAGGGAAGATTTACAAAATATACGTTCCAAATGCGTAAAAGCCGCATCCCATTATAAAAAAGGAATAATAGTTTGTTGTGGAACCGGTTGTTTGTCAAGTGGTTCCATGAAGATATACGATAGATTTAAAGAGCTGTTAGAAGCGAAAAACATCCCATGCTCAGTAGAGTTGCAGGAAGATCCTCACGGTGACCAGATTGCAATCAAAAAAAGCGGTTGCCACGGATTTTGCGAAATGGGTACCTTGATTCGAATTGAACCTCAGGGTTGGTTATATGTCAAGGTTAAGCTTGAAGATTGTGAAGAAATTATCGAAAAAACCATCTTAAACGGCGAGCATATTGAAAGGCTGGCGTACAAGCAAGGAGAAGAGGTGTTTAAGAAACAAGATGATATACCCTTCTACAAAAAACAGACACGATTGGTACTTGAACATTGCGGTCATATAGATGCAACTTCACTTAAGGAGTATCTCTCGATTGGCGGTTATTCTGCTTTCGAAAAGGCCATGTTTGATATGAGCAAAGATCAAATAATCGAAGAGATCTCTCTGGCCAACCTTAGGGGTAGAGGTGGTGGAGGTTTTCCGGCCGGCAGAAAATGGTCACAAGTGAAATCTCAAAAAGCCTTTCCTAAATATGTGGTTTGCAACGGTGACGAAGGTGACCCGGGGGCTTTCATGGATAGAAGTATTATGGAGGGTGACCCTCATCGTTTGATTGAAGGAATGATGATAGCCGCGTTGGCTTGTGGTTCTGAGCATGGTTATATATATGTTAGAGCTGAATATCCCACAGCTGTATCGAGATTAAGACTTGCCATAAAGCAGCTTGAAGAGGTGGGTTTGCTTGGAAACAATATTCTCGGCTCCGGTTTTAATTTTGATTTGCAGATAACCAGAGGAGCGGGAGCTTTCGTTTGTGGTGAAGGTAGTGCCCTTACCGCCTCTATAGAAGGAAAACGCGGTATGCCGAGAGTTAAACCGCCAAGAACGGTGGAGCAGGGACTGTTTGAAAAGCCGACAGTGCTGAATAACGTTGAGACATTTGCAAACGTTCCCATTATTATCTTGAAAGGCGCTGATTTTTTCACAAAAATAGGCCAAGAAAAGAGTACCGGAACTAAATGTTTTGCTTTAACCGGCAATATTAAATACACAGGACTTATTGAAGTTCCTATGGGAACGACCCTACATGACATTGTCTTTGAAGTAGGAGGTGGAATGCGTGGAGACAGAGAGTTTAAAGCTGTGCAAATAGGTGGCCCATCGGGAGGTTGCCTTACAGACAAACATATGAGCTTGCCACTCGATTTTGATTCGCTGAAAAAGGCAGGTGCCATGATAGGCTCCGGTGGGCTTGTTGTAATGGATAAAGATACCTGTATGGTTGAAGTAGCAAGGTTCTTTATGAGTTTCACTCAAAATGAATCTTGTGGAAAGTGTGTTCCTTGTCGCGAAGGCACAAAGCGTATGCTCGAGATCCTGGAGAGAATAGTTGAAGGAAAAGGAGAGGATGGAGATATTGAGTTGTTGCTGGAGCTCGCTGATACTATTTCACACACATCTCTTTGTGGACTGGGCAAGACAGCCGCATCGCCCGTTGTTAGTACTATAAAATATTTTAGAGATGAGTATGAAGCTCATATTTATGAAAAACGTTGTCCTGCCAACGTCTGCCAGAAGCTCAAGCAAATTTATATTGAGCCTGCAGAATGTAAGGGATGTTCAAAGTGTTCTAAAGTTTGTCCGGTTAATGCCATATCGGGTAAGATTAAAGAACCTTTTGTCATAGATCAAAGTATATGTATAAAATGTGGCTCTTGTGTCTCTGTATGTCCATTTAAAGCAATAAAGGAGGGTTAAGCTATGAATGAAAATTTTGTAATAATAGATGATATTCCCGTTGAAATAAACGGAGAAAAAAATTTACTTGAATTAATTAATAAGATAAATATTCAGTTACCTACATTTTGTTACCACTCTGAACTCTCAATATATGGGGCATGCCGGCTCTGTATGGTTGAAAACCAATGGGGTGGATTGGATGCAGCCTGCTCCACTCCCCCTAAGCCGGGTATGGTAATAAAGACAAATACCGATCGACTCAGAAAGTATAGAAAAAACATTCTGGAACTCTTGCTGGCCAATCATTGCCGCGATTGTACCACTTGTAGCAACAATGGCAAATGCAAGCTCCAGGACCTGGCGATGAGGTTTAATATTAAAGGAGTTCGTTTCCCCAATACGGCACAAGAACCCGATCTGGACAGCTCTTCATATAGTATCGAAAAAGATATAAATAAATGTATCCTTTGCGGTGACTGTGTTCGTATGTGTAGTGAGATCCAAAATGTGGGTGCAATAGATTTTACGCGCAGAGGAGCCAAAATGACGGTAAGTACGGCATTTGATATTCCGATTTCAGAATCAAACTGTGTCGCTTGCGGACAGTGCTCGGCGGTATGTCCAACCGGAGCAATCGTTGTTAAAGATGATAGTGTATCTGTTTGGAAAGCCATTGACGATCCTATGTGTAAAGTTACCGTTCAGGTAGCTCCTGCGGTCAGAGTGGCAGTAGGCCAAGAGTTTGGCTTAGAGCAAGGGGCTAATGGAATGGGAAAAATCGTTGCTGCTCTTAAGCTTATGGGCTTTAACGAGGTTTATGACACTTCGACGGGTGCCGACCTTACAGTTTTGGAAGAGTCCAATGAATTTATCAAACGAGTACAAAAAGGCGAAAACCTGCCGCTCTTAACCTCATGTTGTCCTGCATGGGTAAGATTTGCCGAGACCAAGTATCCGGAATTTTTGAGCAATATTTCAACTTGTCGCTCACCAATGCAAATGTTTGCTTCAATTATAAAGCAACAGGCTGTTTCCGGTGGTAAAAGACATGTGCACGTAGCTATAATGCCCTGTACTGCAAAAAAATATGAGGCTCAGAGAGATGAGTTCAAGGTAGATGGTGAAAGAAATGTGGACTATGTTTTGACTACTCAGGAGCTTGTGCAAATGATCAAGGAGTCGGGAATACAGTTTGAAAAATTGGAGCCCGAAGCAGTTGACATGGCTTATGGCTGGATGTCCGGTGCAGCAATGATCTTTGGTGTAACAGGTGGAGTGACTGAGGCTGTGCTTCGCAGGGTCTCTTCGAATAAGAGTACTGTGGGATTAAGAACCATTGAATATACGGGAATAAGGGGTCTGCAGGGAGTGAAAGAGGCGCGTATTCCTTATGGCGACAAGCAGCTTAGAATTGCCGTTGTAAGTGGTTTGAAAAACACATCGGACCTGTTGGACAAGGTTAAGGCAGGTGAGCATTATGACCTTATTGAGATCATGGCTTGTCCTGACGGTTGTATAAATGGAGGCGGACAGCCATTCTCCACAGCCGAAGAGAGAGCGATGAGAAGCAAGGGTCTTTATGCAGCTGATAAACTCTCCAGCATACGCCGCTCAGAAGAGAATCCGCTTATGATGTCTCTCTACAACGGAGTATTGAAGGGCAGAGTTCACGAATTGTTACATGTAGATTATACAAAAAATAAGAAATAATGATTATAGAAATTTGTATTGGAAGTTCATGCCATATAAAAGGGGCATACAATATTATTCAAACCTTGCAACACCTGATAGAGGAGCGTGGTTTATATGATTCCGTGGACCTTAAGGCAGCTTTTTGTATGAGAAGATGCGAGCAAGGTGTTTCCGTGTCAATAAATAATGAAAATTATAGCGTTAGTCCGGAAACTGTTATAGATTTTTTCGATAACACCATTGTGCCACTCTTAAATGAGGAGATGAAGAACTCCTGATTTTGGTGTAAGATAAAGTGCATCGTAGGGAGCGGGCATATTCTATGCGATTGTTTTCCCTGCGATGCATTTTTTTTGCCAATTTAAAAATTGTTCTTATATTTGCAGCCCGTTTCGAGAAAGAGACGGTTGTTCTTTGAGAATATTGGAAGACAAAAGTACAAGCAAGTACCGAATTTGTTTTTTTAAATGAATTCGAGCGAAACGTTGATTTTTTTGAAACTACTTCAAGAATCGAGTATCAGGTTCAAACCAAACATATGATATTTTTTTATACAATGAAGAGTTTGATCCTGGCTCAGGATGAACGCTAGCGGCAGGCTTAACACATGCAAGTCGAGGGGCAGCACTGGTGGCAACACCTGGTGGCGACCGGCGAAATGGTGCGTA
>JAAZMM010000079.1 GCA_012798805.1 Bacteroidales bacterium
GCTTGCGACAACCCTTTAATGTCTGAAGGAAATTCTATTCTTTCAAGCAAAGTCACCTAATAAGTCCTATCTGATTATGGTTTGGTCTCTGTCAGGACCGATAGAAATGATTTTTATGGAAACACCTGTCTCTTGTTCAATAAACTTGACATAACTTAAGAATTCGGAGGGAAGCTCCTCTTCTTTGCGCGCCTTACTGAGATCCCTTTTCCAACCGGGAAACTCACGATATACCGGAGTCACTTCAGCATCAACGCCGTAGGGCATCTGTGAGTGGTTTTTTCCATCAACTATATAGGATGTGGCCACCTTAATGGTATCAAATGTGTCGAGCACATCGGATTTCATCATGATCAGATCAGTGACTCCATTGATCATTATTGCATATTTCAGAGCCACAAGGTCAAGCCAGCCTGTACGACGGGGACGGCCGGTAGTAGCTCCAAATTCAAATCCTCTACGACGTATCTCCTCTCCGGTCTCATCAAAAATCTCTGTCGGGAAAGGACCGCTGCCAACTCTGGTACAGTAGGCTTTGAAAATACCATATACACGCCCTACATGTTTGGGGGAAACGCCAAGTCCGGTGCATGCACCCGCACAGATGGTAGAGGATGAGGTCACAAAGGGGTATGAACCAAAATCAACATCGAGCATTGTGCCTTGTGCTCCCTCTGCAAGTACTTTTTTACCTGAACCGAGCAGTTCGTTGACCAGATATTCGCTGTCCACAATATTGAAACTCCTGAGATACTCCACAGCTTCAAGCCACTCTGCCTCATCCTGCATAGGATCGTATTCAAAATCATACTGTTTGAGATATGCAATATGTTTCTCTTTAAGAGCGTTATATTTGGATATAAAATCAGGCGCTAGGATATCGCCAATTCTGAGTCCATTTCGACCGATCTTGTCCTCATAAGTGGGAGCAATACCCTTGAGGGTCGATCCGATCTTGGAAGCTCCTTTTGCGCCCTCCTGAGCCGCATCTATGATGCGATGCGTAGGCAAAATCAAATGGGTCTTTTTAGAGATGGCCAAACGCTCACGCACCGGGACTCCCATTTTAACAATGGTTTCACACTCCTTTTTAAAAATAATGGGATCCAACACAACGCCATTGCCTATGATATTAGTGGCATTTTGGCGAAAAACACCCGAGGGAACCGTATGCAATACAATTTTATTGCCTTCAAAATGAAGAGAATGCCCTGCATTGGGTCCTCCCTGGAAACGAGCTATAACAGGATAAGTATCAGCAAGTACGTCAACGATTTTGCCCTTGCCTTCATCACCCCATTGAAGCCCCAAAACTACATCAAGTGTCATAATGTACTTATATATCTAATTGAAACAACACGCTAAGTTACAACTATTATTCCAATTCCAGAAATAAACCGAAGGGCATCGATTATATTTTGCCGTTTCGTTGAAATAAACTAATTTAGCATTTCTTTGACAAGAAAAATCGTTAAAAAAAACAGTTATGGCAGATAAATTAGCAAAACTAATCAATGACTCACCTTGGGCAAGGTGGAGCGCACTGATACTCATCTCTCTGATGATGTTTTTCGCATACATGTTCGTGGACATGATGTCACCACTTAAATCACTCGTTGAAACTTCCCTGGGATGGGATAGTGGTGTATTCGGTACTTATGCGGCATCGGAATATATTCTTAATGTATGTGGATTCCTCATTCTCGCAGGTATTATCCTTGACAAGATGGGAGTTCGATTTACCGGCACCCTCTCCGCCTCACTCATGGTAATAGGTGCGGTCATCAAATTTATTGGTATCACAGACTGGTTTCAAACTACCGCATTCAGCGACTGGCTCAACAGTTGGTGGACTGCTCTTCCCAGTAGTGCAAAAATGGCATCACTCGGCTTTATGATTTTTGGATGTGGTTGTGAAATGGCCGGCACTACGGTTTCAAAGATCATTGCAAAATGGTTTAAGGGCAAGGAAATGGCTCTCGCCATGGGTCTTGAAATGGCTATTGCCCGTCTTGGTGTGTTTGCTGTAATGTGGCTTGCACCTATTATTGCCGCCCGTCACAATTCCTCAGTGCTTGCTCCCGTGGCATTTTGTTCTGCACTCCTCTGTGTAGGCCTTATATTCTTCCTTGTATTCACAGTAATGGACCGCAAACTTGACAAACAGCTTGTTGAGGCCGGCATTAAAGAGGAAGATAGCGCCGAGGATGAATTCCACATCAGGGATTTGGGCAAGATTTTCTCGAGCAAAATGTTCTGGATCGTGGCTCTGCTCTGCGTACTCTACTATAGTGCCATTTTCCCTTTCCAGAGATATGCTCCCAACTTCCTGGAAGTGACCCTGAGTATTGATGCCGCTACGGCTTCGCAGCTGTTTAGCTTTTTCCCCATTCTGGCAATGATCCTGACTCCTGTTCTTGGTATTTTCCTTGACCTTAAGGGCAAGGGGGCAACCATGCTGATGCTCGGGTCCATCATAATGATAGTATGTCACCTTAGTTTCGCATTCCTATTACCTCTCTATCCTCAAAAATGGTTTGCGTTTCTGCTAATAGTGGTACTGGGAGTTTCTTTCTCTCTTGTACCTGCAGCCCTCTGGCCCTCCGTTCCTAAGATTATTGACGAAAAAATCCTCGGATCGGCCTACTGTCTTATATTCTGGGTGCAAAATATCGGCCTGAGCTTCGTACCCCTTCTCATCGGAAAGGTGCTCCTCAATACCGGTGGATATTTCGCTCCAATGCTCATCTTCTCAAGCTTCGGTGTACTTGCCTTCATTTTCAGCTTCCTGCTGAAGGCGGAAGATCGTCGCAAAGGTTACGGCCTTGAATTACCTAACATAAAGAAATAACACTGAATCAAAACAATACAAACTTTATAATAACTATCTATGACTGAACTACAAATCCAAGCCAAGAAAAAGAACATCCGGAAATGGGCGTGGGTTGCCCTCGCGTGCCTCGTGGTACCGATGTTTGCATCCTACTTCTTTGATGACATGTTCTCGACTCTTTCCCACATCTTTAAGAATCCTGAAATGCTGGAGCTCGGTTGGGACTCCGCCAATTATGGATTCTATGCGGGCGGCTATTCCTTCCTCTGCGTATGGGGAGGCCTTATCATCTGCGGTATGCTTCTCGACAAATGGGGCGTACGTGTTACAGGATCCATATTCGTAGGGTTGATGATCGCCGGTGCAGCACTGGTCTATGTGGCCATTTCCACACCTTCCATCGTGGCTGCCGGCCACTCTCTTACTGTGGCCTATATCGGTTGTATGCTCTTCGGGCTAGGCAGTGAGATTGCCGGAGTGGGCGTCACCCGCTCTATTGCCAAATGGTTCAAAGGCAGCTATACTGCCCTTGCAATGGGGCTACAGCTCGCCATAGCTCGACTTGGTACGGCAACCGCATTTATCTTATCACCCAGACTTGTTTCAGCTGCGGAAAACGGAATGTATCCCCTTAGCGAAACCAGCAAACCTGCTTTGGTAGGACTGGGACTCCTCCTAATAGGCGGTATCCTCTGGGCCATCTTCGTTGCAATGGACGCAAGATTTGACCAGGTAACCGGCAGCACCGACAAAGTTGTTACTTCGGATGAAGACAAGTTCAAATTTTCCGATATTTTTAGGGTGCTCAGCAATAAACACTTTATTCTGATTTCGCTTCTCTGCGTATTCTTCTATGTCTGTATTATTTCATTCAAGAAGTTTGCGACATCCATACTCATCCCCCGTTTCGGCATCGAACTGGAAGCAGCAACATGGATGATTTCTATGATACCTTTCTTTACCGTTGTCGAAACTCCCCTCTTTGGTGTTCTTGTGGACAGGTTCGGAAAAGCGACACTCTGGATGGTTATCGGCTCAGTGATGGTCTTTGTTGCACATCTTATTGTGGGCTTCGCTCCGGCAGGTGTTCCTTTCTATGGCTATCTCGGCATTGCCATCCTCGGAGTAGGTTTCTCTCTCGTGCCTGCTGCAATGTGGCCTTCCGTGCCCAAGATTGTACCTGAAAAGAACCTCGGAACAGCATACTCCCTTATCTACTGGATTCAGAATATGGGTATGCTCCTGGTTCCCCTCTTTGTTGGAAGGATCTTTAGAAATACTATTACCGCTGAAGTGGGCACGGAGCTCTTTGCCCATCAAGAAGTGAGAGCAGCAGTAAATGCAGAATGGATTTTCGTTTGCCTCGGCCTCATTGCCATTACAGTTTCCATATTGCTTGCACGTTCTGCTAAAAGGAATCCTCATCTGGAGCTCGACGCACCAAACAAGAAATAAAACTTATTATTATATACTACAACAAAAAATCCCCGGGGCTTAAGTTCTGGGGATTTTTGCACCTAAACTAACGTTGATATTTTTACACTTGTTAAAAAAAATTAAATTTGTAGGATAATAACAATATTAATCATTATGCGAAACCAATATTATTGTTTCTTAGCAGTTATTCTACTCTCAATGCCATTCATTTCCTGTGGGCAGAACCACGCAAAGGGTTATTACAAAGACATTTTTATGAATGGAGGTATACGTCTTACATCCAAGCGGGACCTCCCCGCTGCGAGATATATGGGACTATCTTTAGAAAAACTTCTTTCAGCTGCTACTAAAGATCTGACAATTCTTGACACTTTGAATCAGACAAGGATTATTGTAGGGAGTGAAATTGATGAAAATGGTGTACTCCTTTTCCCTGACGGTGAACCACGTTTCAGAATGATCTATGTAAATGGAGGGCTAGCCACACAACATGGTCGCTCTCTAGGCGAAAATGGACGGAATGCAATCCGTAAGTTCATATCTAATGGTGGCAGTTATGTGGGCTCTTGCGCCGGAGCTTTTATTGTGGGTAGTTACTTAAACGAAATAACTCCAGATGTTCATGAAGAATACCTTGGCATCTGGCCCGGCGGATATGGTATATCTACACGCATTATGGACACATATACCGGAATGCTTGTTCCAAATAACTCTCCACTACTTAAATACCATGATTTTGGGGGAGACCATTTCATAGACAGCGTTTACCACAACAATGGTTGTTACGCTGCCAAAGATAACATACCTGAAGGCACTGAAATCCTGCTTCGCTATGTTGCAGACACATTCAATTTAAGACAACCAGTTCATTTGGAAGCGAGTTGCTGGGCATACAAAAATAATGAATTCAGCGGACGTGTTATTGCAATAGGCTCACATCCCGAAAGTAATTGCACTGACGAACGCCTTGATCTTATGGCAGCACTTATCAAGTATGCTATGGATGGCAATGGGAATCCTGTCATTAAGGGCATTTTAAAAAATAGAGAGCCTAGAATAATGAATTTGTCAACGCACAATAATAACCCTGAATTTACTTGTATAGGAGACCGTCAATATCACCACTTCTGCATAAATATACCTAATAAGATCTCGGAGGTAGTCATCTCTCTCAATCACCATAAAGGAAGAGATAATTATGATATGCATTTATTCGCCAAGTATAACGATTTTGCATTCATGGATTCTGCTGATTTCCGCGACATTACCCTTGGGTTTGACAAAGTGTTGAAAATCCGAAATCCAAAAGCAGGAAAATTATATATTTCAGTCTTTTGTGCAACAACAGTAGATATCGTGGAAACTTTCTATGGTACCCATTATACAGGGCGTACGGATGTACTGAATGGAGTTCCATATACGATTACTGTAAATTACTGAACCAATTATGAAACATATCCTCACATTTGCGATGACGATACTCGCACTGATATCGTCAATTTTTGCTCAGAACAGATTTTCCGGTTATTACAAAGACATTTTTATTGATGGGGGCATATTTCTCAACTCCTATCCTGATCTTCCGGCAGCCAACTATTTGAATCTATCCTCCGAGATATTCAACTCATCAGACAAAGAGAATCTGAATGCTCTGGACACACTTCTTCAGACCCTTATTCTCTGCGGTTCTGAAATTGATGAAAATGGCATCCTACTCTATCCCGATGGAGCCCCCAGATTCAGGATGATCTATACAAACGGCGGTAAAGCCCTCTCTCACGGACGCTCTCTCGGAGAAAAAGGTCGTGAAAACATACGTAGGTTTGTGAAGGAAGGTGGCAGCTATCTTGGCACTTGTGCCGGTGCATTCGTGGCTTCAAAAGGGTCAATGAGAGACAGTGGCATAGTGGTCAGAGCGGAATACTATGGCATATGGCCAGGGTACGTAAGGGGTACCACATTATCAAAGTCCTTCACATCACTACTTGTAGAAAAAAGATCTCCTCTGCTAAATTATTATTCGTTTGGCAACGACATGATTATTGATAGTGTAAGGCACAATGGCGGATGCTTTGCATGGATGGACAGCGATGTTCCCGGTGGTACTGAAGTACTATTACGCTATGATGGAGACACCCTTAATCTTAAAAGAGACATTCACAAAACAGTGGCGGGATGGGCATACAAGGCATCAGACTATGAGGGACGCGTAGTTTTAATTGGATCTCATCCTGAAAGAGCCGTTTCAGGAGAAATACTGGAGTTGATGTCCTCCATGATAAAATATGCCCTCGATGGCACCGGAGCCCCCAGATTGAAGGGGATTCTTAAGAATGGTGAAGCAAGGGAAATGAAGTGTTCAACATCTGATAATAATCCGGCATTTACAAAAATAGGAGACAGACAATACCATCATTTTGCCGTAGATATACCGAAAGGCACAGCTCAGATAAAAATTTCAATTACCCCACAAAAGGGATGGGATAGATTCGATATGTACCTATTCGCGAATCCTGGAGACTTTGCTTTCAATGACAATTCTTTGTATTTCAATGTCGGCAACGGGGTTGCCAAAGAATTGACCATAACCAAACCTACTGCCGGCAGACTGTACATATCGGTTTTTTGTGCCACTACTGTGGATGTAGAGCCCACTTCATATGGACAACAATACACTGGGCGCACTGATGTTCTAAATGGTGTACCATACACAATAAGCGTATTGTATTGATTGCCTCAATCGTACTTAACACAAAAGGGGTGGTTCACATCATGAGCCACCCCTTTTGTGTTAATATCCAACCCGATTAACGAATTTCCTTGTTGTAATCGGTTTCCTTTTTGGGAATAACCCAAGTCCACTCATTTTTCTCGTGGGGGCCGATAGTTACCGCAACGGCTGACAAGAAGTTACCACCATCCTTAAATGAACGACGTACGATAGAATCACCCCAACGCTTGAGGTCAAACCAGTTAAAACCTTCACCCCAAAGTTCTACCTCACGGTAAAATTTGATTTCATTGAGAAGATCTACACCTGTCGACACGCAATTATATTCAGGGTCGCGCTTGGAAGTCTTATTCAGTTCGACAAGGTTCTTTTGAGCGTCACCTATGTTATTGAGGAAATAGTTTGCTTCCGCCTCAATAAGTACCATTTCAGAGGAACGAAACAATGAAAGATTACCGATTCCGGGCTGTCCCTCAGTAGCAATCTTAAACTGCATATAGGCAAAGACTTTAAAGTTTGATTCGATACCCTTGCGTCCATCCTCTGATGCATACTGCCGGCCATACTTGTCAAGTGCCTTGCCCTTGGTTGCAAAACCATTCACAGTAGAATAACTCATCCCCTTGGGATCAAGAAAGAGCCCCCTACGTATGTCCGTTTCGGGAATTTTGTTAAAAAGTTCACGGCTGATGCACTTGGGATAGTTTCTAACCTGTGATGCCACGGCATTGTACCCAACGTATGCGAAATAGGAATAGTAGTACAATGTCTCCGTGTCAGTGTTATAAAGATACCATATCCACTCTTTTGTGGGGTTGCAGAATCCGGCCTTATACTCGGCTACACTCATAAGCGGATAATTGGCTCTGGCCTTCTTTGCCATTGAGAGAGCCTTTGCATAATCCTGCTTGGTAATGGCAGCACGTGCGTAGATGGCATATGCAACATCCAGTCCCATCATCCATTCCTCGTCGCGTTCAATCCCGGATTTGGTGAAGAGATCGATGGCATCGTCAAGATCCTTATAAATCTGATCATATACTTCAGCCTGAGTACTCAGAGGCATGTCACCGGTAGAGGTGTCGAGACGCAACACTACTCCGGGAGCAGAACCATTATTGGAGTCAATCCACCTAACGGAGTAAAGTTGAATGAGATTCATGTAAGAAAACGCTCTGTAAGATAGGGCTTGTGCTTTAATAAATTGACGTTCTGCTTCAGGTCCTTCAGCATCATCAATCTCTTCAATAATTGTGTTGGCATTACCAATGAGCATGTAGTAATAATACCAAGCATAATATGTACGTCTGTCAGTATCGCTCGCGTGATACTCGCCATTAATAGTGTTATTCCAACCTGTAAGAGCAACGGACATCGTCTGTCCCGGATAGTCTCCGAAATAAAGTTTTATAGTACCCTCTCCGTTGTATCCCTGAGAACCTATTAGCTGGCGATTCATCAGCTTGTTCAAACCGTTAACTGCGATAGCAGCATTTTCTGTCGTTTTGAAAAGGGTAGAAGGGCTAATGCTACCTGTAGGAGTGGTTTCGAGGTAGTCTTTACTGCAGCCGGACATAATGAATATCAAGACTGCTATAGCTAATATATATATTTTGTTCATAATCTAATCCTGTTTAACGTTAAAATGTAATCCTGAGGCCTGCAGTAGCCACACGAGGGGTATTGAAGTAATTAGTTACAGTGCCTGCAAAACTCTGCTGCGGGTTCAAGCCCTTCATTGCTGCGAATGTTACAAGGTTATCAATGGCCACATTGAAAGTAAGATTCTTAAGACCAATTTTTTGAACCATTTTCTTAGGGAGCGAATAACTGAGTGCGACATTTTTTATCACAAGGTAGTTACTGCTTGTCAGGAATCTTGTTGATGTGGAATTGCTATATGAACTCCAGTAACCATTAATTTCAGGAATTGCTGTCGTATTTATTCGGTCCGGTGAGGTCTCGGACATGCCTTGAGGGGCTGAACTCCATGAATTGAGAATATCGACATGGTAAGCACCGGGAGAAGCGGATGCACTAATCAAATTGATATAGGAATAGTCAATCAGCTTACCGCCTAACGCATAGGTAAATAGTGCCGACAGACTGAAGCTCTTGTACGAAAAGGAGGTTGAGAAGCTACCATGGATCTTTGGTATTGCCGACCCAGACCAATCTTTCTTAGCATAAGTAGTGTTTAGCACATAGTCTTTTCCGTTAATTGTGCTTGCCCATTCTACCGGCACTTCACTCTTTCCTTCTACCGGATCACCAATATAATATTTTTCATCATCGAGAAGATAAAGAGCACGACCGGTCATCATATCAACACCGGCATACTGATACAACCAGAAATCATAAATACCGTGCCCCTCAAGAATTCTCTTTGTTCCACTGATGATACCATCTTTGTTCTGTTCAGGAAGCACAAGTACCTTATTTCTGAGCATTGTTGCACTGAGTGAGAAGTTCCATCTGAAATCCTTTGTTCTGAGGATATCAACGTCAGTATTGATTTCTACACCACGATTTGCCACGGAACCAAGGTTTTGAGTAGTTGTAGACTCAGCTGAAGAAGTAGCGGTAGCTCCTGCTGAAAGTGGCTGATAAACATCAAAAAGGAGGTCTTTTGTCACCTTATCGAAGTATTCAACACTCCAGTTCCATCTATCAAACATACGCCCCTCCAATGCTGCACTGAATGTATTGGCACTCTCCCAAACAATATCTCTCGCCTCATTCTGAACTTTATATGAGGCGGTTTTATTAGCATATTGGTGAATACTATACAATGCCATATATGCGTAGTAACCACAGGAGGTGTCATTACCCACCTGACCGTATGATCCACGAAGTTTAAGATTATTTATCCAAGAAACATTATTTAAAAAATCTTCTTTGGACAGTATCCATGTCGCACCCGCAGACCAGAAGTTACCCCAGCGGTTCTCAGGTGCAAATCTTGAAGAACCATCACGACGGAAAGAACCCTCCACATAATATTTGCTTTTGTAGTCATACTTAGCGCGGGCAAGATAACTCTCAAGAGTATAACCTGAGTGGTATCCATCCAGAGATGTAATCGTATTGAAATTATCGAGTTCGTATCCACTAAGGAAGGTCTCATCAGTCTTATAACCATATTCATAATCATAGCCATAAGAGTAATTCTCGTGCCCTATAAGGGCCTCTACTGAATGATCACCGAAGGAACGATGCCAATTGAGCAGCTGCTGGAAAGTGAAGTTCTTGTAAAGATATCTAGAACGACTTGCACGACCGACATTTCCTTTTCCATCACCGATAATTGAGTTAGTGTATGAACGATAATAATTACCCCTTATACTTATGTCACCTTTTATTGAAAGTGTGAAATCTTTAAGGAATTTAATATCAGCATAGGTTTGTGCAGTAAGTGTATTTCTAATGGTATTCCTGCGATCAAGTTCATTTTCCCAGATAACATGGCGGCCATTCAACTGTTGACGACTGAGGTCAATACCATCATCATATTGTTTCTCACCATTTTCGTCAAGAAGGTATTCTCCAGTAGTCATATCATGACGATAAATCGGATATATTGGAGCAATGACACGAGCAAAGTAGAGAGGATTCGCAATAGTAGAAGTACCGGTTGTAATACCATTACTCTCTTGCATTGAACCTGAAATATTTAAACCTGTCTTTAGCCACTTAAGTGGAGTCAAATTCACATTTGCACGACCGGTCCACCTGTTAAAATCAGAATTGTGGATCTGTCCATTTTCTTCAAGATATCCGAGGGAGAAATAGTAATTACTCTTCTCGGAAGCCCCGTTACCACTGACATTATACTCCTGACGATAACCAACCCGCTCAACATGATCGTACCAATTCAGGTCATCAAAGCCGGGGAGAACACTAACATTTGGATTCAAATAACCATTGTCATCAAACAACTGGTCATCGGGAACATTAAAGATATTGTAGTTACCGAGATTTGACCAGAGATTTCTCTTTACTTCTGCTGCAGCTGCCTGACGTGTAGGATAGGTTTGGGGGTCTGTAGACATAAAGTTTCCTGCAACTGCATTCATGTAAACCTGCATAAACTGGAGTGCATCGACCTTATCATACTCTGGAATACCCCTCATATAGATACCTTGAGTTGCCGATACGGTAACTGAAACTTTATCCGAAGTACCGCGTTTAGTCGTGATCAGAATAACACCGTTTGAAGCACGGTTACCATACAAAGCTGCGGATGTTGCATCCTTTAGCACTGTAAGGGATTCTATATCATTTGGATTTAGGTCTGAAACATTACCACCGAATGGCACACCATCAATAACATAGAGCGGACTATTGGAACCATTAACAGAACCAAAACCGCGAATGCGGATGGAAGCACCGCTACCCGGTTCTCCATATGTGCTATTGACCATGATACCGCTTACTTGACCTTCGAGGATATCAGTAACGCTCGATACAGGGCGTTTGGATATTTCAGAGGATTTTACTGTGGCAACCGCACCTGTTACAGACTCCTTCTTGGCCGTACCATAAGCAATGACGATTACATCATCAAGGGCCTCTGAGTCCGGAGATAGGATAACATCAATTACTCCTCGACCATCTACAGGGACTTCCCTAGGAATATAACCAATTGAGGAAAACACCAGAGTGGCATTTGTAGAAACAGTCAGGCTGAAACAGCCTTCTGTGTCGGCTGCAGCACCTGTAGTCGTACCCTTTACCTGAATGGACGCAAAAGGAATCGGCTCACCTGTCTCTCTGTCTGTCACTACACCTTTGACAGTGATATTTTGTGCAGACAGAACTCCTGCCAGCAATATAGCCACAAGAGTGAATAGAAACTTGATTCTCTTCATAGAATAATAGGTATTGGTTAATAATTTTTGATATGACGTGATTTACAAAGATAGGCAATTCTTTACTACACTCCATGTCAATAACCCCCGAAAGCCTCAGTTCTAGGGGATTATTGGTAATTATAAGCTAGTAATAATTTACAATATTGAGAAGGCTACGGTTAAACCGGCCATCACAATGGACACCATAGACATCAGCTTAATCAAAATATTGAGTGAAGGGCCTGAAGTGTCCTTGAAGGGATCACCAACAGTATCACCCA
>JAAZMM010000080.1 GCA_012798805.1 Bacteroidales bacterium
TTGCTACCGCTCTTACAGAGACCGGTTCGAAGATGGACGAGGTTATCTTTGAGGAGTTTAAGGGTACGGGTAATCTCGAGCTCCAACTTGACAGGAAACTTTCCAACAAGCGTATCTTCCCTGCAGTTGATGTAACACTATCATCTACCCGCAGAGATGACCTCCTCTACAATCCCGACTATCTCAATCGTATCTGGATTCTCCGCAACCATCTTGCAGACATGAACTCAGTAGAAGCAATGGAATTTATGAAAGTCAGACTGCAAAGATGTGTTAATAACGAAGAATTCCTTGTTACAATGGCAAATGGAGAATAATTTTAAAAATAAAATATGAGTGCAGTCTCGCTACTTATTGCCTATTTACTTCTCGCGCTTTGCGTATCGTTTCTCTGTTCTATAGTTGAAGCTGTCCTGCTATCTACTCCTATTTCTTTCATCACTATGAAGGAAGAAGAAGGAACTAGAGGTGCTGCCCTATTCAAGAAGTATAAAACGGATATGGACAGGCCTATTTCTGCTATCCTCACACTAAACACCATTGCACATACCGTAGGTGCAGCCGGAGTGGGTGCTCAGGCAGCTGTAATTTTCAACAATTCCTATTTCGGACTGGTTTCCACCATCACTACCCTACTGATATTGGTCTTCTCCGAAATTTTACCAAAAACGATAGGAACCTCCTACTGGAAGCGAATGACTACCTTTACTGCCTATGCTATTCGCTTGATGATTTTCGTCACCTACCCGCTGGTAATCCTATTCGAAAGCATGACAAAGCTCATCTCCCCGAAGGAGCAAGAAGTAACTATCAGCCGGGAAGAGGTATCTGCAATGGTAAATGTCGGTGAGGAAGAGGGTGTGTTTGAACAGAGTGAGAATAAGATTATTCAGAATCTGATTAAGCTTGACAGCATTAAAGCTTACGACGCCATGACGCCGAGGGTGGTATCGGCTATCGCTCCCGAGAGCATGACTCTAAAGGAATTTTACAAAGACTCGACCTACCTTCACCACTCCAGGATCCCTGTCTATTTGGAATCACCCGAATTTATTACAGGCTACATCCTCAGAAGAGAGGCACTTGAGTACCTTGCTGATGATAAGTTTGACGTCAGATTGGGAGACATCCGCAGGGATATTCCCTATTTCAACGAAGAGGCATCGATCAGCGATATATGGGAAGCACTTCTCGAACATAAAGAGCAGATCGCCCTTATCATTGACGAATATGGCTGTTTCCAGGGGATTCTCACCCTCGAGGATATAATCGAGACCATTCTAGGGCTTGAAATTATTGATGAAATGGACGAGGTCGGCGATATGCAGCAATATGCCCGTGAACGCTGGGAACAAAGACAGAAGAAATACAAGGAAATAACTTTACCTGAATAGTTCTGAGTCCTAAGTCATAAGTCATGAGTTCCGGGCGATCTCAACCACTACTTACTACACACTACTTACTGCCCTATCATTTTGCCGGCAAACTTTTCAACCTTTTGCTTGGCATATTTGAGCGTAATGGTCATGCTCTTACGACTACTTGTCGGCGCATCAAACATTGCATCCAGCATAATGGTTTCGCAGATGGCACGAAGTCCTCTGGCTCCCAGTTTAAACTCTATGGCTGTATCCACTATATAGTCAAGCACCTCGGGCTTGAATGACAGTTTGATGCCATCCATCGCAAATAGATTGACATACTGCTTGATGAGTGCATTCTTAGGCTCTGTAAGGATAGCTCTTAATGTTTCTCTGTCAAGAGGATTAAGGTGTGTAAGCACCGGCAGGCGTCCAATAATTTCAGGAATGAGCCCATAGGCTCTCAGATCCTGCGGTGCAATATACTGGATAAGATTATCCTTGTCTATTTTTGCGCGCTGCTCCTGAGCGCCGAAGCCTATAACCTGTGTATTTAGACGCTGAGCAATGTGTCGTTCGATTCCCTCAAAAGCTCCCCCGCAGATAAAGAGGATATTCTCTGTATTAACGGCAATCATTCTCTGTTCCGGATGTTTACGACCACCCTGGGGAGGTACATTAACTATGCCACCTTCGATAATTTTGAGAAGTGCCTGCTGAACTCCCTCTCCCGATACGTCACGGGTAATGGTAGGATTGTCGCTCTTGCGGGCTATTTTGTCTATCTCATCTATAAAGACAATACCCATTTCAGCTTTCGCAACATCGTAATCCGCATCCTGAAGAAGACGGACAAGGATCGACTCAACATCCTCACCTACATATCCTGCCTCTGTAAGTACCGTGGCATCAACTATGGCAAAGGGCACATTCAACATCTTGGCAATAGTACGTGCCATTAGAGTTTTACCTGTTCCCGTAGGACCTACAAGTAGGATGTTGGATTTTTCAATAGTATCGTATTCCTTGTTGTTGATCCTCTTGTAATGATTGTAAACAGCCACTGCCAAAGTCTTCTTCGCCTCTTCCTGACCTATTACATATTGGCTAAGAAAGTCGGTTATCTCCTTTGGTTTTAGCAAAACAGGATCACCAACAATTTTTCCGTTTGTTTTGATATGATCTAGCCTGGGATTTAGTATCTCTCTGGCATATTCGTATGCAGTAAGGGCACAATCAGAGCAAATAGAGGCATTCTCAGCAGAAATCAGCAGATCCACCTGATCATGACGCCTGCCACAGAATACGCAGTATTCATTGCTTTGTGGGCCATCGTGTTTATTTGCCATAAA
>JAAZMM010000081.1 GCA_012798805.1 Bacteroidales bacterium
ATGCCCGTCAAAAGCCCCATCGCCAAAAAGAGAGCGGCTATTTCAGGAATATACCAATGATATTTCAGCACCCCCAGTATCAGGAAAAAGATAGTATAAGCCAATAACCACAAAATGAAAGAGTAATACGACCGGCGGACAATCCATAAACCTCCGACGACGAAAACCGCACACAATATCGCTTCCGACCACCCGATCGTCCTAAAAGCACCTCCTATAAAGAGCCAGGCTGCCATTACCAGGACTACAAGCGCATAAGCAAAATAGGCACCGCGGGTAATGCGCTGCTCCTCTCCCGATTTTTCCACCTCAAGATCGGTATGTATTTGTTCCACACGATCACGCCAATATTTATCCAACGCATACATAGGAGAGCGTTTTGGATTCTTTTTAACCCGATTGGCATACCACAAGACCAGGACGATACAGACGATCGTCAACAAAGCCCAACAAAAGACCCGGTAACCCACCCCGGAAAAGAGGGGAAGACCCGACAATCCCTGAGCAATTCCGATGGTAAATGGATTGAACATAGCCCCTGAAAAACCCACATGTGCCGCCACATAAACCATGGCAAAACCGGTAATGGAGTCGTAACCCATCGAGATAGCCAGGGGTACTACAATCACGACAAAGGCGAGAGTCTCTTCACTCATGCCAAAGACCCCACCAAACAAGCTAAAAAGAATGATTACCACAGCTATTACCAATGGATCAACCCCTATTCGCCGAATCCACGGGATCCGCTCCCACCGTCGAAGCCAATTTAAAAAGGAGAGAATACCCCGGTCCACAGCACGGCTGGAATTCAAAATTTGGAAAGCACCGCCAATCACCAAAATAAAGGCAATGATGGCTGCCTGTGCTTCAAATCCAAAAATCAAAGCTCCCAACACTTGCCATGTTTGCGGAGCGCGCTCCACCTTATGATACGAGCCGGGAACCAACACACTCCTCTCAATCCCATCTACCGATACCGTTGTCCGGTCAAATTCGCCTGCCGGCAAAATCCATGTCAAAACCGCACACAACAGAATTATCGTAAAAATGATTGCCAACGTATGCGGCATTTTTCTTATTTTTGTTCGGCTCATATTATAAATACATTATCATGAAAATTGAAATTTGTCCCCGTTGCGGCGCCTCTTTCGAGTGCCATCATGACACCCGCTCACACAACGTCTGCTGGTGCACTCGCCTTACGATTCCTCCGACCATCCTGGAGCAATTAAAACATCAGTGGCCGGACCAATGTCTCTGCAAAAACTGTCTGGAAACATTGATTCTTCAATCTTCAAAATGACAAATGTATAAAACTCCTTGCGAAGCCACAAAAAAAGTAAGAGGGCAAGCTTCACTAGCCACCCTCTCTGCTTTTCAAAACTCCGCACCCTGCAACCCGCAACTCCCCTACTACATACTACACACTACATACTACCCACTACCCACTATTCTCCCCACCATTCAAGAGCCTGATATAGCCCCCGATCATCTCTAAGGCGGATATTGTATTCTGATCCGCGGAGATAATATTTCACCACTATTTCTTCTTCCAGAAGAGGCAAAATCTCATCTTTTTTGAGACGAAGCATAGTCTCCTTATCCACCTTGATGCGTGCTGAGAGAGCATCTATCTCATTTTTATAGACATCGTAGAGCCCATCCTGATTTGCAGCCCTTATCAGTTGATCAAGTGCAGACTCGGCAGAACTGCGCATATCAAACTCGCGGGTTCCGGCATAGGAGATAAAATCTTCATACTCCTCATCAGTAAGATGAAATTCGGAAGCAGGAGCTATGGAAAGATTCTTTTTGAAATATTCGATTGCATAATCACCAAGAATGTCATTGAAAACGAGGGAATATGCAGGACGACTAAAAGTTCTGGACTCGGTAATGAAGTCGGGAGTAATACCTCCTCCGTCATAAACACTG
>JAAZMM010000082.1 GCA_012798805.1 Bacteroidales bacterium
AAACGAAGGATGCTTGTAAAGGATACTGATAATGGTGAAGAGATTCGTGGACAGATTGCTGCCCTGCTCCGTCTGCTTGAAGCCTACCGCAACGGCCTCATTAAAGAGAGATAAGCCATTTAGAGCTCTATTGCAAATTCCGGCCAGGTGTTTTTTTGAGTATTATTTTTGCTACCTTGCAACAAATCAGTCTGTCACTCGTTTTAATAATAGCAACTGTTTTTTTATCTATGAACCAGCTATTCAAAAAAGGACTTTTTGCGACATTGATTCTGTTGCTCTTTTCCACCTGTTTTACGCTATCGGCACAGACCCCCGACAGCTCGGTATTCTTTTATCCGGAGCCCCATATTGATACCGTTGTCACTTCATCAAAAACTACTAAACAGCAGGGAGATGGATTCAGTTTTGACCTTCTTTCAAGTATCTATATCTGCCACAGATTAGATTTGGTGGAGCAGATCAACCTCAATTACAGATATAAAAACCTGGATGTTTTTGTCTCCTTGGGCTATAGCAAGACCACATCCGAAGATAACACGGATTTAATCCATAGACTTCAGTCGGAGACGCAGCTCGAATTGCGTAAAGATATGAGGTATACCACCGAGGTGCGGGATTTGACACCGGCTATAGGGTTCAACTATGAGTTCAATAGCAACCATTCTGTCGGATTCCGTTATTATCCATATATGTTTCGGAAGGGCCATTATATAGAGGAAATTGATATTGCAGTAGCTGTGGATGGGGATCATTATGATGATACTCACAAACTTGCGGATTGTACGAGTTATCCCGGTACTACCCAACGTACAAACCTGTATTATAATGGTAATATTGGAAAACTCAATATTGACTTTAATTTCGATTATTATAATGGAGGATTGCTTGACAGCACCGTGCATAATGAGCTCAGCAAACTGCATGAGAGCCGCAAAGTGCATACTATCAACCCTATTTCATATAATATGCTAGCCTCGAAGCTAGTGCTTACATATCCGGTGCTGGGTGGGGAGTTCTCTTTGGGAAGTGAATATGCCAAATCAGAGCACAATGATGATTATCTTAATCCTGAAAACTTTGTGCCCACCACTTATAACACTATTCGCGAACACAATGCAGCTACTTTTGCGGGGTACAGTCGCAAGCTACCCTTTGGTTCTTTTTCTGCAGGAATGCGGTATGAGCACACCGATTTAAGTTACTTTGACAATGATGAGTATAATGGAGAAAAGAGCCGTAAGTATGATCATTTCTTGCCTAATGCATCGTTGAATGCTGTTGTTGGCCCTCTTCAGATGAATCTTAGTTATGACGCTAAGAGCCGTCGTCCGACCTATCATCTGTTAAGTAGCGCATCGTTGTATTTAGGCAGGTACGGCATTTCCCAAGGCAACCCGATGTTAAAGCCACAAATCAACCAAAATATCTCCTTTGCCGCCACCTGGAAGTTTATGCAATTATTCGTTAATTGCCAGATTTTCAAGGATGCTATTATCAGTTCTGCTACATCACAGCCTGATTTACCAAATATCATAGTGCTCCGCTACATCAATTATTCCAAGAAGTTCCCTTTGATAAAAGCTATGTTATCGGCTAACCCTACGATTGGTGTTTGGACACCACATATCAGCCTTGGTGTTCAGAAACAGTGGCTTGCGATTCCCTATATGGGACAGGATGTGGAACTGAAAAACCCCGTTCCCCTACTCTCTTTGGGCAGCACTTTCTCTTTTCCTAAAGGTTTTATGCTAAATGTGGAATATAATTTTCAGGGAAAGGGGCATGTTTTGGCCTTTGAAAGGGTTGAGCCGATTCACCAAATTGATGTTTTCCTGCGAAAATCTTTCTTAAATAATACTCTTTCAATCGAACTAAGGGGTGTAGATCTGTTCGCTCTCAGACACGAAAAAGTACACCTATATAGCGGCAAGTATGAATTGATACAGGGCACCCGCCTGGACTCCAATGAGTTTATTGTCACTATTCGTTACAATTTTAACAGCGCCAAGAGCAGATATAAAGGCACCGGTGCAGGTGAAAGAGAGAAGGGACGGTTTTAAGGCATTATGTTCCTATCTTTTTTCTATCTTTGCCGCTGTTACTAAAACCTTATTAAGATGAAAGCATATATTTTTCCCGGACAGGGAGCGCAATACCCGGGTATGGGTAAGGAGCTTTATGATAGTTCCGCCCGCGCAAAAGCTCTTTTTGATCAAGCAAATGAGATACTGGGATTCAGAATTACTGATATAATGTTTGAGGGTGATGCCGATGCCCTTAAGGCTACAAAAGTGACCCAGCCTGCGGTTTTCCTCCACTCGGTAGTGGCAGCGCTTTGTAGCGATCTGCCGGCTCCGAATATGGTAGCCGGACACTCTCTTGGTGAATTTTCAGCACTTGTAGTCTCAGGTGCTCTCACTTTTGAAGATGGTCTGAGATTGGTTTCTCTCAGAGCACAGGCAATGCAGAAAGCTTGTGACCTCAATCCGGGCTCGATGGCTGCCATTATTGCTGCTGATCCTGATCTCTTGGAGCGTATTTGTAATGAAATTCCGGGTATAGTGATCCCCGCAAATTATAACAGCGAAGTACAAACCGTTATTTCAGGTGAGACCCCGGCTGTGGAGAGTGCTGTTGCTGCACTAAAGGAGGCCGGAGTGCGCAAATGCGTGATGCTTCAGGTGGGAGGAGCCTTTCACTCTCCTCTTATGGAGCCAGCTCGTGTAGAGTTGGCCGGAGCAATAGATAAAGCTCCTTTTGCTAAACCTCTTTGCCCAATTTACCAAAATGTGGACGCATTGCCCAACATTGATCCTGATAAGATCAAATCCAATCTGCTGATGCAGCTTACGTCTCCGGTCAGATGGGTAGATATAGTACGCAATATGGTGGCTGACGGTGCAACCCATTTTACCGAAATAGGCCCGGGCAACGTGCTTCAGGGACTCATCAAAAAAACAGCCCCGGAAGTGGAGCTGTTTTCAATTGCCTGATTACCCTTAATGAAGGAGTCTCTATTTTAGATAATCAAATAGAGCTCTAACATCATCCATGCTTCCAAAGTCCACCTTGTGGTCTTGGAGGTATTTCTCTATTTCAGCCTTCTTTGAGGGGAAACATTTTATGATATATCTCTTTGAAGCATAATTGAATTTGCCTTTGCGAGAGAGATAGGGGGTCTCACTATAGGTGTAAGGAGTTTTTACGTTTTGTGCAAGCTCATATACCCTTCCGTCCGCAGCGATGGAGCTCATAGAGGTAACTGATGATGTAGTGGTAGAGGTGCCAAAAGCGCCTGTTTTTTCCGATTCGAGAAATTTTACTCTTCTCACACATCCAAAGATAATATCATCTCCTCCCATATCCAGCAGCTCTACATAGCCTTGCTTCGTGTTGACAAATGAACGCCCTTTGACTGACACTCTATCTATGGTACCCTGATTGAGCACCTCCTGGATCTCGCCATCGGGAGAA
Source organism: Bacteroidales bacterium (assembly GCA_012798805.1). GTDB lineage: Bacteria > Bacteroidota > Bacteroidia > Bacteroidales > UBA932 > Cacconaster. Next base: position 3,478 of record JAAZMM010000082.1, read on the forward strand.
ATAAAGAGGACTCTCTGTGTGATGGTACTGATGTTGACCGGTCCGTTAGCGGTACTTCCGTCTTTAAATACAACTAATCCTGCAGTAAAGTCAGGTAGAACATACTTAACGCTATCGAGCATGTGTTGGGCGAGATCTTCACCTTTTTGGTGATGTACTACATCCTGAGCATTAGAGTTCAGTGCAAAGCAAACAGTAAGAATGATTATAAATATTCGTTTCATAATTTTATAAATTTATATCATATTCTATCAGAGTAGTAAAAGTAGTCATTAAATTTTCTTATCCCAAAAATAATCTATATTTTTGAGTTTTGGTATTTAAAATTAGCATAAAAGGCACAGTCCTTCAAAAAGTTAAGATTTATAACAAAAAAGGGACAAATCAATAAAAAACATTAATCAAATGGCAAAAGAGAAAAAATTCATTACCTGTGACGGCAATTATGCTGCCGCCCATGTTGCTTACCTTTTTAGTGAGCACGCTGCTATTTACCCAATCACTCCCTCTTCGACAATGGCAGAGTACATTGATGAGTGGGCAGCCTTTGGCAAAAAGAATATGTGGGGTGAGACGGTTAAAGTAACTGAGTTGCAGAGTGAAGGTGGCGCAGCTGGAGCTGTTCACGGATCCCTTCAGGCAGGTAGCCTGACATCGACATTCACAGCCTCACAGGGCCTACTCCTGATGATTCCCAATATGTACAAGATTTCAGGGGAACTTCTTCCGGCAGTATTCCATGTGTCTGCACGAGCACTTGCTGCACAGGCTCTATCTATTTTCGGAGATCATTCCGACGTGATGAGCACCAGACAGACGGGATTTGCTCTCATTGCATCTGCCAGTGTGCAGGAGGCAATGGATATGGCAGCCGTAGCCCATCTTTCGGCCATCAAGTCAAGCATCCCGTTCCTACACTTCTTTGATGGTTTCAGGACCTCACATGAGATTCAGAAGGTAGAATTGCTTGAGGCTGAAGACCTCAAACCACTGGTAAGTGATAAGTCTCTTGCAAAGTTCAGAGAAAGGGCTTTGAATCCCAACAAGCCCGTTACCAGAGGTACTGCACAAAACCCTGATGTTTACTTCCAGGCACGTGAAGCTTCGAACCAATATTATGATGCGGTTCCCGACATAGTTGCCAGATATATGGGGGAAATTACCGAGCTTACGGGTCGCCATTACCTTCCTTTTGACTATTATGGTGCACCTGATGCAGAGAATGTGATCATAGCCATGGGCTCCGTATGCGAGACCATAATGGAAACAATAGATTACCTTGCAGAAAAGGGTGAGAAGCTTGGTTTGATTACCGTGCGTCTTTACAGACCTTTCTCAGCCAAATATTTCCTCAGAGTTCTCCCTAAGAGCGTCAAAAGGATTGCAGTGCTTGATCGCACAAAAGAGCCCGGCTCTCTTGGCGAACCCCTTTACATGGATGTAAAGGCTATTGTTTCCGAGCTTGGAGAAAATGCTCCACTTGTTGTAGGCGGTCGCTATGGTCTCTCTTCAAAGGATACCAGCCCGGCACAGATTATCGCAGTATTTGATAATCTCAAGCTTAAAGAGCCCAAAAATGGTTTCACTATCGGTATAGTGGACGATGTGACTTTCAAGTCTCTCCCTCTCAAAGAGGAGATATCACTTGCGAAAAAAGGCACTTATGAGTGTAAATTCTATGGTCTGGGTTCTGATGGTACGGTTGGTGCAAATAAAAATACCATTAAAATCATTGGTGACAACACCTCCAAATATTGCCAGGGTTATTTCGACTATGACTCTAAAAAGTCAGGTGGATACACCTGTTCACATTTGAGATTTGGTGACAGCCCGATCAGAGCTCCTTATCTTGTGTCAACTCCCGATTTCGTGGCTTGCCACGTGCCTTCATACCTCTACAAGTATGATGTACTAAAAGGTATTAAAAAGGGTGGTACACTTCTTCTCAACAGCCTTTGGGATACCGAGGAGACTTTCAATAGGATCCCTGACTTTGTAAAGAAAGAGATTGTTGCCAAAAAGCTCCGTCTCTTCCTGATCAATGCTACAAAGATTGCTGCTGAAATCGGCCTTGGAGGAAGAACCAACACTATTCTTCAGTCCGCATTCTTCAAGATTACCGGCATTATTCCCTACGAGGAGGCAGTTGAACATATGAAGAGGGCAATCGATGAGTCATACGGCAATAAGGGCGAGAATGTAGTTAAGATGAATTACGCTGCAGTTGACCGCGGCGGAGAATATATCGAAGTTGAGATTCCCGAGGAGTGGAATAATGCAACCGGCCGTTTCGTACACGCCAACTACAATCGTTTGGCTCCCGAATGGATCCGCAATGTGGCTGACATAGTTAATTCTCAGGATGGCAACTCTCTCCCTGTGAGCACATTTGCAGGAGATATGGTTGATGGCACAATACCGGCCGGCACAGCAGCCTTTGAAAAGCGCGGTATTGCAGTATTTGTTCCCGAGTGGCAACCTGACAACTGTATCCAGTGTAACCAGTGTGCTTATGTCTGTCCTCACGCAGCGATCCGTCCTTTCCTTATGACTGAGGAGGAGGCCAAGGAGGCTCCAGCAGCCATAAAGAAATTACAGGGCAATGCAGCTTTCAAGGAATACAAATTTACCATACAAGTTTCTCCGGCCGACTGTACGGGTTGTGGCAATTGCGCCGACATCTGTCCCGCCAAGGAAAAAGCCCTTGTGATGAAACCTTTGGATACCCAGGAGGTTGAGCAGGCTAACTTCGATTATCTCCACCACAACGTGGGTTATAAGGATAATGTTGCTCCCAAGACACAAAATGTGAAGAATTCACAGTTTGCACAGCCTCTCTTTGAGTTCTCCGGAGCTTGTGCAGGTTGTGGTGAGACTCCTTATATCAAGGTGATCACACAGCTCTTTGGTGACCATATGATGATTGCCAACGCTACAGGATGCTCATCAATCTACGGAGCATCATTCCCCTCATCACCCTATACCACCAACGCGTGTGGCCACGGTCCTGCATGGGCCAATTCCCTCTTTGAGGACAACGCTGAGTTTGGTCTTGGCATGAGGCTGGGTAGCGAAAGAGTTCGCGACACTGTAGCCAAACTTATGACAGAGGGCTTGGAGTGCAATAGTTGCAACTCAGAGATGAAAGCTCTGTTCGATAAATGGATTACTAATCGTGGCGATGCGAAAATTACCCGTGAGGTACATGATGCACTGGTGCCTATGATGAAAGAGTGCAAATGCGACATTTGCAATCAGCTTCTCGAGCTCCAGAACTTCATCCCCGCCCGCTCGCAGTGGATCTTCGGTGGTGACGGATGGGCTTACGATATCGGTTATGGCGGACTTGACCATGTACTCGCTTCAGGTGAGAATGTGAATGTTCTCGTGCTTGATACAGAGCTCTATTCCAATACCGGCGGACAGTCATCCAAGGCTACTCCTGCAGGAGCAGTTGCTAAATTCGCAACTTCCGGCAAGAGAGTTCGTAAGAAAGACCTTGGAATGATGGCTATCAGCTACGGTTATGTGTATGTAGCACAAGTGGCAATGGGTGCCAGCCAGGTACAGTTCCTCAATGCCATCAAGGAGGCAGAGGCTTATGACGGACCTTCATTGATCATTGCTTATTCTCCTTGTATCAACCATGGTCTCAAGGCCGGTATGGGCTTGAGCCAGAGAGAAGAGAAGAGGGCAGTCGAGTGCGGCTACTGGCATCTCTACCGTTATAATCCCACTCTCGAGGCGGAAGGCAAGAATCCCTTTACACTTGACAGCAAAGAGCCTGATTGGAGCAAATTCCAGGAGTTCCTCAAGGGTGAGGTGCGTTTCTCCTCACTTATGAACACATTCCCTGAGGTTGCAGCAGAGCTCTTCGCCAAGACAGAAGAGTTTGCCAAGTGGCGTCTCAACACATACAAGAGACTCGCAGGCAATGAGTAATTCTCATTTGTAGATTAGGATGCTCCCGTAGTTTAATGGATAGAATTGAAGATTCCGGTTCTTTAGGTTGGGGTTCGATTCCCCACGGGAGTAC
>JAAZMM010000083.1 GCA_012798805.1 Bacteroidales bacterium
GTTGTAAAATAGTATTCACAAGAGATCAGCTCCTTTGGTATGGGTTGGAATAAATCTATTTTACCAAAAGGACGATCTCTTGTTTGTTTTTATTTAAATTTATCCTACAACAATTTTACACTATGCATGCTCTTATTCTGCATAGTCTACAACTTGCGAGTACTCATCCTCATAGGGTTGGCTGCTATCACCAATGTCATCATAAACCGGCATCTCATCCATGAACTATATCTGTTCAGGAATCGCCATCTTTTCGGGAATGTAATTCTTTAATACTTTTCCCATTGGCGGGTCATGATTTCTTACCGCCCATAAATCCAAATATTGCAGGATATCTTTGCTTACATCCGGCTCTTCGATAAAGGAGATGATCCTCATCTTGCCGGAACACTTTGGGCAGACAAGCGGGTCAGCATGATAGATTTTCTGGATGAGCCGTGACCAGTTTTTACGAAACATCTTCTTCGATACCTCTGTATCATTCAGTGCAGGTACCAGCATATCGGTATCTGTTTTTTTTCGCATTCCCCGGGCTTTATTGGAATAATAGCCGTAATACCTGACCATCTGCTCTCCCTTAGTGGGGATATGGGTAACGAGGTGTGCCAGCCAGTCTAAAGCTGTAAACGTTTTTGTGGTTCTCCCGTCTTTGGCTTTATAGATCACTCTAGCCACTCCGTCAGAAGCTTCAGGTGCCGGTACATACGTCATCCGCTCTAAACGGACTTGAAAAGTCCATTGAAATCGGAGCCCGGATAATATATTGAGCAAGTCTCTCCACCCCCTCTTGATCAAAGGGATTAATCACATTTCCACAGTATACGTTAAAGCCGCTGTGATGCCAGCTCATCATATTTTCAATAATTAAATCATTTATCTTACCGGCATCTTTGAGCAGCTTAAGCACTTCGCAGCGAAACGCACCTTCCAGCTCTTTGGGATCAGGATCAGGCATGCCCATAAAATTTCCGTCGCTGTCAAAACAACCGTCTGTAGCAACCGTATGTAAATGGGGATTAAAGTTTAAAAAATCGCCGAACGTCTGTACAGCGATTACTGCTCCGGGTACGGCATGACCGTCTCCAGTTCCCTGCTTCAGGTACATGGATAATACGTTCCAGGCACACTGGCTGAGTTTGGCAAGCAGTTTTCGATCATACATGAAGTAAACTCTGAGTCGCTTTGGTATACTGAAAACCCATTGCCTATGACCGACTTTCTTGAGCACTTCTTCACACAGCCACTCGCCAAACTCAACGACCCGCCTCTGATGACAGGACGGACAGAAATGCCGGCATTTACAGGAAAAGGGCAGCAAGTACTCATGCTTACAGTCTTTGCACTTTACTCTGGCAAAACCAAAATGAAGATCTCCGCATTCCAGGTATTTATAGATGACGTCTGTGACAAAAGAGCGCCAGTAGCCAAATTTCTGCTGATAGCGCTCTCCCCAGATATTCTCCAGTTTTTCATAATGATCCTGAACACAAAGAAAGTATACACTTTTTCGGTTTACACGCGGCCTGTAAGCTTCAACACATGCTTTCTGTTCTGAATAAAGTGGTAATGACATCTTGGCTACACCTCGCAACAGAACATTTGTTCGCTTTGAGGTTATCATGCAGTATATAAATCTGTCAAGATAGAACACATATTTGAGTTTAACTGGCTTGGAGATCATTATCTGTGAAGAAGCGGTGTCAGGACGTTATCATATGTAGTAAAGCACCTACCGCATTGGGCAGGTGTTCCGATAATTTTACTGATGCACAACAAAACTCATTGAGCAAAGATAATGATCCCGGGGTTTGCCCAGCAGCTCACGGCCTGCGCACACCACCGTATCGGCCGCGATAACCAGGGTTTCTTCACAATCCACGGCTGCGGCAACGCTCTGCGCCTTGGCTTCGGCCAGCCGCCGTGCCAGCCGGGCAGGGTCGGTTTTTGTTGTTACCCCATTGTAATATTTTTCGGTCCGGATCCCCTGGTCGTTATACTTGAAGGATAGGGTATCGCCGTTTCCGGTAATGCCAGCAAGCTGGCGGCCGTTTTGCCAGGTGAAGGTAAGACCGTCATAAGTTAGAGGGTTACCGAATTTTTTCACAGTTATGATCAATTGTGCGGATAAGGGAGGTGGCTGCTGTGTCATCCGTGCCTGGAACCCATAGAGTGGCGTACGGATTTTCTTCGTACTGCAGGAAAGCTACATCGGCATCGACAGACCCGCCTGTGGTGGCTGCGAGCAGGGCGAACTGGACGTTGCTGACCCCATTGCCGGTTACTGAAAACTCAAGTTTCTTCCACCCTTCTGACTGCTTGATGGTTTCGCTAAAGCTCCGGTTTGAACTCATTTTAATATCGGCTGCAGAGCGGTTGCGGATCCACAACTGTCCTGTGAGGACCACGCCGTCGGCTGCCGTGATGATGGCTTGACCAATAGCCGAGGTAACCGCTGGGGTCTTACCCGTATTCAAATTTGAGGCTCTGTCTCCTGCTTGATGATTCTTAATCGGTCAAGCGCCTAAGTCGTCAAATTTCGGGGCGTACCCGGTACTGTTGTGAGGAAGCTTGCGACCCGAACTTGCTATTGTTTCAAGGATTCCCCGGTCTTTATCGGTTAAATCGCCGCGTTTTTCTACAGCTTCTATATCGGCAAGAGCTGCGTGGATGTTGCCGGAATTCATCATAATTGCCGCCCGGTAAAGCTGAAGTACTGCATGTTCATGCAGTACAATTTCAGGTACTTGTTTTAAGCGTTTTAGAAGCAGTTCATGTTCTCCCGTCAGCCAAAGATCTTCAGCATATTTTTCAGCCAGCATACTAATAAGCCTTGTATCATGGGATAAAAAATCCCATACTATTAGTACTGCATTTGATCAGACTTGCCGCAGATGACTGAATGGTGAACAGGTCGTCGAAATGACAACTGATGAGTATGCCTAATACTAGACTAGTACCGGTTTGAACCTTAAACAATTTGGGTAATTTCGTTTAATAAAGAGTGTTTGTTTTATCTTGGATTGTTTAATCTATGACTTCAACTGTTGAAGTCTCAATTCTTTCCTCATTAAGAACAATATACTGAACTGGTCTAGTTGTTGTTATTTTAGTAACACTCAATGTAAATGGGTTTGGAGTAGGTAAGAATGGGTTTATAGAGCTTTCGTGGAAAGTAATCTCTATACTGAAAGAATCCCTTTCAGTATTATCGCTGATAGTTGTAGACATGGTGTTTTGTTTGTTAATGTGAAGATAGTATTTTTCACTATTCTCTAAAATAATTTTCCCTATATAGATTCCTTCTTCTTTTCGATTTGCTTCAACCCAAGAAAGAATTGGATCATCTAAATCGCTGATATGAATATCGTTTATCTCATCGATTAAAGAATGACTTGTGCAGCTAACCATAACAAGTACTACTATTAAAATACAAAAAACAAGTTTCATCTTAATCATTTTAGTTCCCCTTTCAAAGTAAACTTCATTATGTTATATGTGCGCCCGGCATGGGCGCAGTCTAACGGGTGAAAGTCCCGAACATGCCCTGTAGTGGGAAGTGTATAGCCAAAGCCAAGCGCGTCCACTGTGAGGTGGAGTGTGAAGGAAGGCGGCGGCAAATCTCCGGCCTGACGAACAGGAACTGCATCAGGCACAAATTGAGGATAAGGCTGCGTAACAAGTCGAAGTCCAATAACTACACGGAATCAGTTTGTGTAAATGTGGCAGGTGGATGGAGAGAAAGACTGCGCTCTTACCCGGGGAGGCCTCGTGGACGGTGGAAGCGCATTTGCTGAAACCGGTTGAAACAAGATTTATCATGAGGAGTCAGATGAAACCATAGTAGCAGTACAGTCGACGGTACTGTGAAGGGTGGAACCCTTGGAGGTGGTAGTAAATGAATGTTACCGGGAATCGGGACAAAGAAAGCAGAAAACATTGTAAAAGCAATGGCTGGCCGCAAAAGGATAGTGCGGAACACGAAGAATATGCGGGAGCGCTTACTGATTCAGGGATAACTGAAAACAACATTACCAATGCCGACAGACCCGAAGGTGGACTGCTGGAGGAAATCCTTACCCCGAGTAATCTTAACCAGGCATACAAACGGGTTAAGAAGAACAAAGGGGCAGGCGGAGTCGATGGGATGAGCGTGGAAGATCTTCTGCAATATCTCAAAGACAATGGGGAGGAAATCCGGCAGACCATCAAGGACGGGAGATACCGTCCACAACCCGTACTGCGGGTAGAGATACCTAAAGAAGACGGGAAGAAAAAGAGAAAGTTGGGAATACCAACAGCCGTAGACCGAGTCATACAGCAGGCAATCGCACAGGTTTTGACGCCAATCTATGAGCCACAATTCTCGGACAACAGTTATGGATTCCGACCAAAACGAAGCACGCATGACGCTATCAAAGCATGCCAGAAGAATATCCGTGACGGATACAAGTACGTAGTCGACATGGACTTGGAGATAGTGTCAACCCACTGTAGGGAAAAAATAATTTCACCAATCCTGAAAGGACGCCCACTCGAAATCACATTTATTCCACGGTGTTACGGTGTTGTTGACAA
>JAAZMM010000084.1 GCA_012798805.1 Bacteroidales bacterium
GAAGCCATTGTGCAGGATGTCGCTACTGAAAGTGCGCTCATAATTGTTATAATTGTCAATAAACGTTTCATGATTTTTAAATATATATATGTTAATTACTACTCTTCATATCCATATCCGAGGTCAATACCCTTGAGAGTGGCGGGGACACCCTTACTCATCCATACGGGAGCAGGCTTGCCTTTGAGATAGTGGTCAAAAAATTGCTCGAGGCGAATGCTCAGGTCACGGGCATTGCGACGGTCGCGAAGGTTGTGAGCCTCTCCATTGTATTGGAGCAGCCAGGCCTCTTTGCCACAGCGTCTGAGAGCATTGAAAAACTCTATGCCCTGCCACCAGGGAACTGCGCCATCTTCATCATTGTGTATGATGAGTACGGGGGTGGTCACATTTGGCACAAAGAAGAGGGGTGAATTCTCGATATAGAGATCAAATCCCTCCCAGAGATCCTTGCCGATACGGCTCTGCTGCTGTTCATACTGGAATGTACGCGCCATTCCGCTCTCCCAGCGAATACCACCGTAAGCGCTTGTCATATTGGAAACGGGAGCTCCGGAACCGGCCGCCTTGAAGCGGTTGGTCTGGGTAATCATATAGGCCACCTGATAGCCGCCCCAACTTTGACCCTGAATGGCCATATTATCACCATCGATCCATGGGTATTCGCACAGCATATCGCAAGCGGGCATAATCGACCTCATAGCACTCTGGCCGGGATGCCCGTCTTTATAGTAGATATCGGGAACAAAGACGATATATTCATTGCTTACGAAGTAAGGAATATTGACGGTCGAACGGCTCGGCGCAGGTGAACGGGAGGCATAGAGATCATCCGAATATTTTTCATAAAAATAGATCATCAAAGGATATTTCTTTGTGGGATCGAAGTTCTCGGGTTTATATAGGAGTCCCTCCGCCCTGATACCATCCTCGGTATCCCAGGAAACGAGCTCCACGGTACCCCAGTTGTAATCCCTTTGCTGAGGATTCACATCTGTCACCTGTGTCTGAGTCTTGAAGTTGTCGGAGGTCATCCAAATATTCTTTCCATCCTCGAAATTGGCTCTCGAATAGATATAGATCGGCTTTTTGCCGGTCGTGCAGATAGCCAATGCATCGTAGGTATAAGGGCCCTTAACCAATTGTTGTAGAGTGGCTCTTCTCCTCGTAATGTCCTTTATGGCAAAGCCGGTCTCTTTTGTGGTCCTGTCGAAGGTGCGGAAATAGATTGGCTTGCCTGCATCGATCTCAAAAGAGCGACTCAGGAATGACTTGGGATCGTTGTAGGGATTTGCGAAAGTATATGTAGTATTGGTAGCCCGACCCTTGCCCTCAGTCAAGAGGAAAGGAGCTTTTTCTCCGGCAGGATCAAACTGCCAGTAGTCAAATCTGTCACGAATAATGAAAAAGTCCGAGTTCTTCGACCAGATGGCATTGCTGTAGGGTCTCGGAAGTGAAGGTGTATCGTGGTCTTCGTTGTAGAATACCACTCCCAATTCGGAAGTGAGGTCTCTGATCTCGCCGGTTGCAAGAGTATAGAGATACCAGATCCTGGCTTCTGCATCATAGAAAGTGTAATATTTGCCGTCGGGAGAGGAGCTCATCATATTGTAGGGAGCGCCCTTTGCCA
>JAAZMM010000085.1 GCA_012798805.1 Bacteroidales bacterium
ATCTCAGGGATCACTCCTCCGAGCTTTTCCGTAATGTATCTCTCAAGGATTTGAAGGTCTATGACACCTGTGTCGTAGGCCTTTATTCCTTTGAGTACACCATATCCATCCCCTTGCTCCTTGAGCAGGTATGAACTGCCTGCTACAGTATAGATTCTATCAGGATCAATAGGTTCATATTTGCCGGGTTCATATTCGAACATAAGGTTACTTACACGACGCTGTTCTCCAACCATTCCGCTGTAAACTTTATTTATATCTACCGTCACCGGCGAGTCGGTCTGCACGTCCACATCAAACTTCAATCCCGAAACCTGAAGAAAACCTCCAAACTCCGCAGGTAGTATAGATACGGAAAATTCCAGAGCATCTGCGATCTGCTGCCCCGTCATCTCCGCAGTCGCTATAGTGTTTCCAAAAGGAAAAAGCATAAAGAGATCATTGAATGTAACCTCGCCTTTGGCAATATTAGCCCTGATTGATCCACCTCCCATAAAGCCTATATCCGTACCCATTGCGCCCTTGACTGCATCTGCACAGAAATCACCAAGTCCGGTCTCTTCAAACCTCACAATACGACCCTCTTCTTGGCTTTCCATTATAAGATTTGCTTCGCTTACACATACTTTTCTCTCTCCCATCTCTCTATATTCCAATTTTATTTCCTCAGTAAGTGCAACTACATCATTATCCCTCTCCTTTATTTTTGCAACAGGGAGAAGCTCAGTATCAATAATACCCCTGGTGGAGATTGTAAGACGGCCGATATTTTCAAAATTTGCACCTGTTGAGGTCAAAATGACCTCTTCGCCCTTAGAATTCAGGTATGCCTTGCCGTAAATTACGCTATGCGCATGGCCATCCAGGATAACATCTATGCCATGTGTCGCTGTTGCGAGGCGGGGAGAATTGATTTCGTCAAAAGCGACATCGTCACCAAGGTGACAGATGACTATTACAAAATCAGCCCCTTCAGCTCTTACCTTGTCGATGTTTTTTTGAACTGTCTCATAAAAGTTGTCGGCAGAGAGCGAATAAAGATATTCACCCTTCTCATTCTGAAAATAAGAGGGGGTTGAGGAGATGAAACTATATGGTGTCGCAATGCCGATTAATGCCACTTTTGTCTTGCCGAATTGTTGAATTGCGTAGGGTTTGTAGAGAAGTTCTCCGGTGCGTAAGTCATAGAGATTGCAACAAAGTATTTCCGCTTCCAGCATATCCGAAAGTTGGCTCAGACGCTCCATGCCGTAATCAAATTCGTGGTTGCCCAGAGTGACGAAATCATATCCTGCACTATTCATCAATCTTACTATATATTCACCCTTTGATGCAGCCCCAAGACTGCCTCCCTGGATATAGTCTCCGGCTGAAACAACCAATACATTTGGCGTATGTTTCAGTTCTGAGATCTTTTGTGCCGCTATTGCAGCATAACCCTCCACAGAGCAGTGAACATCATTGTCATAGAGGATGACTATCCGTTGTTTAGGGTTGTTGCGTTTTTGTGAAGGTATGAACCCTGTTGCCAGCATGAATGCTGTAAGAAGAGCCGTAACAAATGTGATAAGCCGCATTTGTCTTGTAATACCGGTAGTTATCATTTCCTTAAAGTTAAAAGTTTGGCAAATATAGCAATTTCCTCTCTTTTTACTACCTTTGTTGCGATGAAATCCAGACTCCATCTGATACCTGTTCCGCTTGGCGGAGATAATCCGCAGGATGTGCTACCGGCTCCACTTTTCGAAGTAATAGGGTCGCTGAAACTCTTCTTTGTAGAGGAGCTGCGTACTGCCCGCAGATTTTTATCAAAAGCGGGTTTGAAGGGGCAGATTGATGCTCTGACACTCTATGAACTCAACGAGCATACCTCTGATGAACAAATTGAGGAGTATGCAAAGCTTCTCAAACAACAGGAGGCGGGACTCCTCTCGGAGGCCGGACTTCCGGCAGTTGCCGATCCCGGCGCACTGCTGGTGAAACTTGCTCACCAGCTTGATATCGAAGTGGTTCCCTATGTCGGTCCCTCATCATTAATGATGGCCTTGATGTCTTCAGGAATGAACGGTCAATGCTTCGCTTTCACAGGATATCTGCCGATAAAGCGACAGGAACGCAGGGCCCGAATCGAAGAGTTGGAAAAAGTTTCGCGACAAATGAATCAAACCCAGATTATCATTGAAACCCCTTACCGCAACGACTCTTTAATGGAGGATCTTATTACCATCTGCAAAGAAAGCACCTGCATCTGTGTGGCGGCCGATTTAACACTTCCCGGGCAGTATATACGCACCCGCACTGTGGCAGATTGGAGAAAATCTCCGATAACCATAGGTAAACGTCCCTGTGTATTTGTACTTCAAGCATAAAGAGAATTATTATGGAAGCTAAATTGAAACTGGAAAATATTGAGATTTACGCCTATCACGGTTGTCTTGAGCATGAGCGCAAGGTGGGTAACCGTTTTAGGGTCGATTTCGAGTGTGTCTATCCTGCACTATCTGCTGCAACATCGGACAACTTGCAGGATGCACTCGATTATTCGCAAATATATGCTTTGATCACACGCGAGATGGCGCAATCCTCCAATCTCCTTGAAAATGTGACCTATCGTATCCTCAATGCGGTACGCAATGAGTTTCCTCTCATCACAAACGCCAGCGTTACTGTAGCTAAATACAATCCGCCGCTAGGAGGTCAGGTCTTTGCCTCTTCCATAACCATGAGTTTCTGATACTTGATGGACAAGCCCGCTCGACATACGGTCGCATTTGCTACTCTCGGATGCAAACTAAACTTTGCAGAGACCTCCACTATTGCCAGATCCTTTAAAGCTGCAGGTTACCTTCAGGTGAGTGCAAACGCCCCCGCCGATATCTATGTAGTCAATACCTGCTCGGTTACCGAACACTCAGATAAAAAATCCCGCAATCTTATTCGTAAGCTCCACAAACTCTCTCCCAATGCCCTCATTGGGGTAACGGGGTGCTCTGCAGAACTAAAGCCTAAGGATCTGCTTCAGATAGATGGTGTATCAGTACTATTTGGAAATGCACATAAAGGGGATGTGTTTGAGACACTTCACCGTATGTTTCAAGAGCGTCAACAGAGGCGGGAGCAGAAATTGGAACGAGGCTTCCCGCTCGCCATTACTTCTCCGATAGAGGGTATGAACTCCATTTTTCCCGCTTACTCCTCGGGGCAGAGGACCCGCTCTTTTCTCAAAGTACAGGATGGCTGCGACTACCATTGTTCCTACTGCACAGTACCTTTGGCGAGGGGTGATAGTCGCAATATACCAATTTCCACCCTGGTAAAACAAGCAGAATCGATAGCCTCATCCGGTATGGTGGAGGTCGTTCTTACGGGAGTAAATACGGGTGATTTCGGTAAAAGTACCGGAGAATCTTTCCTTGACCTCCTTAAGCAGCTCGATAGGGTAGAGGGTATTGAGAGATACAGGATTTCCTCTATTGAGCCCAATCTTCTTACAGAAGAGATAGTGGAGTGGATAGCCTCAGGTTCGAAGTTCCTCCCTCATTTTCATATTCCGATCCAATCGGGCTGCGATGCTGTACTCAAAAGGATGCGCCGTCGCTATACTGCCGATCTTTTTGCCTCCCGCATCGAGATGATCAGAGAGAAGATGGAGTCACCGGAGCAACGCTGCAACAGAGTGTTTTTCGGAATTGATGTAATAGTGGGATTTCCCGGAGAAACCGATGAGGAATTTGAGCAGACCTATTCATTTCTGGAAAGCATCAGACCGGCATTTCTGCATATATTTCCTTATTCAAGAAGAGCCGGTACTCCGGCTGCAGTTATGCCCGATCAGGTAAAGGAGAGTGTGAAAAAGGCACGTGCAACATGTTTGAAGGAACTTTCAGATAGGTTGAATGCCGAGTTTTGTGCAGCCAATAAGGGCCGTACTTTGCCTGTGCTGTTTGAGAGTACCCGAAAGGGTGGGATGATGCTCGGCTATACCGACAATTATATACAAGTTGAGCGTCCCTACGATTCGGCGCTAATTGGCAAGATTGCGCAGGTGACGCTCTGACTCTCTACTTTAGGGTGAATTTATTTCACTTCTTTTATTTTTTCTCCTATCTCATTGACTATAGCACGTTTAAAGCGCTCATTATATCCCTTCTGAATCGGTGCCGGAGGGATGGTGGTGGAGTGACCGTTGGTAATGAAGTTTCCATTTTCATCCTGGCGCTTGGTGTTGCCATCGATATATTTCACAAGCAGATATTTATCCAATTTATTCCATTTCTCAAAGAGAGCATCGGCTTGATTTGTGGAAAATGATGTCAGGAATTTAATAGCTCTGCGGGGAGATCTTTTGTATATAAGGAGGGCTTTTTCATCTGCGGAAGCTATTTTTTCTACCATTTCTTTTTCGTGCGCATGAACATTGGCGAGTACCTCGGCTCCAATTTCATCATAGCGCAGATAGGCAAATTGCGCTATACGATTAGTGAGCCAGAACATCGATGTAGGTGAATATTCAATCATGCTGCCATTGCCGAGAGCATAATGTTCGGAAACACCGGTAGAGCTGGAATAGACCGGAGTCAGGGGAGATGTGCCTGCATCGTCCACTGCAAACCAGAATATACCACCTATAGCATCCGGAAGCCAGCCGCGGGCTTGTCCGACAAACCAAAATCCGGTCTGTTGTGTGGCGATAGCTCTTTCGTTGATATATGTTTCTCCGTCAATTTCAAAACTCATCGGCCTCCAGCGGTAGGGAAGGGTGTTTCCACCGGCACCGATATCATTGCGCATATCAAAAGGTGTATCTTCAAAATGATCCCTCATCATATCGGCAACCATTGTGACGGAGAGTTTATGTTTTGCCTTTACAGAGAGAGGCAGCCTGTTTTCCGGGTTGTGTCCTGAAGCATGGTCGAGATATTTTGACATATCTTCAGCACCATGTTTGAGAAAAAAGCTCCATACTCTTGCTTCACAACCTCTCATTGCGCCGAAATCGAGCGGACAATAGGTATCGGCGAAACTGAAATCCTCATCTTTTCCTTCAAATAGTCCCAGCTCCCTGGCATGTGAGATGACATCCGGAGAGTAGAGGCAATTTTCGGGATCGTCAAGGGGAAATGTGGTGATTCGTGCACAGTTTGCATGAGCCGAGATATGTCCGTCAGGTATGCGTACGGCTACCCAGACTGCTCCTTTACGGGTGTTTATGCCATTGACTACCTTCGGTTTGCGTGCAATGATTTCGAGGACCCAGGCCTCATTGGCATCAGCAATGGAGAGGGATTCGCCAGATGAGGCATAACCGTATTGGTCGGCAAGTGAGGTATAAAGTGCTATGGCTTCACGTGCAGTACGTGCTCTTTGCAAGGTAATATATATAAGTGAGCCATAGTCAAGTATGGCGTCGGGATCTCTGAGTTCTTCAAGACCTCCCCAGGTCGATTCGCCAATGATGAGCTGGTGCTCATTCATGTTGCCTACAACATTGAAGGTCCTTTCAGCCTGAGGTATAGTGCCAAGATAGCGTTCTTTGCCCCATTCATAGATCGGCAGCATTGTACCTGCTCTATATTTGGCGGCGGGATAGTGGACCAGCGTACCATATCTGGTGTGGCTGTCAGCTGCATAAGTGACCATCACTGAGCCATCAGTTGAAGCGCCTTTTGTAACTATCAGGTTGGTACAGGCAAAGCTTGTAATTGTAAAAAGCAATAGTGCAAATGTTAAAAGTGTACGTTTCATAATCTATTGTTAAAATTCAATTGTGAGCGAGTCGTATGCCGGCTCAATACTGAATGGTTGTGAAGATAATTCTTTTTTAAGCTCTGCATAAGGGGGGAGCTGGTGTGAGAGATGTGTTATAAACGAACGTTGTGCGCCAACCCGTTTAGCTACCTCTATGGTTTCGGGAAGCGAAAAATGAGAGATATGTTTCGTGCGTTTAACACTGTTTATAACCAAAATTGATGCATCTGTGAGTTTGTCATACTCCTTATCTGCGATATAATTGGCATCTGTAATATATATAAGACCTCCGATCCGAAATCCAAGTATGGGGAGCCGATAGTGCATTACCCTTATCGGGAGAATTGGTACTTTAACTTCATTAACCCCTGTGACTGTGAATGGAGTTTCATCGATGATCTCTATGTTGAATTCAGGTACTCCGGGATATTTGTGTTGGGCAAACACATAGGAATATTCCATTTGGAGAGATTTCTCTACTCTCTTTTCGCAATATATCGGGATGGCACATTTCTCAAGGTAGTTGAGTGCGCGCACATCATCAAGTCCGCCCGTGTGATCTTTATGCTGGTGTGTAAGGAGAATTGCATCCAAATGCGTAATATTTTCCCGAAGCATCTGTTGTCTGAAGTCCGGTCC
>JAAZMM010000086.1 GCA_012798805.1 Bacteroidales bacterium
AGTCCTCCTTTGGAGCTATTGTAACCGACTGCCACGACAACTTTGTCAAAAAGTTTCAGCGCAGATTTCAATACATCCAGGTGACCCATTGTGAATGGATCAAAAGAACCCGGAAAAAGTGCAAGTCTCATCTTTTTCATATCAGAAATTACGGTGCGAAGTTATCTCTAAAAAATAAGAATTCAAAACTTATTACAAACTCCAGTCAATTGGAGTAAGTCCACGACTGATAAGTGCCTCATTTGTCTTCGAAAAATGTTTGCATCCGAAAAACGCTCCCCTTGCCAAAGGTGAAGGATGTGCAGCCTCAAAGACAAAATGTTTGGAAGTATCAATCAAACTTTTTTTACTCCTGGCAAAATTGCCCCATAGCAAAAAAACAAGATTTTCACGCCTCTGTGAAAGGATACGGATAACCGCATCGGTAAACTCCATCCAGCCTATTTTGCTGTGAGAGGCAGCTTCGGAGGCTCTTACAGTAAGTACTGCATTAAGCAGGAAGACACCCTGACGAGCCCATCCTTCAAGCGAACCATCTTTTTGAAGGGTGATGCCCAGATCATTCTCTATCTCCTTATAGATATTTAGCAGGGAAGGGGGTGGCTGGACCCCATGCGGCACTGAAAAGGAGAGACCGTGAGCCTGCCCGGGGCCGTGATAGGGATCCTGGCCCAGAATTACTACCTTTACTTTATCTATGGGCGTGAGATCGAAAGCATTGAAAATTTTTGGTCCGGGAGGATATATTATCTTGCCCTGGCGCTTCTCGGCATAGAGGGTCTCCACCAATGAGGCAAAATAGGGCTTCTTAAATTCTCCATCCAGAGCCTTTTTCCAGCTGCTTTCAATCTTTACATCCATAATTATTCTTCTGAAAAGACGTAGTCTATTACCTCGTCAATCGTTTTTACATATTTAAATTCGAGACCCTCTATATAGATCTCCTTGATCTCCTTTATATCCCTTTCATTCTCATGAGAGAGGACAATTGTCTTTACTCCGGCCCTTTTAGCTGCAAGAATCTTCTCTTTTATACCTCCCACAGGCAGCACTCTGCCTCTGAGAGTAATCTCTCCGGTCATAGCAATACCACTTCGGATGCTCTTACCGCGAAGCGCGGAAGCAATAGCGGTAACCATCGTGATACCTGCGGATGGACCATCCTTGGGAATAGCTCCTTCCGGTACGTGGATGTGGAAATCCTTTTTATAGAAACTCTTTCCATCAACTCCGGAAAGCTCCGGATGAGCCTTTAGATATTGAAGCGCTATCGTTGCCGATTCTTTCATCACATCTCCGAGATTTCCTGTGGTGGAGAGCACTCCCTTGCCTTCGCTAAGGCTGCACTCTACGAAGAGTATATCGCCGCCCATCTCGGTCCATGCCAGACCGGTAACCACTCCGGGAGCTTCATTACCTTCCTGTATATTGGGGAAGTTTGTTGGCAGTCCGAGGTAATCCTTGATGTCTTCACTCTCAAGTGCCGGCTTAAGTTCCTCTTCGAGGGCTATCTTTTTGGCTGTGATACGTGCGATCTTTGCTATTTGCTTATCGAGACCTCTTACTCCCGATTCACGTGTGTACCAATCTATAATTGTGTCTATTGCATCTTTTGTGAGCTGCATATCCTCCTTCTTGAGACCGTGAGCCTCAATTTGCTTAGGGATCAGATATCCTTCCGCAATGGAGACCTTCTCTTGCGCAAGGTAACCGGAAACATTGATGAGCTCCATCCTGTCACGGAGTGCGGGATGTATGGTGGTTACATTATTCGCAGTGGTGATAAAGAGCACTTTGGAAAGATCATAATCGATATCGAGATAGTTGTCGTGGAATGCAGTATTCTGCTCGGGGTCAAGTACTTCAAGCAAAGCCGATGCGGGGTCGCCCCTAAAGTTGTCGCCTACTTTGTCAATTTCGTCCAGCACTATGACGGGATTGCAACTTCCGGCCCTTTTAATGGTCTGGATGATGCGGCCCGGCATTGCGCCGATATATGTTCTCCTGTGGCCTCTGATTTCGGATTCGTCGTGGAGTCCTCCTAGTGAAATTCTTCCATACTTTCTGCCAAGTGCACGTGCCACGGATTTACCTAGGGAAGTTTTACCCACGCCCGGAGGACCGTGGAGGCAGATAATGGGAGACTTCATATCACCCTTAAGCTTAAGTACAGCAAGGTATTCAATAATTCTTTCCTTAACTTTTTCAAGACCATAATGATCCTCGTCGAGGATTTTCTGTGCATTTTTCATGTCCAGATTGTCCTCTGTACCCTCATCCCATGGAAGATCTGTTAGAAATTCCACATAGGAAAATTGTATATTGAAGTCAGGTGAATTCGGATTGGTGTTTTCGAGTCTTTTAATCTCTTTTTCAAAGGCCTCGGCAGCATGTTGCGGCCATTTTTTCTTAGCAGCTTTTTCCCTTAATTCTGAAAAGTCCTGTTGTTCGGAGCCGATACCCAGCTCTTGCTGGATCGTCTTAAGCTGGTTGCTGAGATAGTATTCCCTCTGCTGCTGATCAATTTCGCTTTTTACCTTTCTCTGTATATCGTCCTTAATTTTAAGGATCTCAATCTGACGGTTAAGCAGTTCCAGCAGTTTGAGAGCTCTCTCCTTGAGAGATGCCATGCGGAGCAGCTCTACTTTATCAACAATGTTCTCGATCTCTATACTTGAGGCAATGAAATTGATGAGGAACTCATATCCTTCGAGATTTTTGATAGCAAATCCAGCCTCAGAGGGGAGGTTTGGAGAGAGTCTAATGATCTGTAGAGCACAATCCTTGATGCTTTCAGTTATGGCATCCATATCGCTGTCGTGCTTTGGGGGAACTATATCTTCAAGATATGTCACCTGCGCCATAAGATAGGGTGCGGTAATATCTATCCGATCAACCCTAAATCTGCGCAGACCCTGTACGATGGCGGTTATGGTCTTGTCGGGCATCTCGATGATTTTAATGATTTTGCCCAGAGTTCCCACTTCGAAGAGATCTTCAGGTTGGGGATCTTCAACTTTCGCATCAATCTGGGTGACCACGCCAATCAGGCGGTTGGATTTGTATGATTCGTTAATCAGACGTATGGATTTATCTCTGCCTATGGTAACAGGTATGACAGTCTCAGGGAAAAGAATAGCGTTCCTGAGTGTCAATATCGGCAAAACCGGAGGCATTTCGCTCTCCTGTAGACTTTGTGCGCCGTCAATATTCATTACCGGAATAATGTTCACACCAGGTGCGTTTGCAGAAAAAATATTGTCAAATTTATCTTTCATGTGTCAAAATGTCAGTTTTAATGCTAAAATAAGTCGTTTTCGTACCATTTCAGATACTACCCTTATATTGTTCAATCAATATGCCAAACTGAAAAATAGAAAAAAAACTCATTACTTTTTGATTATTAAAAAAATAACTTTAATTTTGCATCCCTGATAAAGAAATATGAACCATTAAATACTAAATTGTTATGACAAAAGCAGATATAGTTAGTGAAGTTGCAAAGGCTACCGGTATGGAAAAGATTGCTGTACAGAAAGTTATTGAGTGCTTTATGGATAGTGTAAAGAATTCTCTCGAAAAAGGTGAAAATGTTTACCTTCGTGGATTTGGCAGTTTCATTGTAAAACAACGTGCAGAAAAGACAGCTCGTAATATTTCAAGAAATACGACTATTGTTATCCCCGCTCACAAAATTCCGGCATTTAAGCCTGCAAAAGTTTTTGTCGAAATGGTGAAAAACGGATAATTATTTATTAAAAATATTATATTATGCCTAGCGGTAAGAAAAGAAAGAGACATAAAATGGCCACGCACAAACGCAAAAAACGTTTGCGCAAAAACAGACACAAAAAGAAATAATTTGTCGCTGATTTGGCCCGACGTATATAATCTGAGGTGGTTTCGCGAGCAATCTGCGGCCCGCTTCAGATTATTGTCTTTTAGGGAGGAACCTGTTTGAGATGGAAAGGGATCTGATAATTGATGTAAAGCAGACAGAGATTTCCATTGCTTTGATGGAAAATCACCGCCTGGTTGAGCTAAACAAAGAGGCGAACGGTGGCAAAAGTTATAATGTAGGGGATGTATATCTCGGCAAAGTTAAGAAGCTTCTACCCTCGCTTAATGCTGCTTTTGTGGATATAGGAGATGAGAAAGATGCCTTCCTTCACTATCTGGATCTTGGATTTAATTTCAAAGCATTTGACTATTTTACACGTCAGATCAATGTCAACAAAAGCTTCAAGTCTTTCTACTCCAATGTAAGGATTGACCAGATTCTTGAAAAAGAGGGTAAAATAGAGAGATTTCTCTCTCCCGGCCAGCCGATAATTGTTCAGATAGTTAAAGAGCCCATCTCTACTAAGGGTTCTAGGCTTACTGCAGAGGTCTCTATAGCAGGGCGCAATATAGTACTTCTTCCTTTTGCCGACAAAGTCAGCGTATCGCTGAAAATCAAATCCAGAGAGGAAAAACGCCGTCTCGAGCGTCTGGTTTATAGTATCCTTCCCCGCAATTATGGAGTCATAATAAGGACTGCAGCTGAGGGTAAAAAAGCCGCTGTTCTTGATGCAGAGCTCAGATCACTCATTAAAAGATGGGAGGACTGCTGGCCTAAAATTGCCAAATCAAAGTCCACTCAGCTCCTTTTTACTGAGCATAGCCGGACTACGACCATTCTTCGTGACCTTCTAAATGACACCTTTTCCAACATCTATGTAAATGACGAAACTCTCTTCGAGGAGGTTTGTGAATATGTTTCACTCATTGCTCCGGAACAAGAAAAAATAGTAAAACTCTATAAGGGCACAGAACCCATCTTCGATTACTTTGATGTTACAAGGCAGATCAAAGCGGCATTCGGCAAGATTGTTTCACTCCGTCAGGGCGCTTATCTTATAATTGAGCATACGGAAGCACTCCACGTGATTGATGTAAATAGCGGCATTCGCACTCGAAACAAGGAGCAGGAGGATAACTCTTTTGATGTCAATATCAATGCTGCCGATGAGATTGCACGCCAGATCCGCCTGAGGGATATGGGAGGTATTGTTGTCATTGACTTTATCGATATGGACAGCAATTCGCACAGAAATCTCCTTTTCAAACATATGACAGAAGCTATGTCTAAGGACAGGGCAAAACACACCATCCTTCCTCTGACCAGATTTGGCCTGATGCAGATTACACGACAAAGAGTTCGTCCTACCAAAGAAATCCAAACCGCGGAGGTGTGTCCCACCTGCGATGGTACAGGTAAGATCGGTCCGACACTTCTCATAGATGAAACTCTCGAGAGAGAGCTCGCTTTTTATGTAAAAGAGAAAAAGATCAGAGACTTCATACTTCGTACAAGTCCGATCCTCGCAGCATACCTTACAAAAGGATTATTGAGCATTCGCTACAAATGGAGCAGGAAGTATAATTGTACTATCAAAGTAGTAGGAGATACCGGCTACTCAGTCATTCAGACCAGATGGTTTGACCGCAAAGGCGATCCTCTGGATTAAAATTCCCGCATTACATCCTCCATCTTTGCGGCAATTCTATCGTTGCATAGATTGCCGATGCTGCCGATATGGGTATGGTTGAGCTTTTTGACACTGTCATACTCTTTGGCAATGTCGGCAGTAAACTTTTGGTTGTTGACCTCAATGCCGACACTTTTATATGCATCTCTGAAGGGAGCACCGGCGAGAACGCGCTTGTTGACCTCTTCTACAGTGAAGAGGTAATCATACCGGGGGTCATCAAGAATATTTTCATTTACCTGCATATTTTCCAGCATATACTGTGTCATTTCAATAATGTTGTGGGTGGCATCTATGGCAGGAAAGAGTGTATCTTTAAGTAGTTGGAAATCTCTATGATAGCCATGAGGCATATTGGTGCTGAGAAGGGATATCTCGTTTGGAATACTCTGGAGACGATTGCATTTTGCCCTTATAATCTCCCAAACATCAGGGTTTTTCTTGTGAGGCATGATACTCGAGCCGGTAGTAAGCTCATCCGGAAATGAGATAAAGCCATAATTGCCGCTCATATATTGAGAGCAATCGGAAGCGAGTTTGTTTAGCGTGGATGCTATGGCTGCCAGAGCGTTGCTAAAAGCCTTCTCGCATTTGCCCCGACTCATTTGTGCCGCTATGGAGTTGAAGTGGAGAGTTTTAAATCCAAGCAGTCGGGTGGTTTGTTCCCTGTCCAGAGGAAATGAGGAACCATATCCGGCTGCAGAGCCGAGAGGATTTTGATCAATTATTCTATATGCAGTTGCCAATATTATCATATCATCTACAAGTGTTTCAGCATAGGCACCGAGCCACATCCCGAATGATGAGGGCATTGCAATTTGTCCATGTGTGTAGCCGGGGAGCAGTACGCCGGAAAATTTTGTGCTCAGTTTCAAGAGCGTCACAAAAAGGTTGTGCAGTTCTTCTTTCAAGAGAAGTGCCTCATCTTTGAAATAGAGTTTGAGATCTACCAGTACCTGATCGTTGCGGGAGCGTCCGGAGTGTAGTTTCTTGCCTACTTCGCCTACTCTGCGGGTAAGTAGCAGCTCCACCTGTGAGTGAATGTCTTCAATACCCTCTTCTATGATAAATTTGCCCTCTTCTATTTCTGTGAGAATTTTGTCCAATTCTATGCTGAGAAGAGTTTCTTCATCTTCGTCGAGGAGTCCGATGGAGGCGAGCATCGCAATATGAGCTTTAGAGCCGAGTACATCATATTTTGCGAGACGCAGATCGAGAATTTTGTCGTTACCTACGGTAAATTTTTCAACAATATCAGTGGCGGAAGTGCCTTTATTCCAAAGAGTGCTCATTTCAGAGAAGTTATAAGTTTTATGTATGTGTGTATGGCGTGTCGGATTTCCTCTTTGAGGATGTATTCGTCTGCCTTGTGTGAGCGTGAAGAGTCCCCGGGTCCCATTTTGATTGCCGGAATGTCGAGTCGCATCCAGTCGGAAGTGGTGGGAGAGATGATTTTTTCTATCGAACATCGCTCAACTGCATCCAGTAGTGGATGTCCGGGGGGAGTGGCAGATGAGCGGTTGGTAAGGTTGCGTGCTTTTAGGGTACTCCGGAGGTGTTTTTGGAGGATTTCCATTATCTCCGGATTAGTATATACGTCAGTTGGTCTTATGTCCACCACAAAGGAGCATTCATCCGGTATTACATTATGTGCTGTACCGGCATTGATTTGAGTAACGCTCAGATGTGTTGTTCCCATGGTGGGTGATATCTTCTCAAATACAAAATCTCTGAGGATTGAGATGTCGTCGAGGGCTATAAGGATTGCATTTTCACCATCATTACGGGCTGCATGACCACTGACTCCTTTTGCGGTGGCATCTATCACCAGTAATCCTCTTTCAGCGATAGCTGCGCGCATTCCTGTGGGTTCGCCTACAATCGCCATCTCTGCAAGATTAGGCAACTCAGCACTTATCCTGCGCATACCGCCCGGGCCGGAGCGCTCTTCTTCCGCGGTGAGCACAAGTACCGGCTCCACATTGAGAGAGTCGAGATGCTCTTTATGCTCCGCAAAATAGAGGAATGTGTGGATTAGAGAGGTGACACTGCCACCTGCATCATTGCTTCCGACTCCAAGTATCCGCTCCTCATCTTTAGGAGGATTGAAGGGATTAAAAGTGTAGAATTCAGAGGGTTTAATAGTGTCAATATGGCTGTTGAGCATTAGGCGTGGAGGGCCATTTGTGGGGTTGGGAAGGCGTACGATGATGTTATTTCCAATAAGTTCCGGTTTTAGAGATCTATCCCTTAGATATTGTACAATAAATTCTGCCCTTTCCGCCTCTTCAAATGAGAGCGAAGGGATGGTAATCATTTTTTCGAGGAATAAAAGTGCCTCATCGCAATATCTGCCGATACTCTTCATAGGTTTTGATTTATCATTGTACCAGGGTTGTTCCCCTCTGATTGTTTAGGTTGCTTGCATGTTTAATAACTACTTCAGATACTCCATTTCTTATGGCCGCAAATGCATTCTCAAGTTTAGGAATCATTCCTCCTTCAATAATCCCCTCTTCGAGCAGTTTTGTAAAATCCTGTTCTGTTATCCTTGGGAGAATGGAAGATTCATCATTCCTATCCCGTAGTACACCCTCTTTTTCAAGACAAAATATAAGGCGGACATTATATTTTCCAGTCATGGCAATGGCAAGAACGGAGGCCATAGTATCGGCATTAGTGTTGAGCAAAGAACCTTTTCCATCATGTGTAATGGCACAAAAAACGGGACAGCAGCCCCTTTCAAGCAGGGCTGAAAGCTCCTCGCTGCCAATCTTTCCGGGATTCACATCTCCTACATATCCGAAATCTATCGGTGTAGGAGATCGTCTTGTAGCCGGTACAATATTGCAGTCCGCACCGGAAAGACCAATGGCATTGCAACCTTTGCTTTGCAGAGTGGCTACTATGGATTTGTTGATCCATCCGGCGTAAACCATTGTAACGGTCTTAAGTGTCTCAAAGTCAGTGATGCGACGTCCTTTGTGCATATATGTCTTAATGCCGAGTCTCTCTGCCATCTGAGTTGCCATCACCCCGCCACCATGAATGAGGATTTTAGCTCCTTTTATCTCGCTGAAATCATAAAGGAAACGTTCCAGGGCGGCCGGGTCATCAACCACGTTGCCCCCTATCTTTATGACCTGAAGGGTTTTCATTTGATTCCGAGAAGAAGTTCTTTGATTATTACCTGTGCAGAGACAACTCTGTTTGCTGCTTGTGGGATAACTATGGAGTTGGGAGATTCCAGGACCTCGTCAGTAACTATCATATTGCGTCTTACGGGAAGGCAATGCATGAAATAGGCATCATTTGTAAGTGCCATTTTCCTGCTGTCCACACACCAGGAGTGATCCATATGCAATACTTTTCCATAGTAGGGATCCTTGTACGCTGACCAGTTTTTAGCGTAAATGAAGTCAGCTCCTTCGAATGCCTTTTCCTGATCATATTCGACAGTGGCTTTTCCGATAAATTCATCTGCCAGATCATAGCCTTCCGGGTGTGTGATTACAAGTTCATAACCTCTGGCGTTGATCCACTCTATGAATGAGTTGCTCACAGCCTGGGGAAGAGCTTTGGGATGTGTAGCCCATGTAAGAACAATCTTGGGATTCTCTCTCTTTTTATATTGCTCAATGGTAATAAGGTCGGCAAATGTCTGGAGCGGATGCCTTGTGGCCGCCTCCATGCTGAAAACAGGTTTACCGGAGTATTGTATGAATTGGTTCAGGATTTTTTCTTTGTAGTCATCCTCCTTGCTCTCAAATCTTGCAAAAGATCTCACTCCGATCATATCGCAGTAAGAGCCCATTACGGGAATCGCCTCGAGTATGTGCTCGGGTTTGTCGCCATCCATCACTACACCCCTTTCGGTCTCCATTTTCCAGGCACCCTGGTTGATGTCGATAACTATTACATTCATCCCAAGGTTAAGAGCAGCCTTTTGAGTACTGAGTCTTGTGCGTAGGCTCGAGTCAAAAAATATCATGAGCAGGGTTTTGTTGCGTCCCAGCTCAATATCTGCGAGTGGATTTGCTTTAACATACTTAGCTTTGTTGAGTACATCTTCTAGTGAGATGATGTCATGTATGGAGGTAAAATGTTTCATATTTATTCTTTTTGTTCAGTTAGTTGGTTGAATGCTGCTACAAATATATCAATTGTTTGTTTATCAACATTAAGAGGTGGAAGCAGACGGATTATATTTTTTCCGGCACCTCCGGTAAAAATTTGTTTTTCAAAAAGAAGTCTGTTGCGGAGAGTCTCATATCCCTCTTTTAGCTCAATGCCAATCATTAAACCTTTGCCCCGAATCTCCTTTATAGCTTTATTGTCTTTCAGGCAGCGAATGATGTAGTCACCCATAGCGACGGCATTTTCCATTAAAGCCTCCTTGCGGATCACTCTCAATACCGCAAGAGCTGCAGTACAGGCGAGGTGATTGCCCCCGAAAGTGGTACCGAGCATACCGTGTGTTGCCTTGAAAAGAGGAGAGATCAGCACTCCACCAATGGGGAAGCCATTGCCCATTCCCTTGGCAACTGTGATAATATCACCCCAAACTCCACTATGCCGGTGGGCAAAGAAGCGTCCGCTCCTGCCATATCCAGATTGCACTTCGTCAAAGATCAATACTGCCCTGTATGTGTCACAGAGTTCCCTGATCCCTTTAAGGTACTCCTTTTCCGGCTCGAAGATGCCGGCTACACCCTGGATCCCCTCAATCAGGATGGCTGCATACTCTCCTCTCGCCATCTCAGCCTCGGCAGCTGCAAGATCGCCCATCTGTATAAAGGTAACATTGCCTGTGCGATTGAATGGAGCCTGTATCACGGGATTATCGGTGGCTGCCACAGCTCCCGAAGTGCGACCGTGAAATGCCTCGTGCAACGCCAATATTTTCGCTTTTCCGGTCTGAAAAGAGGCAAGTTTTATGGCATTTTCATTGGCCTCCGCTCCGGAATTGCAGAGGAAAAGCGAGTAATCCTCATAGCCGGACATTTTGCCCAGTTCCTGCGCAAGCTCTTTCTGAAGGGAGTTTTCTACTGCATTTGAATAGAAACCTATTTTGTGCAGCTGCTCGGTAAGCATTTTACAATAGGTGGGGTGGCAATGACCTATGGAAATAACAGCATGACCCCCGTAGAGATCGATATATTCTTTACCATCCTTGTCAAAAATCCTACAACCGGATGCTTTGACAGGTTCAATAGGCCAGAGAGGGTAAACATCGAAAAGGTCCATTGATACGAATGTTTAAAATGTGGTGGATTTGAGCCGCAGTCCGGCACTTTCATCATATCCGAACATAAGGTTCATATTCTGGACAGCTTGTCCGGATGCCCCTTTCACCAGATTGTCAATTACAGAGGAGATATGCAGATAACCATCGTATGATGCAATGTGGAGAAGTCCTTTATTGGTGTTGACGACCTCTTTAAGACTAATGGGAATATCCGAAATATGGATAAAAGGAGAACTTTTGTAATATTCCCGGTAGATTTCAGCTACTGCTTCAGCGGGCAATTCACAACGTGTGTAGATGCTCGCAAATATGCCTCTGGTAAAATTACCTCTCATCGGCACAAAATTGACACGGATCTCTTTGCCCGCAAGCGTGCGAATAACCTTGGCGATCTCCCCCAAATGCTGGTGTTTAAAGGATTTATAGAGTGAGATATTGTTGTCCCTGTAACTGAAGTGAGTTGTCTCAGTGGGGGTTTTTCCGGCACCTGTAGAACCGGTAATGGCATGGACGTGGATCTCGTCGTATACCATCTTTTTGTCAAGGAGAGGCAGGATTCCCAATTCAATGGCAGTTGCAAAGCAGCCCGGATTGGCTACGGAATAGCACCCTCTTATTTTTTTTCTGTTCATTTCACAGAGTCCATATACAAACTCTCTATTCATAAAGTCGCTCTCGATCCTGAAATCATTACCCAGATCTATGACTTTACACTCCTTTGATATGGTGTGGGTTGAGAGAAATTGGCGGGAGATCCCATGCCCCAGGCAAAGGAAGAGCACATCGGGTTCTCCTACCCGGTCGGTAAATGTTAGCTCGCAATCTCCGTACAGGTCTCTGTGGACGTCGGAAACCATATCGCCCACTTGTGTGGTGCTCATTAAATTTGTGATTTCAACCTCAGGGTGATTGATCAGAATCCTGATCAACTCCCCGGCGGTATAGCCCGTTCCGCCCGCGATAGTAGCTTTGATTTTTTTCATGTTACTGCCATTATTTCAAATTATACTCTCCTCCTCGTGTATCGAATAGTAGATCTTGAGAGGATTGGCCAGCACCTTGGTAAATCCAACGACATCTCTGCCGGTGAATGATTTGTTGGCCTCACCGTAGTCGCCGAATTTAGAGTTCATCAGGTCGAAATCGCTCTTGCAGCCCAGTACCTGAAAATGATAGGGTTGCAGACGCACCTGCACTTCACCGGTTACGGAGCGTTGAGAGTCCTCAAGATAGACCTCGATATTGCGCATAACCTGATCCAGATATTGCGCTTCGTGCATCATCTGACCATAGAACCCTGAGAGTTGTTCCTTCCAGTATAGCTGTGCTTTGGTGAGTACGTGCTTCTCCAGGAGATGGTGTGCCTTTATGATAATCAGAGGCGCTGCCGCCTCAAATGATACTCTCCCCTTTATGCCGATAATTGTATCTCCGACGTGAGTATCGCGGCCAATGCCATAGGGAGCTGCTATTTCCCTCAATTTTCGGATCAATCCCACAGGGCTCATTTTCTTGGAGTTGAGAGCAACCGGTTCTCCCTTTTCAAAGGTGATGGTTACGATCTCGCTGCCTTCGCGGGTTACCTGTACAGGGTATGCCTCATCCGGAATATATCCATGGGAAGATAGAGTCTCCACACCGCCGATACTGGTACCCCAGAGCCCCTGATTGATGGAGTATCTGGACTTCTCCCAAGAAAAATTGAATCCATGTTTCTGCAGATAATCAATCTCTTCCTTTCTGCTTAAGCCCAATTCTCTTATAGGGGCAATAATCTCAACTTCGGGTGCCAGGATCTCAAATACTATATCGAAACGCACCTGATCGTTACCTGCGCCGGTGCTGCCGTGCGCGACTGCATCGGCACCTATTTTTTTTACGTGTTTCAGTACTTCCAGTGCTTGAAAAACTCGCTCTGAACTTACTGATAGGGGATAGGTGTTGTTTTTAAGGATATTTCCAAAAATCAGGTATCGGATACCTTTACGGTAGTAGGTCTCTGTCGCATCAACATTGGTGTGTGTGACGGCTCCAAGCTCGAGAGCCCTCCTTTCAATAGCTTTGGCCTCTTCAATGGAGAAACCACCGGTATTGACCATTACTGTGTGAACCTCGAGATTCTTTTCATTTTTGAGATAGGGAACGCAGAAAGAGGTGTCGAGACCACCGCTAAATGCAAGTACAACCTTTTTTTTCATATCTGTTAAATTTGTCTGTTTTCAATAGGTTTTGGTGAGTGTATAGCCGGGTCGAAAAGAAGGCCCGTACAGAGACACATCTTGTAATTATTGCGCTGGAGAATGTCAAAATTGCGACATCCGCTGCAGCCCATCCAAAACTCCTCATCGTCGGTTAACTCGGAAAAAGTTACCGGATGAAATCCCAAGTCGTAATTAATCTTCATTACAGCCAGCCCGGTAGTGATGCTGAATATCTTCGCATCGGGATAAAGAGTTCTTGAGAGCTCAAAAATTTTTTGTTTAATACGTCTGGCAAGACCGGTTTGACGAAATTTATGAGCTACTATCAGACCGGAATTGGCTACAAACTTTTGGTGCCCCCATGTTTCTATATAGGAAAAACCGGCCAATTCGCCATTTTCAGCTAAAGCAATAACCGCCTTGCCGGAAATCATCTTTGAGGAAATATATTCAGGCGTCCTTTTGGCTATGCCGGTGCCTCTTTCCTGTGCTGAAATATAGACAAGATCACATACTTGTTCAGCATATTGAATATGGCTTTTATCAGCCACAAATACATTTATATCCATTACAAATGAAAAAACGAAAAAATATCAGAGAGTATTTTAGGAGGGACATCCCTCCGGAATTAATGGAAACCCGTAAAGCCCTGGAGTCAGGCAGTACAGGTCTATCTTCGGACTCCGGGAGCCACTCCATACAAAGAAAATATGTAGAAACCTCTCTTCATAAGATGTTGCAAATATACCAATCTTTTTTAACTAGGGATTCAATTTTAGCAAAAATTGTTACCTTTGGCCTCATATTTTATAGATAAAGTGAAAAAGAAGTCAAAAAAGAAACAATTATCTCCTGATATCATTGCACAAGAGCGCGATGAACTTCTTCGCAGATATAGGAAAACGATACTTTTCAACGAAAGGGAGATCTCACTTATAGAGCAGTACTGTACCAAATACAAAATATCTTCACAATCAACTCTCTTTAGGGATATTATCATTTCTCACATTTTGCAGCAGGTTGACGATAATTACCCTAAGCTTTTTTGACTGCCGGTTAATACTGTAATCAATGAAAAAGGTACTCACTCTTCTTTTTGCCATAGCGATCTTGCTTTTTGTATCGGACAATGCCAGTGCTCAAAGTATTGTTTCTGACACTACCCGTAACGATGGTACGAGGATCGTAAATGTGAAACCTGAAGGGGTTTGTTCTGTAAATATTGAAATCCATATCCGCAGAAATCGCATTACATACCTTCACTTTACAAGAGGTTGCGACGGTAACGCAAAAGGCATCGCCGCTCTTGTTGAGGGAATGAAAGTCAAGGATGTAATTCAAAAGCTTGAAGGTATTACTTGTGGTAAAAAGTCCACCTCATGCCCGGATCAGCTGGCTCGTGCCCTTAGGATGATTTCTGAAAAAAAACCGTAACTAATTAACAACAAAGACTCGGTGGATGGTGTTTGCCAGTTCACCATTGATATATACTTCCGGCTTGTAGTAGTAGTAAAGAATATGCCCTCCGACCACCTCTTCTCGGTAAGATTCTATCTTTTCCGAGGTGTCCTCCGAATAAATGAAAGTCTCAGAAGGTTCGACGCTCAGATCAATCCTTTCCAGAGGGTTGTTCATTGCCCAGAGATGAGTCAGGCGCATGTTTTTGCGTAGATCCAGGAATCTTATTTTATTGCTGCTAATATCCAGTTCTTTGACGAATATTGCCTTGTCAACGGCAATTTCATTAAGATTATTATTGCTGCAGTCGATATTTTCAAGCAAGGGACTTGTGGAAATATCCAGAGTGGTAAGATCATTGAAGTTACAGAACAGTTTTTTGAGGGAGGCACAACCTGCCAGGTTGAGTTCCGATATTGAATTGAATCTGCAGTTGAGCTCTTCAAGGGAAGCGCAATTACTGGCATTGATATGCTTTACAGTACCGAGGCCGACCATGCTACAATCAAAACTGGTGAGATTAGTGTTGCTGATGTTGATGGTATCCAGTACGTTGTATGTAAATTTCAGAGTCTTGAGCGACTTGCAGTTGCTGACATCGAGTAGTCTGATTGTGTTGTGTTCGCAGTTGATTGTCACAATAGAGGAGGAGGATCCGGCAATCAGACATTTCATCAAGTTTCGCTGGCAGTCAATGGATATTAGTTTTGGAAATTGGCTGATATCCAGAGTATCAATCAGATTTTCGGAGCAGTTTATGGTTAGGAAAGGGTATCCGTAGAGGTCCCTGAGTGATTTGGCTTTGCCTTTTGAACAATCAAGTGCGCTAATAGTCCGCATTTCGTAATCTGAGATCTCTCCGTCATTGTTAGCGTCGTAACGAGTTAGCAGATTGGCCTTAAGTCTCAAGTCGGTAAAGGTGATGCAATCTATCAGCTGGGAGACCTCAAGTGTCACAGATTTCTTTTTGTTGGATATGGTTATGTATGCTTTCTTTATCGCATTGGTGTTGTTTGTGCTTAGTGCAGTGAATGCGATAGGAATTTCTCCGGGTTCTCCACTCATGTGTGAGATTTTTAGCCAATCCATGTGCCCGCCGTCCTCGCTCTCAACAGTAATCTTCCAGTCGTAAGCAGTACGGATTATCGTGCGTTGGACTGAGCCTCCGATGCTCTCTAATTCTAATTTGGTATACTTTACTTCCAGATCCGGAAGGTCCATTATCATATTGCAAGAAGATCCTGATGCTACAAGAAAGATTAGAATTGATATTATAATAGGTGTGATTTTCTTCATTTTTTATCTTTGTTTATTTAGAAGCAAAGGTAAAGAAAAAGAATTGGTTTTTTTGTATTTTTTTTTGCCAATTTAAAAATTGTTCTTATATTTGCAGCCCGTTTCGAAAAAGAGGCGGTTGTTCTTTGATAATATTGGAAGACAAAAGTACAAGCACGTACCGAATTTTTTTTAAAAATTCGATCGAAACGTTAATTTTTTTGAAACTACTTCAAGAATCGAGTATCAGGTTCAAACCAAACATATAATAATTTTTTTATACAATGAAGAGTTTGATCCTGGCTCAGGATGAACGCTAGCGGCAGGCTTAACACATGCAAGTCGAGGGGCAGCACTGGTGGCAACACCTGGTGGCGACCGGCGAAATGGTGCGTAAC
>JAAZMM010000087.1 GCA_012798805.1 Bacteroidales bacterium
AATGAGAATGCAATTCCTACTGCGGTGAGATTTGTCAACTCCACCTTCCTGCAGGAAATTGAAAAAGAAAAGGAGGAGTAGTTTATGTTTTTTGAATATCCATATCTGCTTTGGTTGGAGCTTATACTCATTCCTCTGCTCGCACTTTACTTGTGGAGGGAATACAAGGGGGCCTCGCCTTCGATGCTGGTCTCCAATTCCGCTCCCTGGAAGGCAAAAGGTGGCTCATTTAAGAAATGGCTGCGCCATGTGCCTTTTATATTGAGAATGATTGCAATTGCCGCTATAATTGTGGCCATTGCCCGTCCGCGCACCTCGGAAACTTTTGAGACCATAGATACCGAAGGTGTTGATATCGTGCTTGCGATGGATATATCCACTTCAATGCTGGCCCGCGACTTCAAGCCGGATCGTATTGGAGCTGCCAAGGATATTGCAATCGAGTTCATAGCTTCAAGACCTACTGACCGTATAGGTATAGTGGTGTTTGCAGGTGAGAGTTTTACTCAATCACCACTTACTACTGATAGAGTGACGCTTATCAACTTGATGAAAGAGATAGAGACCGGATTGATTGAAGATGGCACCGCAATTGGTAACGGACTTGCTACTGCGGTTGCGCGACTTAAGGATTCCGATGCCAAGAGCAGAGTGGTAATTTTGCTCACCGATGGTGTTAACAACCGCGGTGAAATTGCCCCTCTGATGGCTGCAGAGATAGCCAAAACCTACGATGTGAGGGTATATACCATAGGTGTTGGAGCTATGGGGACGGCACCCTATCCTGTGATGACCCCCTGGGGAGTTCGCTTGCAGGATATCGAGGTGGAAATTGACGAGCCACTTCTTCAGGAGATAGCTTCGCAGACAGGCGGAAAATATTTCAGAGCAACCAATAACACCAAGTTGCTTGAGATTTACAGCGAGATTAACGCTATGGAGAAGAGCAAAACTACTGTGGATAGTTTTCCGGTCTATTCCGAACTCTTTATGAGATATGCGGGGATAGCATTGCTGGCTCTTCTGGCGGAACTTATATTTAGATTGTTTGTAATAAGGAGGATACCATAGGATGATATATTTGGCACAAGGAGAATACCTGCTCCTGTTACTCATAATACCATTTCTCTTCATTTTCTACGGGGTTTCGCTTCGTATTAAGAAAAAGAGAATCGCCCGACTCGGCGACACGGCACTTGTATCCAAATTGATGCCCGACGTCTCCAGGGGTAGAGGATGGCTCAAAATAACTTTGCTGGCGCTCGCCTGGTTCTTTTTCGTATTGGGTCTTGTGAGACCTCAGCTGGGAGCCCGTCTCAAAGAGAGGGAGAGCAAGGGAGTGGAGGTGATGGTGGCACTCGACGTATCCAACTCAATGCTTGCAGAGGACTACTCTCCAAATCGTCTCGAGAGGTCCAAGCTTGCAATAGAGCGACTGGTAGATCGTCTCCACGGCGACCGTATTGGATTGATTCTTTTTGCGGGTCAATCTTTTGTACAGTTGCCTATCACTACCGACTATGTGTCGGCTAAAATATTTCTGAATAGCATCAACCCCGGTTCGGTGCCGATACAAGGCACTGCGCTTGCAGATGCCATTGCTACTGCCGCACGCAGTTTTAGCACTCAGAGTGAGAATAGCCGTGCAATAATTGTGATTTCAGATGGAGAGGATCACGAGGGAGATGTGATGGATGTGGCCCGTACCGTGGCTGAAAGTGGCATCAGAATTTATTGTATAGGTGTAGGGTCGCCCGAAGGCAAGCCTATCCCAATGAATGGGGGGCTGCTCAAGGATAAGAATGGAGAGATAGTGGTCACCCGTCTGGATGAAAATACCCTAAGACGAATAGCCGGTATCGGTGAAGGAATTTATGTGCGTGCCGGTAATAGCGAATTTGGTCTGAATCCTATTATTGACCATATCAGGGAGATGGACAAACAGGAGTTTCAGTCTGTGGTCTTTGAGGATTTTGATGAGCAGTATATGTACTTTTTTGGAATAGCTCTCTTTTTCCTGATACTGGAGTTGTTGATTTCTGAAAAGAAGAGTCGCAGACAATTGTTCAAAATGGAGGAAAAATGATGAAAAGGATAGTTTCTATAATATTTATGCTTTTTTTGGCCGCGTCAGCGACCTTTGCCCAGAGTGATCGTTCTCAGGTTCGACGGGGAAACAGAGATTTCCGCAAGGAGAAATATCAGGAGGCCGAAATTAGCTATAAGAAGGCACTTGTTGCTGACTCTCTCTCCAATGCCGCCGGCTACAATCTTGGCAATACTTTTTTCCGTATGGAAAATTATACCGAAGCTGACAAATATTATTCTTCGGTGGCTGATTCCCTTGGGAAGGGGAGGCACGGTTCCGATATTTACCACAATATGGGCAATTCGTTGCTTAATCAGAAAAAGTATGCTGAGGCTATAGAGGCCTACAAGAACTCTTTGCGTCGTAATCCTGGCGATATGGAGACAAAGTCCAATCTGGCTTACGCTCAGAAGATGTTACAGGATCAACAACAGAATCAAGATCAGAATAAGGACCAAAATCAGGACCAGAATCAAGATCAGGACCAAAACCAGAACCAGGACCAGAATAAAGATCAAAACAACGAGAACGATCAAAACGACAAAAAGGATCAGGACAAGGATAAAGAGGATAATCAGAACGATAACCAGGACCAAAATCAGGACAATAATGACAACAAACAGGACCGGGACAACGGCCGGACTCCTCCTCCAAAAATAACCCCACAAGCTGCGCAGCAAATGCTCCAGGCTATTCAGGAGAAAGAGAAGGAGACTCAGGAGAAGGTAAAAAAGGAGAAAGCCCGTTTGTTGAAGTCCAAACAGAAAGAAAAAAACTGGTAATTATACCGGATGTAATATATGAAACGAATACTGACATTTCTATTTTTATTGTTGGCCTCGGCCACAGCTGCTTTTAGCCAGGGACTCACAGTTGAAGCTCCCGGTGTGGTGGCGATGGACGAGACATTTAGAATCGTCTTCACTTCGGAAGGCAAGATGTCGGACTTTGACTGGCCGGGAAGTGATGATTTCAATATTGTCTGGGGGCCGCAAAAAGGTACTTCCAGCAGCGTAAGCATAATCAATGGTAAACGGACTTCTACGCATAAGGAGACTGTGACTTATCTGCTGCAGGCAAAAGGAGAGGGCAGTTTTACCCTACCCGCGGCAACTGCTAACATTGATAAGCAACAATATAGCACACGCAGCATAACCATAGAGGTTGTCGGAAGTCAGCAGGAGAGACAAAGCCACAACCAGAATCAGCAAACCGATACTGAGCAGAGCCAAAGAGAGCCAATGGTGCAAAGTGCTTCATCTGATGACATTTTCATCAGATTGACCTTGAATAAACGCAATGTGGTAAAAGGTGAACCTATAATTGCCACACTCAAGCTCTATACCAAGGTGGACATCGTGAATTTTGAGGATGTGAAGTTTCCCACTTTCAATGGTTTTTGGAGTCGTGAGATTGATACACCGCAGAATATCCAATTTAACAGAGAGAATGTGGATGGCACCATCTATAATGCAGCTTTGCTTCGCAGATATATGCTTATTCCTCAACAGACCGGAAATATTAAGATTGAGCCTGCGGAGATGATAAGTGTAATAAGGATACGTGCAACTACTACCGGACCGAGAAGTATATTTGATGATTTTTTTGACAATTTTCAAACAGTCAGAAGGCGCCTTTCCACTCCTGAGATTACTGTTACGGTAAAAGCTTTGCCCGCTGCTCCGGCCTCTTTCGGTGGTGGAGTAGGAGACTTCAAGATCAGCGCATCATTGAGCAAAGATAGTCTTACCGCTCACGAGGCTGCTTCGTTGACAATTACAATCAGTGGTAATGGCAATATTTCCATGCTGGAAGCCCCAAAAGTGGAGTTTCCCTCAGATTTCGAACTCTATGATGTAAAGACCAGCGAAAAGGTATCCCATGATGGTACTTCAGGCAGCAGGACATTTGAGTTTCCTTTTATTCCGCGAAGCCATGGTGATTTTGAAATAGCTCCGATCGAATACTCCTTTTATGATCTTTCAGGCAAACAATACAGAACTCTCAATACAGGCCCTCTATCCGTTAAGGTAGGACGTGGCAGCGGCATTGATAATGGAGGGGTGGTGATGCCCGGAGTTACACGCCAGAGTGTTAAAAATCTGGCTGAAGATATTAGATATATTGCGACCGGTTCGCCTTTATTGAGAGATAAAGGGAAATTCTTTGCGGGATCGCTATATTTTTATGGGTTGGTTGCTCTTATTGTACTACTATTTTTCATAATATGTGCAATCCTCAAAAAAAGAGCTGCTCTTCGCAGCGACGTTTTGGGTACCCGTAACCGAAGGGCTAAAAAAATGGCCCGTGCTCGCCTGCAACAGGCGGGCACCTACCTCAAACAGGGACTAAGTAGTGCATACTATGAGGAACTCCACAAGGCGATGCTTGGTTATGTCTCCGACAAACTGATTATCCCTGTAGCTGACCTCTCCAAAGAGAGAATATCCTCTTCACTTGCAGAAAAAGCTGTTCCTGAACAATTGATAACCAATTTTATAGCCATTCTCGACAAATGTGAATTTGCAAGATATGCTCCCGAGGCAGGTACTGCAGAGATGGAGAGTCTCCACAATGAGGCAATGGAAGTGCTTTCAGAAATAGAATCAAAATTGAAAAATGTAACCAAACGCTCAAAGAGTGCTGCAGCATCCATTATTGCGCTGTTTCTTTGTTTCACCCCCTTTGCTGCCTCCGCACAGGAAAGTGTGGATGACCTTTGGAAAATGGCGGCCGATTATTATGCGGAAGGGGATTATGTAAATGCGCTTAATTTCTACCTTATGATAGAGGGGGAACAGAAGGTCTCTCCCGATCTTTATTACAATATAGCAAACAGCTACTTCAAGAGTGGAGACAATTCTCACGCGATCCTCTATTACGAGCGGGCACTCAAATTGGATCCGTCACATGCTGATGCAGCAAACAATCTCGCTATTGCACAGAAATTTACCCTCGATAAGATAGATGTGTTGCCCGATTTGATACTTGTAACCTGGGTGCGAAAGATAAAATATCTTTTCTCAGCAGATGTATGGGCCTGGATAGCAGTAGTGCTGGCATTAGGAGTGGCTTTACTGATGCTTGGTTTCCGTTTCGGTTCTTCGATTCGTGGTCGTAAAACCTCATTTGTGCTTGCCTGCGTTGTCCTCTTCTTTGGCTTGATAGCATTTGTATTCTCCATAAGTGAGAAAAATGATGCGATCAAACAAGATTCAGCAATAGTGATGACACCTGTTGCTTCCGTTAGAAGTTCCCCCGGGGAGGCCGGAAAGTCGATTTTCGTACTTCACGAAGGCACCAAGGTCTCTCTGATTGATGAACTTGGTGAATGGACCAGAATTGAACTCTCTGACGGCCGTCAAGGCTGGATCGCTGCTGAATCCATCGACAAAATCTAATTTTGCCGGAATGAAAAGAACTGTTTTGATAGTGTTGGCACTTCTGGCAGCAGCCATGCCTCTTAAGGCCCAGTATTATTTTGCTACGCAATCAGGTGCGCAGGCGAGTTTTAGGATTTACGACAATAAAGGGAATATCAAGGGCTCTTATGAGGAGACTCTAAAAAGCTTAAGTGGTGAGTCCCTGGAAAATGGTGTTGCAATTTTAGAGCAGGTTTATTTTGACAAAGAGGGCAAACACATCCTGAAGGACAAATCCTCTAATTTGACTATTTCTATCCAGGGAGGAGAGGTAACTGCCAATATAGAGACAATTAAAAAAGGAATGACGACACAAGACTTTATGATCAAAGGCTGTGTTCTCTATTTCCCTCCGGATATCGGGGCGGGTGATCACCTACCCGACAGAATCGTATCGGTTAAGGTCGGCAGGATAGGCGGTAATATCAGGCTTTCAGAGCGCAAAGTGCTCGGTATGGAGAATGTGACCGTACCAGCCGGCACATTTCAAGCTGCAAAAGTACAGGAAAAACAGAAAACAAGAGTCTCAATAATATCAGAAGAGGTGACCATAGTTTCATGGATCGTCAAGGAGGTGGGTTGTGTCAGACAGGAGGTTTATGACAATAAGGGAGCTCTTGTTCAGACTATCGAGATGGTCAAAAGGTAACAGACAACAATGTAACGACTCCATCCATCGTAGAAATCAGTAGTTTATCCTGGCCCACAGGTTCGATGGAGTTGATTAGTGCAACGGAAATCTTATGTTTCCAGACAAGATTTCCGTTTTTGCCGTCAAAGCAAAAGATGTTGCCCTTGTCGGTGGGTACTATGAGCATCTCCCGGCCATCTTTCAACACTATTGTGCTGGAAGGAGTGGGAGAGATGTCGTAACCCAGACCGCTTTGAATGTTCCATTCCAGATGTGGTTTGTCCGATAAGGTTGACCAGCATTGTATGGAATTGAACATATTTTTTACAAAAATCTTTGATCCATCTTTCGAAAGTGCTATCGATTCACGACCTCCGTCAACAGTCCAGACCTCATTTCCGGTATGGGCATCAATTGCATGGCATTTTCTTGCAGGAGTAACGAAGAAAATTTTCCCATTGCTTTTGACAGGCCAGACTGCTGCCGGTGAGAGCATTCTGCTGCCTTTGTTGCGCCACACCCACTGCTCTTTTCCTGTTTTAGGGTCGAGAGAGTAGAGGGAATTGCCCCAGTCTCCGAAAACAATCTGCTCTTTATCTGCATAGGGCTTACACTCTACGAATCCTTTCACTTCCCCATATTCCCACAGAAGTTCCCCATTACGCAGGTTAATAGCCCTGAATTTGTTGTCTGACGCACCTGTATAGACCACCTTATTCATAATTGCCGGTGAGCCGAGCACGGACTTTTCACATTTATATTTCCATAAAAGCTTCCCTTTACGAAGACTCAGACAGTAGATATAGCCATCTGTGGAGCCGATAACTACCCTTGAGCCCGAAACTGCCGGGGTCGAAAAGACTTTTCCTCCGGTAGCAAAACTCCACCTGAGCTTGCCTGTTGCAACATTCAGTGCTTTGACTACCCCTTTTGTGTTGGCATAAAGCACATATTTGCCTGCGTGTATAGCACCGCATCCGATATCGCTTTCATCCTGGTTTTCCCAGATTGCTTCCACCTGCGGATATTCGCTGTTGACATCAAAAGTCATCCATGGAAAGTCAGCAGGAAGTGCATATTTATTATTTCTTCCCGAAGCCATATCGGGAATGAACTGAGGCTCTTGAAACATCTTCATAGTGAACCAGGCATTGCCTGTCTCTCCACCCTTGCCTTTACTATCAGCCGCTCTGCGTTCGCATATGGAGATGTGGCGATTGTCAATGGTCACTATGTTGTACCCGACATGGCCGGTGCGTCCGGCCGCCGGAGCTCTTCCAAGCACCCCTGGTATGCCGTCATAGTCAAGAATGGTGTTTCTATGCCAATGACCGCCCATTACAAGTTGAATATTTGTCTGTTTGAGGGTGTTGAGGACCTGGAAATAGTTGAGCATCGAAGTGTCCTGCGGGTAGTGGTTGACAAATATTACGGGTTGTTCGCGGGGAATAACCTTTGCAATGGAGTCAAGCCAAACAAGGCTCTCATGTGGCAATAGTGCAGGTGCCATTCTCATATTTGGACCACTATTGCTGCCAAGAAATTTAATCCCTCCGGCTTCAAATTCAAAATTTTCATATCCGAACACATTTGCGAAGGTGTTGCAGCCACTTTCCGACCATTTTGAGTCATGATTGCCGGCTACGATATAATAGGGTATCTCCAGCTTGTCGATAATATCTTTAGCAAGAAATATCTCCTCATCATTTCCAAATTCCGTGATATCGCCTGCGAAAATGACAAATTGAAGCTCTTTCTGCCGGTTGTTGATATCATCAATGCATTGCAACAGGTCATCGTTGGTAGAAGCCCCTTCCGCAATGTGAGTGTCTGCAATGAATGCAAACTTTACAGTAGAATTTTGTGCCGCCAGCATCAGAGTGATGAGGCATAGTACTGTAAGGGATATGATTTTTTTCATATTATTATTCTTGATAATTGTTCCATTGATATCTCTTCTCAAGTGGCCTGACCCCGGTCATCTGAAGCAGTCTGCCGACAAATGAATCCACCAGATCATCGATACTCTTCGGATGATGATAAAAAGAGGGCGAAGCGGGGCATATAACCGCACCTGCCTGAGTCAGAAGGCTCATATTGTGGAGGTGAATGAGGTTGAAGGGAGTTTCACGTGGCACGATAATCAGCTGCTTTCGTTCTTTAAGTTGAACATCTGCAATCCTGGAGATGGCATCTGAGGCGAGTCCACCGGCTATTCTTCCCAATGCTCCCATGGAGCAGGGAAGTACAAGCAGCGTATCTGCAGCAGCCGATCCCGAGCAAAAAGGAGCATCGAAGTCCTCATTTGGCAGGAGAGAGGCACCGCATTCCGGGATTATCTCTTCAGGTTCATATCCGAGTTCCCGCAACCAGATGGATCGCGCAGTATCGGTAAATATTACGCTGAGTGCTATCTCTTCTATTCCGGTACATCCGCGTATATAACGCTCTGCATAGATGGCTCCGCTGGCGCCGGTAATGCCGAGTACTATCTGCCTCGCATTACTCATCCAGAAGTTCTTTTTTTAGTCTTTCCATTCCCGTTGTCGCCTTCTCCACAAACTGCTTTAGTCGGGGATGGCTAAGCCCTGAGGGTTTGGGATCAATCAGATAGATGGGGATGCCCGATGGGGCGTAATGTATCAGTCCTGCAGCGGGATAGACTACCATCGATGTGCCAACAATTACCAGAATATCCGCTTTTGAGACAACCCTCGCGGCCTTTTCTATCATTGGCACAGCTTCGCCAAACCATACGATATGTGGGCGCAGTTGTACTCCGCGGCTATCTTTATCATTTATGCTCAGATCTTCATAACCGATATCTATGGCATCATAATCCTCTCCATCCACGGGGCGTATCTTGGTTAGTTCGCCATGCAGATGTATAATGTTGCTGCTTCCGGCTCTTTCGTGCAGATTGTCAACGTTTTGGGTTATGACTGTCACGTCGAAATTTTTTTCCAGCTCAGCGATAACCTCGTGTGCGCGGTTAGGCTTTACAGTTGCAAGCTGTTTGCGGCGTTCATTGTAGAAGTTAATTACCAATTGAGGGTTGCGATACCATCCCTCAATGGAGGCTACATCCTCGACTCTGTGGTTTTCCCACAATCCGTCGCTGTCGCGAAAGGTCTTTATACCGCTTTCGGCGCTGATCCCCGCGCCTGTCAGAAATACTATTTTTTTCATAATTAAGATGTTCTATTTAAAATATGTGTTTTTTAGCCAGTAGGCAAATAGTGGGTCCAGTATGATGGCATTATCCTCTTTATCAAATGTCAATACTTCTTTCTTCTTCAATGCATCTTTCAGGCGGAACACATTGGCAGAGGAGTTGAGGTGATAGCCCTCGAGAATCTCCTGGCTGCTAAATCGTTGCACTCCATCCACGACCGCCTTTAAAAAATTGATCTGGTTGGGTGTCAGATCCATCATTGTCTGCATAAATCGGGGTGTATGAAGGGAGAGAAGACTCTCTGTGGCCTGTCTGATTATGGTATTGTTGACATAACCGATGGGCATTGCCATACAGATGGAACATAGGTGCTTGATGTACCAGATATTACCGTCGGCAAGCTGGTAGATAGCTCCAGCCTGTTCTTCTTGTATTACCCTGCCCAGTGTTTGAAATGAGCGCACAATATAATCCACACACTCTTTTTTCTTGAGCTTTTCGAGTGGAATGATGTCGCACATATAATAGAAATATTTCTTTTCTTCAAATATGTACTTCATCTGGTTAACAAATGAGCCGCTCATAATATAGCGCACATTGCTTTGTTTGGACCAGATTTTATCCAGATCCTCCATCTCTATTTCATTATTGCTGCACTGAAGAAGGTTTTGGAATTCTTTAAAATAGATTATAAGCGTCTTGCCGGAATCAGAGGCTATGATTTCAGGGAGATTCAGGATTTTGTACTCGTCTAATGCATCTATGTGGACTTCAAAGGGCAGTAAGGTATTGTGGTTTATCTCGTTATAACATTCGAGCATCGTTTCCTTGAAAAGGGAGAGGAAGTCTTCGATAGTGCGGATGTTGAAGAGGTCCATCTCACACAGAATAAAATCCTCTCTGCGGGATGTGAGAATATTAAGAGAATATCTGATGAAAGACTCCTTTCCGCTCTTTGGGGGGGCGTAGATGGCAACGCTCCTTTTTCTGTCACAGATGCTTTTAAAAAAGAGCTCAGACTCGGCTCTGCGCCCTATTATATTCTGTTTTTCTGCGATGCGGTCGTATTTGAAGGGCTGGTTCATTTTGTAATACAAAGGTTATTATCACAATATTGTTACAAAAATAACTAATAGGGCACTATTTGGCAAAAAAATTTGTAGTAATTATCAAAATTATTATATTTGCAATCCAAAAATATTGATAGACAACCGTTAAGCTATTGAATAAGAGATACTTGAGTTGTATCCGCTTGCGGTTATAAATTTTTAAAATTTATTTTATGTACGCAATTGTAGATATTGCAGGACAGCAATTCAAAGTTGAAGAAGGAAGGAAAATCTACGTTCACCGTCTTGCGGCTGATGTGGGTGCTTCCGTTGACTTTGATAAAGTATTATTAACTGACAACGATGGTGAAGTCAGAGTTGGTACTCCTTATGTGGAGGGTGCGGTTGTAAAAGCTACCGTTCTCGACCACCTCAAGGGTGACAAGGTAATCGTTTTTAAAAAGAAACGCCGCAAAGGCTATCAGAAGAAAAATGGTCACCGCCAGTATCTGACTCAAATTCAAATTGAAACAATCGCTTAATTAAAACGTATTAGATTATGGCTCACAAAAAAGGTGTCGGTAGTTCGAAAAACGGCCGCGAATCACACAGCAAACGCTTGGGCGTTAAATTGTTCGGTGGACAGTTTGCCAGGGCTGGCAATATCTTGGTTCGCCAGAGAGGAACAGTTCACAATCCCGGTGAAAATGTTGGAATGGGTAAAGACCATACTCTTTTCGCTTTGATTGACGGTACTGTTGTATTTAAGAAGAAGGCTAATAACAAGTCTTTCGTATCGGTGCTCCCGCTAGCCTAAAGGGGGCAACAGTAGAAAAATAGAGCCGCTTCGTGTAGAAGTGGCTCTTTTTTTATAACTTTGCAGATCAAATTCTGAACTTATGTTGACATTAAAACTTTTGAGAGAGCAGCCCGAATTTGTTATCGAGCGCCTTGCAGTAAAGCATTTCGATGCAAAAGAGATTGTTTACGATATAATAGAGCTGGATAAAAAACGCCGTTCAGCGCAGCAAGAACTTGATTCTTGCCTTGCAGAGCAAAAAATCAAAGCATCTGAGATTGGAAAACTTATGAAAGAGAGACGGCAAGATGAAGCGGATCAGATGAAGTTGCAAGTTGCCTCTCTAAAGGAGCGTTCGAAAGCTCTTGAAGAGGAGATGGCCACTGCACAACAGGAGCAAGATGGCAAACTGGTCCTTCTTCCCAATCTTCCATCCGAGCAGGTGCCGGAAGGACATACTGCAGAGGATAATGTGATTGTGCGTCAGGGAGGAGTGATACCTGAGTTGGGAGAGAATGCCAAACCCCACTGGGATCTCGTCAAGGAACTTGATATTATTGACTTTGATCTGGGAGTCAAGCTTACCGGTGCCGGGTTTCCTCTTTACAAAGGTGCGGGTGCTGCGATCCAGAGAGCATTGATTTCCTATTTTCTTGCACGTAACACAGCTGCCGGCTATGTTGAGTATCAGCCTCCATATATCGTCAACGAAGAGTCTGGCTTTGGCACCGGACAGCTTCCTGATAAGGAGGGACAGATGTATCATATTACCAATGACGGTTTCTATTTGATTCCTACCGCAGAGGTTCCCCTGACAAATATCTATCGGGATGTCATTTTGCAAGATTC
Organism: Bacteroidales bacterium; assembly: GCA_012798805.1. Taxonomy (GTDB): domain Bacteria; phylum Bacteroidota; class Bacteroidia; order Bacteroidales; family UBA932; genus Cacconaster. The sequence goes on from JAAZMM010000087.1 coordinate 12,015, forward strand.
AGAGTTTCCTGTAAAGATAACTGCCTATACTCCCTGTTGGCGCCGTGAAGCCGGTTCTTATGGCAAAGATGTGAGAGGTCTCAATCGTCTTCACCAGTTTGATAAAGTAGAAATCGTGCGAATAGAACTTCCTGAAAATTCCTATGCGGCACTTGAGGAGATGGTGGCTCATGTCGAATCTTTGGTACAGGAGCTTAAACTCCCTTACCGCATCCTGCGCCTCTGTGGTGGAGATATGGGTTTTACTTCAGCCATTACCTACGACTTCGAGGTTTGGTCAGCAGCACAGCAGAGATGGCTTGAGGTCAGCTCGGTTTCCAACTTTGAGTCTTATCAGTCCAACCGTCTGAAACTCAGATACAAGGATGAGCAGGGCAAATCTCAGCTTGCTCATACCCTAAATGGTAGTGCTCTGGCTCTGCCGAGAATTCTGGCCGCTATTATTGAGAACAATCAGACTCCAGATGGGAAGATTATCGTCCCTGAAGTGTTGCGCAAATATACAGGTTTCGACATTATAGGATAATGAAACGAGCTGATAATCCACAGAGAATAATCATGGGAGTTGACCCCGGTACTTCAATATTGGGCTACGGGGTCATTCTTGTAGATAAAAAGAAGGTTCACTATGTGGATATGGGAGTGATCGACCTGCGCAAGGAGAAGGATCATTTTCTAAAGCTAAGACGTATTTTTAAAGAAATAGGGGAGGTGATGGATAAGTATGCACCTGACGATTTAGCAATTGAGGCCCCTTTTTATGGCAAGAATCCTCAGGTTATGCTCAAACTGGGTCGTGCTCAGGGATCTGCAATAGCAGCAGCCCTTCATCGCGGTATTCCGGTTTCGGAATATGCTCCCAGAAAAGTTAAAATGGCAATAACCGGTCGCGGAAATGCATCTAAGGAGCAAGTGAGGATTCTGATGGAAAAAACTCTGGGTATTGAGATGGAAAGTTCATTTCTGGATGCTTCGGATGCTCTTGCCATTGCTATGTGTCATTTTTACCAGCTTACAAACCCGTTAGTGGATGTTTCAGCCTCTTCCAATTGGAAAGCCTTTATCGAGGCTCACCCCTCAAGGGTAAAAAAATAATTTTCTGATTTAACCTTTTCTGCCTTTTCAAGTCTAATTTAACAGGTTGATATACTTGTTAAACTAATTCTTTATAAAATAGACTTCTTTATGAGATCCAGACTTTTGAAAGTGGCAGCATTTGTTTTGCTCCTGTTTCCGACACTCCTTAGTGCACAGCGCGGAGGGTTTACAGTAAAAGTTACGCTTCAAGATGCTGACACAGGGGTAGGCGTTGAGTTTGCAACAGTATCTCTAACTGCCGAAGGCTCAGATCAAGCCTTTAAATATGCTCTTACCAATGAGGCGGGTTTTGCTGAGATTAAAGGTGTAAGACCCGGGAAATATTTCATAAAAGGTGAACTTTTGGGCTATCGGCCCTATCAGGATTCAATTAATGTGACTAAAAATCTTGATCTTGGAAAGAATAAAATGGAAGTTGATGTCCATTTACTTGAAGGAGCCACAGTTACAGACGTGGGCAATCCGATTGTCATAAAGAAAGATACCATTGAGCATAATATCGGAATGATGAGAGTTACTGATAGCGAGACCCTCGAAGATATTCTCAAACGTCTCCCCGGTATAGAAGTCTCATCTGACGGTACCATCACCGCTAATGGTAAGGAAATCAAAAAAATCACCATTGACGGAAAAACATTTTTCCTCGACGACCCTCAGCTTGCCAGCAAGAATCTTCCTGCAAAGATTATTGAAAAGGTAAAGGTAGTGGACAGAAAGTCGGAACAGGCTGAGTTTACAGGTATCGATGATGGTGAAGAAGAGACTATCATCGACCTTAGTGTGATGAAGGGAATGATGAATGGTTGGTTTGGCAACATTATGGCTGGTGGCGGTAGTGACCTCCGAGGAAAAGATGATGATGGTATTGCCATAGATAATGATTTCCGTTTTCAGGGAGCTGCCCTGGTGGCGAGATTTGACGAGAGTGACCACATTGCCTTCATAGGCAATGCCAACAACACCAATAACCGTGGATTTAATGATCTTGCCGGGAATATGATGGCCGGAATGCGTGGCGGTGGTATGCGTGGCGGCGGTGGTATGCGTGGTGGCTGGGGGGGTCGTAACGGTATTTCTACCTCATATATGGCGGGCCTCAACGGAAGTAAAACATTTGACGACAAGTCGGAATTAACAGGTAACTATATGTTCAATGGCAACGAGAGAGTTGTCAGGGAGGGTACCGCTAAAACAACATTCAAGCGGGATGGAACATCTCTTTTTGCTGTTGATGACGGCTATAATATCACAAACTCTTATGGACACAGGGTAGGTGCTCGTGCAGACTGGAAGATTTCAGACCAGACATCAATTCTTTTTCAGCCCCAGTTCAACTTTGGCAATGGTAATTTTGAGGAGCGTTCTGATTTTTCAACAGATAATATTTCAGCTTCCGGAGAAAAATCCAAAGTTAACGACGGATATAGTTTGTCAACCGGTGAGAACTCTAATCAGAGCGCAAATGGTTTTCTCCTCTTCAGACAGCGTCTAGGCAGACCCGGAAGAACCATTTCTTTAAATGTCAACTACAATTTCTCAAACAATCAAATGGATGGTATAAATCGGTCTGTTACTAACTCCTACAATGACAATATACTTGCCGACTCCATAGTAGTTGACCAGTTTTATCACCAGTTGTCCAAATCATACGGCGTGGGTGGTCGTCTTTCTTATACCGAGCCCTTAGGCAGAAACTTTTATGCTGAGGCCACTTACTCCTACAATTACAGCAATAGGAATTCTTACAAGACAACTTATGATGATTTTGAAACGGGAGCGGTGCTTAATCACGAATATACAAACGACATTACCAATGAATCTATCTCACAGAGAGCCGGCGTCAACGTAATGAAACAGGAGGATAAATATAACATAACAGTGGGTGCCACCGTACAGCCTTCAAGGACTATGAATGTAACCAAGGTAGGCGGTAAGGTGACACCGATTGACCAAAAAGTGCTCAATTGGGCCCCTAACGCCAGGGTGGATCTTAATTTTAGCGATTATGAAATGTTGAGATTCAGATATTGGGGGCAGAGCAGAGAACCTTCGATGAGTCAGTTGCAGTCTATCCCCGACAACTCTAATCCCCAGAGGGTGACTCTCGGAAATCCCTATCTTGATCCTTCATTTGCGCATAGAGTCAGTATGATGTATCGTAGGACGAAAATGGAAACATTTTCTTCGCTGATGGCGCATGCTGTCGTTTTCTACAATCAAAGAAATATTGTTAATGCCAGCTGGTATGATAAAAAAGGTGTTCAGTACACCATTCCGATGAACAATGATAAGGGTACCTTTTCCTCTACGGCCAGTTTAACATACAACTCACCGATTGCAAAGAGCAAATTCTCCGTATCGTCATCTTTTAATGCTAATTACTCTACAGGAGTCAGCTTTGTGGGTAAAGATGAATTACTCAACATTGATAATCCCGAATCATTTCTCAATGTGAATAATTTTGAGGAAAATACATATCAAAATCTCTCACTTTCAGAAAACCTGAGGTTTGTCTATCGTGATGAAATTGTAGAGGTCTCTCTTGGCGGCAATGTGCGTTACTCGCAAGCTTGGTACACAGTGGCATCACGCAATGTAAATCCTACCTGGACCAACAATATTAACGCAAATGTCATAGCCAATATTCCCAATATCATCAATTTTGCTACTGACTGCAGATATACGTTCTATTATGGTTTCGAAGAGGGCTATAATGAGCCCACTATTGTTTGGAATGCCGAACTCAGTCGTCAGATTCTCAAAAATCAGGTAACGATTAGTGTTAAATGTTATGATATCCTAAATCAGTCTAGAAATACATTTCGTACCACTACGGATAACTATGTCCAGGATACCCGCAACAATACTCTCGGCAGATATCTGATAGTAAGTTTGACCTATCGTTTCGGCACTTTTGGTGACCAACGACTTGGGGGTCGTATGGGTGGTGGTCCCGGCAGAGGTATGGGTAGGGGACACGGAGGTGGTATGCGCCGTTAATGCCCTAAAGTTTGACCGATATAGCAGACCTACGCATTTCTACACCTTGTCGAGCTCACGAACGCCGGCATATTTGCGCCATTTTTCTATAAGAGCAGTCATATCCGGGGGAAGAGGGGAATCGAACATCATTTCCTCTCCTGTGCGTGGATGAATAAATCCGAGACTCTTTGCATGGAGGGCCTGTCGCGGCAGCAGGGCAAAGCAATTATCTATAAACTGTTTATATTTAGCATAGACAGTTCCCTTCAAAATCCTGTCGCCGCCATAGCGATCATCATTAAAGAGCGGATGGCCGATATAGTTCATGTGGACGCGTATCTGATGCGTACGCCCTGTTTCGAGGATACATTCCACCATAGTCACATATCCAAATCGTTCAAGCACTTTGTAATGGGTAATTGAAGGTTTTCCCTGATCTTCATCAGGAAACACCTTGAATTTTAGCCTGTCATTGGGATCTCGTCCTACATTTCCCTCTATTGTGCCACTATCTTGCTGAACATTGCCCCATACCAGCGCCACATAATTACGCTTTACCGTGCGATCAAAAAATTGTTTTGACAGATGGAATTGGGCATCTTCATTCTTCGCCACGACCAGCAGTCCGGAAGTGTCTTTATCTATCCGGTGAACCAGCACCCCCATTCTTTCATCACTCTGTTCACTATTTGGAGAAATGCCCAGATGATAGGCCAATCCATTGACCAAAGTGCCGCCGGCATGACCGCGACCGGGATGAACCACCAGTCCGGGGGGTTTGTTTATTACAAGCAGATCCTCATCTTCGTAGATAATGTTCAGTGGAATGGGCTCAGGCAACACTTCGAATCCGCGCCTTTGATAGGGCATCATGATAGTGACCACATCGAGCGGCTTGACTTTGTAATTAGCCTTGACGATACGGTCATTCACCAGCACATAACCTGCATTGATTGCAAGTTGGACACGGTGCCGGGAAGTCTGCTCCATACGATTGGTTATGAACTTATCAACACGCAGCAATGTCAAGCCCTTTTCCGCTTCAAAGCGATAGTGCTCAAACATCTCCTGCTCATCATCCTGGAGTAAATCGGGATCAGTCGGCAGGTCATTCATTTTATTCCGGTTTGATAGCCAGTTTTGATTGGTCTTTAGTGAGATAGATGCTCACTTTTGTGCCACACACAAAGGGAACCTCTTCAGAGAAGGCCGGAGATTGACTGTAAACCACCGCATCGAGGGAGTCGGAATAGCTTGTGACGGTCTCATCAAATCTTACAAGTCCCACATTAAGGGAATTGTCTATGATATAATCCTTTGCTACCTGATATGTATATCCTGTCAGATGCGGGATATAAGTTTGGGAATCCTCCGGATTAAGCCCTAGCAGCAGGTCAATCTCACTTTCACTCTCTATAAGTGTATTTGGTGCAATAGTTTTGCCTTGGTAGCGCTGTTCCAGCACATTATTGGTGGCAATATCTTCGACATAGATAAGCGATCCGAGAGTTAATCCTCTGGATGTGAGTTCGGTATAAGCCTGTCTAAGTGAAAAGCCTACAAGAGAGGGCATTTCTACCATCTGAGGATTGATGGCATTGATGGTAATGAGGATACGACGACCTTTCTTGACTTTGCTGTTGTTGTTCTCACTATATGCAACGGGATTCTGTGCATAGACATAGCCCCTGCCAAGGCGTTTGACAAATACCGAGTCGGTAACTTCGAGACGAACATTGTGTTTGTCTGCAAGATTATGCGCATCCTCAAGGGACATATTGGTAAAATCAGGTACTTTCAGCTCTTTGTTGTGTCGTGTAATGAGGTTGAGTGAGCCGAAAGTTATGATGATAAGCGCGGCAATTATGCCGATAGCCAGCAGAATATTACGTACGAACCAATTGATTTTCATTTTGCGAAGTTAAGAAATAATTCTGTAAAAACTGTCTCTTTCTGCAATGTGAAATCCGGAGAGAGATGCAAGTTCTTTGAGTTCATTTACAGCAAGAACCGGATTTTGCTCCTCTGAGCCCGCCATGCTGTAGATTTTGGTGCTATCTTCAATCGTACCATCCATGTCGTCAGCCCCATATTCCATCGCAAGTATGCTGGTTTTTTTGCCGAGCATCGGCCAATAGGCCTTGATATGGGGTATATTGTCAAGCGCCAGACGCGAAATGGCAATTGTGCGCAGAATTTCCTCCCGGGAGACCTCGCCGATTTCCGAGAGTGAATTGTTGGCGCAGGAATATTTAAGAGGTATAAAGGCGCTAAATCCCCTTGTGCTCTCCTGAAGTTCGCGTAGTGCCAGCATATGAGCAACCCTCTGTTCTCTGTTCTCAATGTGCCCGAAAAGCATTGTGCAATTGGTTGAGATTCCCAATTTGTGGGCTGTGCGGTGAATCTCAAGATAGCGTTCAGCAGAGGTTTTATCAGGGCAGATTTGTCCTCTGATCGAGCTGTCAAATATTTCTGCCCCACCACCGGGAAGAGCATCAAGTCCGGCCTCTTTTAGCTGCGTCAACACCTGCTTTGGGGTTAGTCCTGATGATATGCACATATCATCTATTTCCACGGCGGAATAAGCCTTAATAGCTACTTCTTTCGGCATAAGCTCTCTCACAAGTGAGATTATGGAGATGTAATAGTTGAAATCTCTCTCAGGATGTACACTACCTACAATGTGCACTTCTGTCATGCCCTTGCTATACTTTTGCAGGCAATATTCCCTGATCTGGCCGAGAGTCATGCTCCAGGCTCCCGGCTGCTCTTCGCCGTCGCGTCTGTAGGAGCAGAACTTGCATCTGTGGATGCAGACATTGCTCGGTTCAATGTGGAAATTGCGGTTGAAAAAAATGGTCCGGCTATAGCGGGCCTCACGTTCCGCCAGTGCGAGTGCGCGAAGTTGCTCCAGTTCGAGAGAATAGATTTCCATCAACCGATCAAATCCATATCTAACTGAATTGTGCCCCATATAAAGCCTGTTTATTAATAAAAATAGACTGACTATTGTCAGTCTATCTCTCTTTTTTCAAACCATATTCCGGATACTACCAGAGTTCCTCTGATGACACGGAAAGTTTTTTACGTCCACGACGCCTGCGTGCTGCAAGTACGCGACGTCCGTTTGGTGTGGACATACGTTCACGAAATCCATGCTTATTGCGTCTTTTGCGCTGTGAGGGTTGAAATGTACGTTTCATTATTGATTATTTTATTATTTATCGAAATTTGGGAGTGCAAAGGTAATATTTTTGTTTCAAAATACAAATTTATCGGGAGATAATAACAATCTTTTTGCCGATAAAATACTTTTCTTCGAAAAAAGAGCCAATATCGACGATTGCAATCTGCTCACTTTTTATACGGCTGCTTCTCTGAAATTCGACTATTTCATCATCCAGATCACCGCCTTTAAGAGAGATGATGGATTTGCGGTAGGAATCTTTTACCCAGGGATATAGTTTCCTCAGGCGGGTTACAGCACGTGATACCACAAAATCAAAAGTTTCGCCTATGTTTTCAGCACGACTATTGAGGCATTGGACATTCTCAAGGTTGAGTGATTCTGCCACACTTTGAGCCACCCTGATTTTCTTTCCAATCGAATCACATAGCGTAAATTTGCTCTCCGGAAATAGTATTGCCAGCGGAATGCCCGGAAAGCCCCCTCCGGTTCCGAGATCGAGAACTGTCTCGTCAGGAGCAAATGAAACTGCTTTGCCGATAGCAAGACTGTGCAATACGTGATGTGTATTAAATGAGCCGATGTCTTTTCTCGAGATGACATTTATCTTCGAGTTCCATTCGACGTAGAGCTCTTCGAGCATTGCAAATCTCTCCTTTTGCAAGGGAGTCAGATTGGGAAAATATCTCAATATCTCATCCATTCTCCTATGTTGTTTCCCTCAAAATTTTTTTGGCACGGTTGATCCTCGTTTTGACTGCTCCAAGAGTAATATTAAGTTCGTTTGCGATCTCCTCATAGGCATAATCGCGAAGAAATCTCAGTTTTGCCACGTCACGGTATATTTCCGGCAATTGGAGGATGCGCTCCGTGAAATGATCCATATCTTGTTTGAGTATCACTATTTCTTCGGGACTATATGTCATGGAAGCTCCCCTCAAGTCAGCCTCGTCTCCACTCAGGGATACTGACCTGAGCGCATTGCGCGCTTTGCGGATATGGTCTATGGCCTCATTTTGGGCTATTATGTAGAGCCAGGTGGAGAATGCGTACTGGGGATTGTATCTGCCTATATTCATAAATGCTTTCTCGAAGCTCCTCTGACAGATATCTTCGGCATCTTCCGTAATGGAAACATATTTTAGCAGGAATGCAAGCAAGGAGCTGCGGTATTTGTCATACAATGCAGCAAAGGCCTTCTGGTCGCCATCACGGGCTGCAATTACTAAAGCGTAATCATCGCTGTTACTGTGTTTCGAGCCAATTTTTGCCATAACTACATTCTGTTGTCAATGGGATGGAGAGTTTTACCACACTTTCCATCTCCTGTTTAACTATATCGCAGAGCCGGTTCAGCTCCGAAGGAATAACATCAAATACAAGTTCGTCGTGTACCTGGAGTACCATTTTGCTTTTCAGGCCTTCTGCTTTCATCTTGCGGAAAATGTTGATCATGGAGAGCTTGATGATGTCTGCCGCACTACCCTGAACAGGTGTATTGATGGCATTCCTCTCAGCCAAACCTCTCACTACGTGATTACGTGAGCTAATGCCCGGCAGATAACGTCTGCGCCCAAAAACAGTGGAAACATAACCATTTTCCCGTGCATCGGCGATGCACTTATCCATATAGCTCCGCACTCCGGGGTAAGTTTCGAAATATCTGGTAATAAAATCTTTTGCCTCTTTACGGGGAATCCCGAGTCTTTGGGAGAGTCCGAAGGAAGAGATGCCATATATGATACCAAAATTAGCGGTTTTAGCCTGTCTGCGCTGCTCTTTTGTCACATTTTCAGGTGC
>JAAZMM010000088.1 GCA_012798805.1 Bacteroidales bacterium
AAAAGCTGTAATTTTTTTCTTCTTTTTGATTTTTCTCATCAGAAGGCAGACTATTTTTCCGTATATTTGCAAATATAACATTTAACCGAAAAATTATGAAACGACTGACTGCTTTTCTTTCATTCGCGGCAATATTACTCTCTTTTGCCGTATCTTGTAATCAAGGTAAAGGCGAATACGCACTATCTGTTTCTTCTGAGATCAGAACCATAGATCCCGTTGTTGTTACGGTACCTGATGCTTATGTAATAAACGTTGGCGACAATAGTCCCGGGGAGTTAAACAGACTATTCCAGATTACTCCAAAACGGGACTTCAATGTATCATTGATTGATGAACGTACTGTAGCTCTGTTTTTTGCAGAGCCGTTGGATTTTAATTCCGAATATAAAATTCAGATTGATGCGGGAAGGCTGGTAGGTAAAAAATCCGGTAGGGTCAGTTATACTTTTAGGACACTGGCACCTGAGATTCACTATGATGTTGGCGGGATTACAGTCTATCCCGATCAGGATGACAAATATCATATTGACATTGTCATAACCATTTCGGACCCTGTTGGCAATGATTACATTGAGAAAGGTATCAGTTTGAGCAAAGACTTCCCCGTTTCCTGGCAGCATAGTGAGGATGGACTTGTTCACAGACTCTCCATCGATGATATAATTCCAGAGAAAAAGCAGTCCCTGTTTACCGTAAACCGAAAATATGAGTTGTTCAATGACATGGGGTCATGGTCATTTAATATTCCCGCAGAAGGCGTCTTTGTCGTACTCAGCGCTGAACCTCAGCTCGACCCTTATCGCTATGAGATAATATTCTCATCGGCTCTCGATAAAAAGCAGGTTATGGCCAATTTGGTTAAGCTCCCCAATGCGGGAAAACTCAGATTTCTCGTTGACAGGAATAAGCTTACCATATATCCCGCAAATGAGGATGTACAGACACAGACAGTCAATATCAGCAAACTCATCAAAAATGCCAAAGGCGAACAACTTGGTTTCGACTGGGAGCAGACTTTTGATGTTCCTCAGAAAGAGCCTTTTGTGAAGTTTTCTACCAAAGGTGTGGTACTACCCTCCTCCAATGGCAACAAACTTTTCTTCCAATCACAAAATTTTGCCAAAGTGCAGGTGAGAGTGCACCGTATTTACGAAAATAATATGCTCCAGTATCTCCAGTCGGAGAGACTTGATGAAAAGAGCAACTATATCCTCAGTAGTGTCGCTAAGGTTGTAGTTGACACCGTTTTGGTGCTGGCTGATCCCTCTTCAGCAAAGCTTAAGGGAGTGGCTAGTTATGGGCTCAATATTACCGACCTTGTCAATGTTCAGAAAGGAGCATTATACCGTATCGGTATAAAGGGGTTGGAGCCTCTGGTGGAGCGGGATTCGGATTATTATGAAAGCGATTATTATTTCGGTTCTTATAGTGATTACGATGAAAGGCATGTCAATATTCTTGCTTCCGACCTTGCTGTAATAGCAAAAGGTTCCGGCAAAGGGACTTACACCTTCTTTGTGACTAATATCATTGATGCATCTCCGGTGTCGGGAGCGAAAGTAAAAGTATTCAATTATGTAAATCAGGTAGTAGGTGAGGGCTCTACCGGAAGTGATGGTAAAGTTGAAATCAAACTTTCCGATGAGCCTCATACGGCTGTGGTTACTAGTGGTAATGATAAGAATTATCTTAAACTCACTTACGGGACTTCACTTTCGGTAAGTAATTTTGATGTTGGCGGCACCTCCGTTTCAGGTGGTCAGAAAGGTTACATTTTTGGAGAAAGAGGTGTCTGGAGACCAGGAGATAATATCCATATAACATTTGTTTCGATGTTGGAAGAAGGAGTGCTTCCTTCCGACCACCCCGTTACAGCAGTTTTGAGAAATCCTCAGGGCCAGATCATCCGTTCAATTGTCAATAACAACGGCTTTAACGGCATGTATGCATTCACATTTCAAACGGCAGACAGCGACCCCACGGGCCATTGGCAGGTGGATGTGACTGCAGGCGGTCAGACCTATTCCAAGAATGTCAGGATAGAGACGGTTAAGCCCAATAAGCTCCTGATTGACCTTCAGCTCGATGAGAAGAATGTAGTCCATATTGATGAAGTTAAAGGCAACCTATCAGTCAAATGGCTTGTTGGCTCTGCTGCTGCAGATCTTGAGGCAAGAATAGATGTTGAGTGTTTCCGTGGAGTAACGGAATTTGCCAAATACAAAAATTTCGTGTTTGAAGATCGTTCAAGAAATTTCAATAAAGCTACGTACACTCTCACTCCGGGCAAAACAGATCAATATGGACAACTCTCATTCGATTATCGTTTGGCCGGAATAGATGAGCAGCCCGGAATGCTCAGGGCAGTCTTTACCACCAGAGTTTTTGAAAAGAGTGGTGATTTCAGTATTGATTCTTATACTACTACTATTTCACCCTATAAGACTTATGTTGGCATTAATCTTCCTGAAACGGAGGATTACTGGGGTGACCTTTATCTCGATAAGAGCAAGACACATACAATAAGACTTGCAGCAGTTGATTACAAAGGCAATCCCGTAAGAGGTCGTGTTGATGCAGATGTTGAGGTGTACAAGATGGGCTGGAGTTGGTGGTGGGGTTCTTCAGGGAGTCGATTGGCTTCTTATTCCAAAGATTCCTATAATAAACCATATCGCACTTTCAAGGCCTCTATTGTCAATGGTGAGGGTTTATTCCCATTATCTTTTACTGAGGAGTCAGGATACTATTTTATTAGGGTGATCGATCCTCAAGGTGGGCATGCTACTTCCTATGTTACACAGGTCTATACCGGTGATGACAAGAGAACAGATGCCGGAAGTGAATCTGCTACTCGATTGGCCACTTCTCTCAATAAGGATAAATATAGAGTGGGTGAGGATGCGCAACTCACTATTCCTTCAGCACCCGGCGCAAGAGTGCTTGTCTCTATCGAGAAGGGGGAAAGCGTGCTCAAGACTTTCTGGTTGACATGTACAGACACTAAGACTACCATCCGCATTCCTATTGAGAGTGGAATGACTCCTAATGTTTATGCTTCAGTTACGCTTATTCAGCCTCATAATACTACGGTTAATGATGCTCCTATCCGTTTGTTCGGAGTCCAGAGGATAATGGTGGAAGATGATGCAACTCATCTCAATCCTCGGATAGGTATAGCGGATGAGGTCCGTCCCGAGAGCAAAGTCACATTTACCGTCAGTGAACGTGACGGTCGCCCGATGAGCTATGTGGTAGCTCTGGTGGACGAAGGATTGCTAAGTTTGACAAGATTTAAGACTCCCAATCCATGGGATGCTTTCTATGCCATCGAAGCTCTAGGAGTCCGCAGTTGGGACCTTTATGACCTCGTGATCGGCGCCTATGGCGCAAGAATGGAACAAATGTTTGCTATCGGAGGTGACGGAGAGATTGAGGAGATTGCGGCAGCCAATAAGGCTGAAAGATTTAAACCCGTATCTCTATTTCTCGGTCCCTTTACCATCAAGTCCAGAAGCAAACAGAGCCACGAAATCACTCTTCCTGCATATATAGGCAATCTCCGCGTTATGGTGGTGGCTACTGATGGAAAAGCACAGGGCTCTGCAGAGAAAAATGTTGCTGTGACAAAGCCGGTGATGGTGCAGAGCACTCTCCCCAGAGTCATAGGTACCGATGAAGAAGTTGAGATACCTGTTACTGTATTTGCGACAAAGAACAATCTGGGTAAAGTTACCGTATCGCTTTCAACCAACGATCTGCTTAAAATTTCCGGTTCTTCCTCTCAGACGCTCAACTTTACAGTTGCGGGCGAACAGATGGCATTCTTCAAAGTGAAGGCTTCCTCTTCCGAAGGTATTGCAAAAATCACTGCTAAGGCTAAGTGCTCCGCAGATGATGCTGAGGAGAAGATCGAAATTGATATAAGGGATCCCAATCCTCTTACCACCAATTCCAAGACCATACTGCTGGATGGTGGCAAGAGTCAAAAGGTGACCTTTGCACTTGCAGGCAAACAGGGCACAAACAGTGCTTTTGTGGAGGCAAGTTCCATTCCGCCTGTGGATCTGGGTTATCGACTTAATTATCTGGTAAACTACCCTCACGGTTGTATTGAGCAAACAATTTCTTCAGTTTTCCCTCAGCTCTATCTTGGATTGGTTCAGACACTTAATGATGAGCAGAAGATAGCATGCGAGAACAATATCAAGGCTACTATTGCCAAACTCCCTTCATTTGCGCTCAATAATGGAGGTATGACCTATTGGCCAAATACCTCTTCCTACGCATCCGCAAGTACGTGGGGCACTATATATGCACTCCATTTCCTGGTAGAAGCTGAAGCGAAGGGATATGCAGTGCCGGCATGGCTTAAACGTGGTATGACTTCATTTGTAAAGGATGTTGCCTCTGCAAAATCTCAAAGTTATCCCTACCGGACATATGCTGCGTATGTTCTTGCACTTACCGGTGCCGCACCCAGAGGTGATATGAACCGTATGCGTAACGAAGTGGATAATATGAACACAGAATCCGGCTGGTTCCTTGCACTGGCTTATGCTGCCGACAAGAAGAGTGATGTTGCAAAGAATATCATCTCAAAGGTATCCAAACGTCCTGCAGGTGAAATTGATAGATTTTCTTATTCGTTTGAAAGTGAAGATAGATTCAAGGCAGTTTCGGCCATTGCATATCGTCTTACAGGTAACAAGCAGGAGGCATTCAAATCAATCGAAGCCCTTTCCAAATCACTTAACGACCGCAATCATTTTATGAGTACTCAAAGTACCGCCTGGGCTCTTAATGCAGTTGCCGCTTATGCTGCACAGTACTCTGAAGAGGGAGTCAATGTCAGTGTAAAAGCTGGAAAAGAGAGCATTAGTCTAAAGGATGACAAGTGTATAGTTCGTCGTACTCTGGATGTAGTAAAGGGTGAAAAAATAGATTTCGAGTTTGCCAACAAGACAAATGCCCCTACCTATATAGTTATGAGTTCTACCGGTGTTCCGGCAAAGGGTCAGGAAACTGATTTTTCTAACGGACTTCGTCTATCGGTTAGTTATGAGTTGTCTGACGGCACCACTGTGGATCCATTTTCTCTTGCTCAGGGTACTGACTTTGTGATCAAGGCACGTATTACCAATACCAGTGCAACTGAGAACTATACCAACCTCATACTCTCGCAGATATTTCCTTCCGGATGGGAGATTGCAAATGACCGGACAACTGATTTCTATCAAGACTACCGTGACGACAGGGTTTATTCCTACTTCGATCTTGCAAAATCGACCTCAAAGGAGATAGTTATCAGGGCAACGGCTACCTATAGGGGTAGGTTCTATCTGCCAGCTACCATCTGCAAGGCGATGTATGATGAGACAGTTAATGCGTCAGTCAAGGGTGGCTGGTGCGATGTGAAATAATAAAAGTATTATCAGATAGGTAAATGAATTCATTTAAAAGTTTTTTTAATCACGGGTATGGCTATTTGAGAGCTTTGCTTGGGATAATAACGGGTCTTGTGCTTCTTATCTGGCCGGATACGATGAAGGATCTAATAGTGCGGATTATCGGCACCTTGTTTCTGGTGATCGGCTCCGTTTCCCTTATAATTTATTTTGTGAGCAGAAAAAAGGCCGAAAAGTCACAAGAATCTCCTGATAAGATAAAGGACAATTTCTTGGCGGTGAATGCGGTACTGAGCATCATTTTTGGTGCGGTATTGATCATTATTCCTAATGTGTTCGTAGGGTTTTTGCTGGTGCTGCTTGGCATTATTTTGGTTATATTTGGTATCGGCGAGATTGTTACATTTATTTCTGCCCGTAAACAGGCTAGTATTCCATGGTATATGTATGTGCTACCTTGCATTGTGGCCTTTTGTGGCATTTTCCTGGTCTTCAATCCTCATGAATCCCAGATCCTGATGTTCCGCCTTCTGGGTGCAGGTTTTCTGGTTTACGGCCTGTTTGAACTCTTTGCAACGATTAAGATTCGTAGGGAGATAAAAGAGCGATTATCAAATATTTATGATGATTCGGTCAAAGAGCTTGTCGAGGATGTTCCCTATGAAGAAATAAAAGAATGAACTTTTTTGAGCAATTTTTTGTCAAAATAAAAAAATGTCTCTATATTTGCAGCCCGTTTCGAAAAAGAGACGGTTGTTCTTTGAGAATATTGGAAGACAAAAGTACAAGCAAGTACCGAATTTGTTTTTTAAATGAATTCGAGCGAAACGTTGATTTTTTTGAAACTACTTCAAGAATCGAGTATCAGGTTCAAACCAAACATATTATATTTTTTTATACAATGAAGAGTTTGATCCTGGCTCAGGATGAACGCTAGCGGCAGGCTTAACACATGCAAGTCGAGGGGCAGCACTGGTGGCAACACCTGGTGGCGACCGGCGAAATGGTGCGTA
>JAAZMM010000016.1 GCA_012798805.1 Bacteroidales bacterium
AGGTTGAGGCCAAGTCCGGGTCTCGTGATTGGTATCTGATAATAGGTGTTGTGTGAGTGCGTATGACCGGACATCGGGCACAACCAGGGGAGTACCAGCACCAAAGAGGTATGATCCAAACCGCTTGTAGGGTCAAAGCGGAAAGGGTAACTATAGTAAGGTATAGGATTGAACCAGTACTGAATTGCCTGTGTGGTATCGGCAGGCATTCTTGATAAGGTTCTGGCCAGCACCATTTTGTTACCTCTGATGGTAAAATAATCTTCCGGAGCAGGAGTATAAGGGAAAAGAGTCTCATCAATGTGAGATTTCCTTGTTCCGTTGAAAATGAAAAGCCTCATATACTCAGGTTGTGCTAGCCATTCGAGTGTATCAGTTCCATTAATTTGCAGCACCGGTTCTATTTCTGTGATGACGAGACGGATCTTACAGCCGACTCGATCCAATTTGACACGGCCGGTTATGGTCTTTCTATCAGCGGTCAGCGTAATCACATCAGAGCCATCCATCCCAAATGAAGATTCAGTCTGAGTGTCATAAGGGCCGGGTTTCCTAACCTCCAGATGCTTAAGGCTTTTGATGGATGTGCCGGCATAAGAGGGCGGGGTGGCTGCCGCATTTTCAAATATTTGATCGATTACAGCATTAGCGGGATCCGTTACATTTGCAATCACATATACTTTAGCCGTAGCAGGGGCCGGTATTGCAGGAGCCGGGCCGAAAATATTTTCAAGCTCAAAAACGGTAAGAGGAATATCAAGTGTAACAATTGACTGGGAGTTTGGCGGCAGTACCACTTTCAGACAGTGTACGGCATTTGAATTGCTGTCAGCACTATTGGGATAGAAGAATATGGCCACCGAATCGATAAGATTCTCATTTAAGGCAGTCTCACCTGCAGCACCGGTTTCGGGTCCCTTCGTCTCGAGTCCCGAGGTCATGAGCATCAGTCGAAATTCTCCTTGCGGCTGGGGCACAGGGACTTCAAACCAATCGCAAGAAGCAACCCAGAGTACTGAAAATAGCAATATTATATATAATAGTATTCTTTTCATATTCCTTTAGATTGAAGCCTGTTGGACGACGGTAAACTCTTTGGCTGTACCGTAAAAACCCGCGAGTTCCAGATAATTGACCTTGAATGAGACATTGGCAGGCGGAGGGAACTGGATCATAATACGGAGTATATATTCGTTGTGGTCAGCTCCTGCCGGCGGCTGGGGAAGATTCTTCTTGATACGCAATGTAGCAGGAGTACCAACATCACCCGTAGGCTCTACTATTACATTGCCTCCGCTGTCCACAAACGAGAAGGCATCAGAAGCCCCTTTCTCTCTTACAAGTATCGCTTTCCAGGTACTTCCGGTAGGTGTCATGATCGTAAAGTTCACTTCGGCAATGGTATTGTCCTGCTTCATTATCACATATACGTTGCCGTTGTCCTGATCCGAATAATCAATCGTACTTATAGTGCTCTCGTTAAATGCCGGGAATCCGCCTTCGGCAAAAGTAACCAGTTGCGTATAATGGAAAATGGACTGTTTAACATCCCAGGGGTTTGCCTCGAGCTCAAGTGTGAGGTCGGCACCGCTGATACCGGTAATCTTATAATCAACGACTTGATTGCGCAAGATATTGAAATAAGTAGGATTGGCCGGAAGTTTACCATTTTCGTCATAATAGGCAAAATGGATGGCATCTTCGAAAGTCTGTCCATTGGTAAGCTGGAGCGAGATGGTTGCTTTTCTATTCAAAGGAGCATTGATGTTGTCATAGGGCGGCACATATAACTCATAAATATCGTTCGTAATCTTCCTGAAAGGAAGAGAACCTGTCGAGACTTGCGCCTGTGTGCAATATTGCTCAGTAGCATTTGTGACACCTCTGGGGGTATTCTCTGTAATATTGGGAGCCTTGTAGGCAACTGTAGGATAATTTTTAAGTGAAACGCTGGCAATATCATAACCGTCAGCCAATTCACCTACTAGTCGTACTCTTATCTTGGCATAGGTCCTGAGTACGTTTACATCGCCCAGGTCTGTAAGCATTTTGTCCCGGGCTACGAAATTATCAAACCTTCTCACTCCGTACATAGGCATCGGTATTGTCGGAGTGGGAGCATAAGGAGTGGTGGGATTGTAATTGAACTGGCCCCAGCCTCCTGCTGCATTATTGGAGACCACATCATCTATCGTAGAGACACCTATAAAGAGATCGGGGGTTTCACTCCCTGTGACCATATCCTCTCCAAGCGGATAGCGGCCATTCACTCCGCCATAATTGAGCAAAGCAACCAAATAAAAGTTTGCAGGTGGCCTGTTCATCTTGGTTGTTATATAATAAGCCCTGTTGACAGGCATAGGTTCTCCTAAAGGATCGGGATTAGGAACCATACCCGGAATGCCGAGCGGGGTGATGTCCTCCGGCTCAGGCTGGAAAGTCCGGAGATATTTTCCATTAATATCAAAGAGAAGGAATCTGAAATCCCCACTCATGATACCAATATAATTTTCATAAGAGCTACCGGGCTCAGTACCAAACTCAGCCTTTGTCTCGGCATCACTAAACATACCTGTCGAAATGATGAAACCGATCTCAACCTCATCGGTGAGATCACATTTACTGCAATCCTCATAAATGAGGTTGCAAGCTGCCATAAGCGACACTATTGGCAACAGTATCAGCAGACGCAATTGAGCCGGTATGTTCTGTTTATATCTCATACAATCAGTTTCAATTCTCTAAAGTGTTGTATTCGACAACACAACCTTCCATGCACCTATGTAGATATAGGCATCCATCCAGACATATTCTTCATCGGGATCGTCCGGATCATCGGGATCATCAGGATCATCGGGGTCATCGGGATCATCGGGATCATCGGGATCCGTGGTACCACCGGGATCTGTGCCTCCGCCCGGCTTTTTATCCTGTAAGAAGAAGGTAAATTGATATTCATCCTGACGGTCAAGATACTCCTGGCTGGTCATCGCCTGATTGTAATTGCTCTTGACCAACAGAAGAAAATCTATCACAGGAATGGAAAGTACCGGATTGCCCTTGGTATTGCACACAGTCAGTCGTACATCACCTGATGCCATAAGTCTCGAAACGGCAAATTCTGCTATTGCTGCAGCACCTGCAGTTGGAACGCTATCCGCCTTACTCAAGACCTCTTCACCGGTAGCAGTAAAATAGGCCTCATAGTCAACAGGATTGTTGGGGACAATCTCATTGTTCCAGTTAAGAAGTCCATTATCAGCTGTAATATGATAGGTAAAATTGTCCGGGTTAACCTTCTTTCCGGAGACGTGCATCAATACGATTCTTATAGAGTTGGTATTTTTGACCAGAGGTATCGTTACGGTGTGTACTCCTTCTTCATCCGGAAATTCCACAGACTCGGCTGCACCGTGATAGAGCGGCTTGAGCTGATAATCGACATAAGTCGTACCCCACATATTCTTTCCGATGGTCCTGCAAGTCAGATCGGATTTGCTTGTCACACCCCTCTGGATAAGGGGAACGGAGAAGGATTTACCATCCTCCAGGCCACACCAGGCGACAAGATCATAGGTACCCGGCTCCATCTCGACCTCCATTGCATAGTCGCCGCTACCTAGTTGGGAGCCCTGATCACTCTTCTGGAAGACAAGCCTACCATTGGCATCAAAGGCATAGAGTGACACCGATGTGACCTCATTGGCAAAGGCGTCAGCATACTTCATATTGTAGTCATACTTAAAGACTATTCTATATTTTGGGTCGCAGTCGCCCTCATATTCATATATTGCGCTACAGGAGGTCATCGCAATAAATATGAGCAGCAAATATGTCAATCGTTTCATCATCACTCCGATTTGTTGTTAATTGTCATATCTTCGGGGCTTTTGTTTTAAATTAATCCTCCGGGGCGGGGCCCCACCCGCCCCGAAAGATTGGTATAGAAAAGCTTCGGTCTAATCGACCTCGGCAATCTCTTCTTGTAAATTCAGACCAATTACAATACTATATTCTGAGTAACTGTCTGCCAGGCAAGGATATTAAGCGTAGCAGCCAGATAGTATGTAGAAGGATCATAGTTGGGAACTATCGGCTCAT
>JAAZMM010000089.1 GCA_012798805.1 Bacteroidales bacterium
AATCTTTTGCCTCTTTACGGGGAATCCCGAGTCTTTGGGAGAGTCCGAAGGAAGAGATGCCATATATGATACCAAAATTAGCGGTTTTAGCCTGTCTGCGCTGCTCTTTTGTCACATTTTCAGGTGCTACATGAAATATATGGGCAGCGGTAGCCGTGTGAACGTCATCCCCTTTGAGAAAATTATCTATGAGTTTTGGATCACCGCTGAGCTCGGCCATTATTCGCAGCTCAATTTGCGAGTAGTCTGCGGAAAGGATGTATCCATCATCAGTTGATGGTATAAAGGCTCTCCGGATCTGTTGTCCGCGATCTGTCCTGATAGGGATATTTTGGAGATTAGGTCTGGCGCTACTGAGCCGTCCGGTGGCTGTAAGTGCCTGATTGAAAGTAGTGTGGATGCGTCCGGTCTGGGGATTGACCAGCGATGGGAGCGGATCCAGATAGGTTGATATGAGTTTGCGCAGAGAGCGATATTCGAGTACCTTGTTCACAAAGGGATGTTTATGAACAAGAGCCATTAGAGTCTCTTCGTCGGTTGGCCAGTTGTCATTTTTTCTCTTCTTCGCCCTCGGGTTGAGATCCAGTTTCTCGTAAATTATCACTCCTACCTGTTTGGGAGAGGCTACATTTAAGTGCGGGTCATCTGCAAGAATTCGTGCTTCTTCCTCTATAACAGCCAGCTCTGCTGAGAGTTCTTTGCTATAGTTCCGTAGTTGTCCGGTATCAACTTTGACTCCGTCGTGCTCCATTCGGGCCAGTACCTCTATCAATGGCATATCAATGCGTTTATAGATCTCCCAGTGCGATTGTGAAGCCTGGTCCATCTCATTGGAGATTTTGTCGTGTAGCTTCCATACTGCAACCGCCTCACGCATCAGACGCTTTTCCGCATTTTTTTGCAGCTTCTCATTTTGAGTATTCTCTGCTTCAGCAGCAGAAAAAAGATCTAGTACCGGCTGCTCCTGCATTGTAGGAGGGGAGGATAGGGGGGAGTCGAGTGATACGTTGAGGTAGCTCTGTACAAGGATATCCAGCTTGTGGGTCCTCTCGGGATTAAGCAAATAGTGCATCAGCTCAATATCGTAAAGGTCACCCTCGAGGGTAATGCCGTAGTCCATGAGGGTAAGCATGGTGCTTTTGAGGTTAAACCCTATTTTCTCTATAGTGGGATTGCTGAGAATACGATTTGTGGTGGGGCTTTCCGGTGAAAGAGAGCAGCAATATTCTCCATCGCTTAAAATGATGCGCTTACCTGACCTTAGGGCTACCTTTCCTGAGATTCGATTCTCAAACTCTTCAGGAGCAAGCTCCTTAAATCCAATCGTATCTGCTTCATAATTAACATTGCTGCAGGAATCTTCCGGCAGTAGCGATTTAAGGGAATTAAACTCATATTCGTCGAAAAGTTCTCTCACTTTTTCATTGAAACAAGCACTCCAGCGCAGCTCTTCCTCATTGATATCAACCTCTACGTCAGTATTGATGGTAACCAAAAAGCGGCTCATGGGGAGAGTTTCCTCAGCCTCTTCAAATCCCTTGCGCTGTCTTGGGGTAAGTTCGTCTATATGTTCGAGAATGTTTTCAATTGAGCCATATTGGGAAATAAGTTTCTTTGCTCCAATCTCACCTATTCCGGCAACGCCCTTGATATTGTCGGAAGAGTCTCCCCATATGGTAAGAATATCGATAATCTGCTTTGGGTCACTTATTCCATATTTGGCACAGATCTCCTCCTTGCCAATAATTTCATTTTCATTACCCGACCTGCCCGGTTTGTATTGCCAGATATGGTCCGAAATAACCTGTCCGAAATCCTTGTCGGGTGTAACCATATAGACATCATATCCTTTTGCGGCTCCTCTTACGGCAATCGTCGATATAACGTCATCGGCCTCATAGCCGGGTGTAATCAAAATTGGGATTTCCATTGCTTCAAGCAGGCCTATGAGCGGTTCCAGAGAGCTTCGAACCAGTTCGGGGGTTTCGCTGCGATTTGCTTTATAGTCGGGATAGGCTTCGTGCCTGAATGTTGCTGTTGGAGGGTCGAAAGCCACCGCAATATGTGTAGGCTTTTCCCTTGCAACAAGTTCCAGAAGATATTTGGTAAAACCGAACAGGATTGAAGTATCCTGCCCTTTGGTGTTGATCATCGGCCTCCTCAGAAATGCATAGTACATTCTGAAAATCAGTGAGTGTCCATCAATAAGGAAAAGTTTTCCAAGTCTGTCATCCCGTTTCATCTTACAAATGTAAGAAATATTTAAGGTTTTCCATCAAAACACTCCCGGAATAACACATATCGTTATCGGAAGCCCCTCTCAGAATGTCAAAATGTAAGAAATTTTACAAAGTTGCTTATTATTGATAATAAAAATTTGCAGATTACTTTCAAATCATTATCTTTGCAATAGATGTATTTTACCAATAAAGTTATAGCAATATGAATATAGACCATTTACTATCGGCTAACGCAAAGAGCATGAGACGTTCAGCCATCAGAGACCTCTTGAGTGTGGCAAATAAGCCTGAAATAATCTCATTTGGAGGCGGTTTCCCCAGCCCGGACTCATTTCCAATCGAAGAGCTAAAGCAGATTATGATCGATGTAATGGATGAGCAAGGAGCGGCAGCCCTTCAATATGGTTCGACAGAGGGATATGTTCCGCTTCGCGAAGAGATTGCAAAGCTCTACAAAGAAGAAGGTCTTGACATTCCCATTAAGAATATTTTAGTAACCACTGCTTCGCAGCAGGCGATAGATCTTCTATCTCGTATCTTCATCGATCCCGATGATATTATAATTTGCGGCTTGCCTTCTTACCTCGGCGCATTGCAGGCATTCTGGGCTTATCAGTGCCAGCCTTACGGTCTGCGTCAGGATGACCGCCTTGAAGAGGCTGTCAACGCTCTTGTGGCAGCAGGTAAGAGCCCTAAGTTCATCTATTCAATCCCTGATTTTCAGAACCCTTCGGGTGTGACCATGACTATCGAGGAGAGAAAAAACGTAATTGCAGTTGCTGAGAAATACGATCTTCTCATTATCGAGGACAGTCCTTACAAGCAGATACGTTTTGAAGGTGAGTCACTTCCTTCAATGTATTCCATGTGCCCCGAAAGAGTAGTGTTGCTGGGTACTTTCTCCAAGATATTCGTTCCCGGATTCCGTCTCGGATGGGTGGTGGCGAACGATAATGTTATAGACAGGCTTATTGTTGCAAAGCAGTCTGCCGACCTTTGTACTCCGATCTTCAATCAGATGGTGGCAGCCCGTTACCTCAAATCCGGTAGTTTCCAGAAGAATATTGTTAAGATCAAGGATTTGTACAAGCACAAGAAGAATGTGATGATCAAGGCATTCGAGGATTATATGCCCGAAGGTGTGACCTGGACCAATCCGGAGGGTGGTCTTTTCCTCTTCCTCAATCTCCCGCCGCAGTATGATACTCGCGAACTCTTCGACATTGCAATCAAGGAGAATGTGGCATTCGTTATCGGAGAGGCCTTCCATTGTGATGGCAGCGGTAAGAATACGATGCGTATGAACTTCTCATATGCTTCCGACGAGAAAATTGTTGAAGGCATCAAGCGCCTCTCCAAAGCAATTAAAGAACTTTATAAAAGACATTCATAGATTTCTATGGTTCCATAGTTTGTGTGTTTGGAGGGATGGCCTAATGTCGGTCATCCCTTTTTTTAATTAAAAAAAGTTACCTTTGTCGATTATGGCAAAACAGACGACAGATACCGTTCAACACTTTAATTCTATCTCAAAAGAGATTCTTTCGGGAGATATTAAGCCCTTTTATCTGCTTTTCGGTAAAGAGCATTACTATATCGACAAGTTATGCGATCTCTTGATGGATAAAGTCCTTCCTCCGGAGGAGAAGGATTTCGGTCAGTTGGTCTATTATGGTTCTGAGGTCTCAGCCAACCAGGTGGTCAATGCTGCCCGCCAATTTCCAATGATGGTCTCCCGTCAGCTTGTTGTGGTTAAAGAGGCACAGATGATGAAAAAGGTGGAGGATATAGGTGTTTACTTTGACGGCATTCAACCCACTACTGTGCTTGTGGTTTGTTATAAGACTCCCAATGACCCAACAAGATCCTCCAGAAATATAGATAAGCGTACCTCATTTTACAAGCAGGCTCAGAAAGTAGGTGTAGTATTTGAATCCAATCAAATACCGGATTACAGACTCGATAGATGGATAGAGGAGTATGCACGGAGTAAAGGCCTCTCCATTGAGCCCATGGCTGCGAAACTGATGGTGGAATTTGCCGGTACCGACATTAGCAAAGTGGTGCTGGAATTGGATAAACTCATTAAACTCCTTCCCGAAGGCCATAAATCCATTACGGTGGCAACAGTCGAGGAGAATGTTGGCTTAAGCCGGGATTATAGTGTATTCGAGCTAACTAAAGCACTTTCGCTTAAGGATATGCGTAAAGCATTCAGAATAGTCCAGTTTTTTTCCGATTCGGGGAACAGATATCCCATACAGATGATTCTGGCTGCACTTTCGTCACATTTTTTCAGGATTCTCAGATATCATGCGTTGCTCCAGGAGGGTATTCCTAAAAGCAATATACTCTCTCAACTAGGTATTCACCCCTATTTCGGCAGAGAATATGACACAGCCCTGCGTCATTATCCTGTCAAAAAGACGATGAGGGTGATATCTTTGCTTAAGGATTATGACCAGAAAAGTAAAAGCAACTCCCGTGGAAATGCTACCGATGGAGAATTGCTTCAGGAGCTTGTTTTAAAGATAGCCGACTCTTAATCTATAATAACCCTCCTCACCCTGTGGGATATCGAAGTGAATATCTCATAAGGTATTGTGTCAAGGATTTCCGCCAGATCGATAGCACTTGGTTTTGCACCGAATATCGTAACGGTATCACCCACTTTTGCCTCAATCCCGGTGATGTCCAGCATGCACATATCCATACATATATTGCCGATGGTAGGGGCCAACTTGCCATTTACTTCAAATGAGGCATTGCCTCGGCCAAGGTGGCGGTTAACTCCGTCAGCATAGCCAACACATATGGTAGCGATCTTCTTTGGCTCAGGACCGAGTTGACCGTGACGGCCATATCCGACTGTGCCATCGCTGGCTGTCAGTTCTTTGATCTGGAGGATGGGGCATCTGAAATAGGCTGCCGGCACCACTTTGCTCTGGTCCACGTAACTGATGCCGTAAATACCGATTCCCAGACGCACCATATCAAATTGGTAATGTGTAAATCTTTCGATACCTGCAGTGTTGAGGGCATGTCTCAGAGGTTTTTCTCTAAATATGGTCATCAGATCTTTGCTCAACCTATTGAAGAGAGTGAGCTGACCGAAAGTAAAATCGTTGTGTTGGGGATCATCTGCACCTGCAAGGTGTGTAAATAGTGATTTAATAAACATATCCGGAGATTCTTTAAGGAAATCCTTTAAAGCAGGGATTTCTTTCTCCATAAAGCCCAGGCGATGCATACCTGTATCGATATTGATGTGTATCGGCCACTTGCTGATACCTTGTGCTCTGACTATTTCTCTAAAGCGAGTGAAAGATTCCAGATTTGGTATTACGGGCTCCAGACCATATTGTAATAGATCCGGATAGCTCTCGATGCCACTATCCAGCACAATGATAGGTACTTTGATGCCGTTTTTCTTGAGCTCTATACCTTCGTCAGGAGTGGCTACTCCAAAATAATCGGCCCCCGCCTCTTCCATTATGCGGGCAAATTCAATTGCACCATGTCCGTATGAATTTGCTTTGATAAGAATCATCAGCTTGGTGCTCTTTTTTAATAAAGAACGGAAGTAGTTGTAGTTGTGAACCATCCCACTTTTGCTAACCTGCAATTGGGCATGGGGAATATTTGCTGACATTTGAAGTGGTTTAATTATCAATTAAACAAAGTTATCAAATAATTTCGTCTATTGTCACTTTACAGTTTTGAAAGTGACAATTCCATTCTCATTTTTGTGAAAAATAATTATTCCTTCTCCGGGGGAGAGAAGGGAGCGGGGAGCATTAAATTCATCTTTAGAGATCTCCTCGAGACCGGTTCCCAGATAGACATCCATATTTTCCGCGGAGCGCAGATCATAATAGCCGAATCGGGTTATGGAATTGGCCTGCGCCACTTCGAGTGCCTCCCGCGCTGCATCCCTGAAGCCGATACGGTAGTTGAAACGGGGTATAATGAGTCCTGCGATGAAAAAAATCGTCAGAAAGCCCGCGGCACCATAGGTCACAACCTTCCTTGCGCCTTCGGCAAAACGTGGTTTGCCTGAGTTTTGCAGAAGAATGAAGGCAGGATAGGTAATAAAGGTGAATATCGGCATTATATAGATTGCCAGCTTGGAGCTTACTATAGACATTATTAACAGAAAAGATCCTGCAACGCTCAACATGAATTTTACCAGCGTACTCATTTTCATCTTTTTGATCAAAGCCCACACAATCACCGGAATGGTGAGCAGAGACCAGGGGCCCATAGCATACCAGATGGTATATCCATAGTACCAGAAGGGAGCTTTGTGATGGAAAGAATCCACCGCACGATTGACGGTCTGGTGGAAAAGAAGATTATGGAGATACTCCTTACCACCTTCAAGCCATACTCCAAGCCACCATCCTCCGCATAGCAGAGCTAATATGAGCCAGGTGCGCCATCCCCAATATCTGCCGATGCTCTTAAACTCTCCCTCAATCAGCAGGAATACCGGAATACAGAGCAATGGAATCATAATCCCAACCGGCCCTTTTGAGAAAATAGCCATAAAAATATAGAGAGGAAAGAGAATCTTCAGCCTTTTTCGTTCATCTCCCTTATAGATCCTCCAGAAAGTAAACATCGCAAGGGTAATGAACATCGTCATCAGCATATCCATCCTCAGTACAATTGCACCTCCTATAAAATAAACGGTCGTCATCATCGCCAATTCTGCGGCAATCATATACTTATCGTTGAGTTCCTTACCGCACCAGCGATTGAATACCGCAAGTGTGACAAAGGCGGGAATAAGAGAAAATAGTGCAAGAATAAAGGTGTTGTGGCTGCCTAAAAGCCACTTGAAGAAGATTACAATCCAGATATAGAGGGGCGGTTTGTCGGCATAAACCTCTCCGTGATTGTACATTGTGAAGAAATGACCATCTCGCAAAGATTCGTCTGCGATACTCAGATACTTCAGTTCGTTGTTGGGAGTGATGTCCCTCTGGAGCATAAGGGGTAAAAGTATCAATAAATAGATTACGAAACGGATGGTCTGTTCTCTTTGTTGTTTCTTCTCCATAAGATAAGGTTGCGTGTATATGAAATAAAACCTATGCCCTGACCAAGAATGATTACCGGGTCGAGACGTATAAGGCCATAAATAACAATGATTGCCGATCCCGTGAGGCTGATGATCCAGAATCCGGCCGGAAGCATTGATTCTCCCCTGCGGGAGGAATAAATAAATTGATAGATGAATCTAAATGAAAAAATCACCTGTCCTAATGAGCCAAACAGTATCAGCCATACGGGGATCTCACTATTGTCGAAGAGCCGGGCTATTACATCCTGAGTGTGGCCGGCCATCAGGGAGATTCCCACGACGGGGGTGAGCAGCAGTATAGTCACCAATAAGTGTCTCCATCCGCTGCGGATATTTTTCCATACTCCTTTTGCGCCGAGATTCCAGATATAGACATAGTAGGCTATCACCTGTCCGAGCATTATGGAGAAATCATCACGAAGCCATCCATAGATGAAAAATATGTAGGAGGCTATCAGCGAAATAATCCAGAATATGGTTGGAGAAACCACTTTTTTAGCCCTTTCGGACATTATCCACTGGACCAGAATCCTTGCAGAAAAGAGTCCCTGGGCCAAAAATCCAAGCGCATATACAAACAGGCTGTTCTCCATCAAGACTCTTTTTTGTCAAGACTGCTGTCGCTAATCTTATAGTCAATATATCTTTTCTTCATCCAGCGAAAGGCAAAACAATCCTTAAAAGGTCCTACAAGGCGGTTTGCAAGGTGATATTTGGCTTTTCCTGCCGTGCGTGGGTAGTGTCTGACGGGGATCTCCTTAACAGTACCACCAACCATTTGTATCAGTGCGGGAAGGAATCTGTGCATTCCTGAAAATAATGGGATTTTGCGGGCATAACTGCTCTGCATTACCTTAAGAGGACATCCGGTGTCTGAAACCCCATCTTTTGTCATCATCCTGCGGAAACTATTGGCTATACGGGAAGAGGCTCTTTTGACGAAGGAATCCTTGCGTTCCGTACGAATTCCCAGCACAAGCTGGTAATTTTCGCGTTCAGCCAACAATAGGTCGAAATCGTCGGGGTCCGTCTGCAGATCGGCATCGATATATCCAACATAGGGTGATTGACAGTGATCTATGCCGGCTTTCAAGGCCCCGCTCAGGCCGGTGTTCTTTTCCAGCGAGATATAGTGAAAGTGATCATTCCGGCCGCAGGCCTCCTTCACCAAAACTTCACCTCCATCCTTGGATCCGTCATTAACAAAGAGTACACAAGTTGACCTGCACAGGGATTTTTTGAGGTAATCGGAGAGTTTTTCCTCTAATCTCGGGATATTTTCCCTTTCATTGAAGAAAGGGACGATTATGGTAAATTCGTATTTTGAAGTTGGGTTCATTTCCAATAATTTGCACAAAGTTATGATTATGTTTTTTGAAAATTAAATATTTCTTCGTAATTATGTAGTTTTAATACCCCACACCATCGGTTATATGCGAAATATCGCTAAAATATTTACGATACTCACTATGCTCTTTTTGTTTGCCTTTGAGGCAGCCGGAGTCAGGAGTGCTCCATACCCCGTCAAAGTTTTTCAGCCGGATGGATCCTCTCTCATGCTGAAGATAACCGGTGACGAATCCTTCTCTTTCAAAACTACCCTTGACGGTTATATTGTAGCACAAGCCGCCGATGGATATTATTATTTTGCCGATTTCAACAGTGGTGTACTCAATATTTCGGACAAACGCGTGGACCTTTCTCCTAGCGGCGGATACGCAAAATCCATACCTGCTATATCATACCAACCCAAAAGACACATTATCTCCGAGTCCTTTAAAAATTTCCTTGCCTCTGATCCGCTTACAAGGGCCGAAAGAACTATTCGCACAATAGTTATCCCTGTACAGTTTTCGGACCTGAAATTTACGACACCATCCATAAGGTCACGACTTTTCAATCTCTTCAACCAGGTCAACTACTCTGAAGATGGCGCCACAGGCAGTGTCAGAGAGTATTTCAGGGACAATCTGGGAGATAGGTATGATCTGACCTTTGTGGTTACAGACCCCGTAACACTACCTAACGGTTACAGATATTACGGAGAACATACGGCAACATCCTCCGATAGCAATGTGAAGGAGATGGTGGCACAAGCCTGTGCAATGGTGGACAATAAAGTCAATTTTGCCAATTTTGATGCAGATGGTGATGGTGTAGTGGACAACGTATTCATAATATTTGCCGGTTATAACGAAGCTGAAGGAGGCGGAGATGCCACTATTTGGCCGCAGTCCTGGAACATTTCCTCCTCAGAACTCGTTTTTGATGGCAAGAAGATATCAAATTTCTCTTGTTATTCCGAATTTTCGGGCTCTTCTGGTGGCAATTTTGCCGGAATCGGCTCTATCTGTCATGAGTATTGCCACATGTTAGGCCTTATGGATATGTATGATGTCAATGGTGATACGGAAGGTTATACTCCGCTTCTTCTCGGCTCGCTCTCTATAATGGATAGCGGCAATTACAACAATGGAGGCAAGACGCCACCTTATCTTACGGTGTTTGAGCGTGAAATGTTGGGGGCAGTCTCCACAACCCGGCTCTATGGCACTGCAAACCTGGAACTGTTGCCCATTCATCAAGAGAGGACTGCCTATGTCATTCCTGCCCCTTCCAATGGGGAATATTTCTATCTTGAATACAGAGATGGTACCGGCTGGGATGCCCATACCGGAGGGGAGGGACTTGTGGTATATCATATCGACAAATCATATAGGAGTGCCTGTTCTATGAGTGCCCGGATGCGTTGGAATAATAATGCAGTCAATGGTTGCTCTGCCCATCCTTGTGCGCGCCCTCTTCCCTCATCAGGTGGTAGCTACTCTGATGTTGCCGCGCTCTTTTATCCCGGAATAAACAACGTTACGCACATTCATTCATCCTATTCTTTTCCTCTGTTGGATTGGTCAGGTCAAGGTCCGGGATATGGTATAGTAAATATCCATAAAGGCTCAGCCGGTATGTTGCTCGATATTATTGTCGATAATGGGTGGGATACTCCTGTTGTGAATGAATATTCAATTGAGCCACAGCAGCGGACAGCGCTTTTGCAATGGAGTACCGATAAGGATGAGTTCAGGGGCAACTGGAACATAGTCTGGAGTTTGGAAAACAGCGTTTATGCTGACACTTCAGTTGTTGCGGTAACGCAAAGGGATTATCTCTTTACCAATCTCATCCCGGGAAGCACATACAATTGCAGGCTGTTTTATTCACGTAACAATGTAGTTGGAAAGAGTTATCAGATGAGTTTCTCCACGAGGGAGATGTTCTCAATCTTTCCAATGATTGCAGATATGGACAAATCGTACAAGGTAGGGGATGAAGTCCACCTGACTCTTCTCAATATAGCTGAAGAGGTGACTTCAATTCGCTGGATTGTGAATGGAGTTGAAATTCCTGACGGAAAAATGAAGTTTGAACAGAGCGGAGTATGCGAGATAAAAGCTGAAATAACATATCCGGACAATTCGATAGAGACTATTATTAAGAAAAAAACTATAGGCGAGTAATATGATTTCGAGGGAAAGATTATGGTCATTTGCTACAAGGTCATTGCTGCTGTTGATTACGGCGGTGACGATGGCTGTTTCCTGTCCCGGACCTGATCCGCCGCCTATAGTTATACCCCCTGCGACAGATTCTTTCGAGAAAAAGGCCTTTATGTCCACCGCTGAAGAGGGACTTTATATCAAAGGTGCTTGTGTTGTCCGTTATTCTGAAGAGACATTCCAGAAATCATTCAATGAAAAACGGAGAACTTACCGTATGCAGAGCGATGATCAGATAATCTATGTTCATATCGCATTTAGCAGTGATCTTCCGGCTGTAGTTGACCAGGAGGTCATTTGTAATATCACTTATACTAAGGATAAAGGTGAAGAGACAATTCTTATCGTCAAGCTTGTCGTGGCACAGATTAAGGGACATACTGTCTGGCTATGGAATGAACTCCAGAAGACGGGTATAATATTGGATCAGTAAAGGAAAAGTAAATTAAATAAAAACAAAAGGGGTGTCAAATTGACACCCCTTGAATCTTTCGGACAACCAAAGGTTACCTAGAAGCATCCATAGATACCTTTCTGAATTCTTTCATCATTTTGCTCAAGTTCAAAGCAGCTTTTCTTGCACGTGTGCCTGCAGCTTTGTTGCCCTTAACAAGCTGAGCTTCAGCATTCTTGGAGAAAACTTCAATTTCAGCTTTGATTGCGTCAAGTAGTTCTTTCATATAATTATAGTTGTTAGGTGAATAAATATTTTCGGAAAGGTAGGAATAATTTTTCAATAAATAAAAAATATTTCAATTTTTTATTTATTAACGATTTTTCCAAGGTATTGTGTATGAGCCATATTTGGAGTTTGTTTCCTCTTCCGTAAGAGCGATTTTGAGAGGCCTTTTCTCTGATGATTTAGTTGTGGCTTTCGTCTTTTCCGGAAGTGGGGGATAGATACCGGAGACAATATGTGTCAGACAAGCTTTGATATTGTCTTCGGAAACACCAAAGTCATGGTAGATATCATCGGGGCGATAGTTGGCCGGAGCAATACCTTCATCGGGTATGTCACGAAAATCTTTGTTCT
Source organism: Bacteroidales bacterium (assembly GCA_012798805.1). Lineage (GTDB taxonomy): Bacteria > Bacteroidota > Bacteroidia > Bacteroidales > UBA932 > Cacconaster. The sequence continues at coordinate 11,917 of JAAZMM010000089.1, forward strand.
GATTGTAGAAACAGATCGGGAGAAATACCCATTTCAGGTTGCTGAAGTCACCATTGTTGTATCTTTTGTAATCGGCATTTTCGCCGGGATACATAAGTACATACATCCCGTTAGGCTTACCATAGGTAGTGTCACCCACGTGTCTGACATCCATCAGAGGTTCCAGACCATTTAAAATCATTTCGCTGGCGGAGGCACTGCCCTTGCTGGTGATAAAATAGAGAGCGTCAAGCTCTAGAGATCCCTCAATGCCCTCAACTTTGGAATACTTATCCTGTGATGCAAGCAGGTCATTGTGTTTACGAATGACATAGGTCTGACCAATTGCAGATTTGGGAGCCACGTAATCCACAATACGCTGTGAAGCGCGCCCATCGCCACCGCCGTTGTACCTTAAATCAAGGATTAGGTGTTTCACACCGGCCTCCCTGAATTTTTGCATCGCTTCGTCAATGTCGTCAAGCATATTGGCATTGAATTTAAGGTAAAGCATATATCCAACCGGAGCGGTCAGTCCTTCGAAATCCTCGCCGGTAAATACTTTGCTCATCAGAACACTTCTGGTGCTGAGTTCAGTAGCAGATGTTGTAGTAAAGGTGTGCGACTCGCCTTTCTCATCTGTAAATGTAAATTGTTGCGGGCTTTTGTTGTATTCACTATTAAACTTACCTGCTCTAATAAGTTCCATCGTGGCCGTACCTCCAATTGCCGTCAGCGTCCACCCTCTGGTAACACCCTCCTTGTCAAAAGGAGAATTGGGATAGACAAATCTAACTTTGACATCATAATCGTCATAATATTTAACCGGCTGTGAGATGCTTGCGCCATATGTGCCGGTAACAGTACCTTCCTCACTTCTGAGATAACTTTCGCTATCCATCATCCAACTCCATCTGTCCTTGGCATAGAGCATCTTGTCGAAAAATTTATAGATGTCATAATTGAGGGGGTCAAGCTTGGCATTAGCATCCTTGACATCCTTATACCAATAATAATAGACATTCATATATTCTTTTCTTAAAAAGACTTTGGCCCTGTAGTCGGGGTCATTGTCGGAAGGATTTGGAGGTGGTTCGGGTGTGCGTTTTTCACAGCTTGATGAAGAAAGTAGTATTGCGGCAATAATAATCGCAAATGTGTTGAACAGTGTCTTTCGTGTCATTATTATATTTTTTGAATTAAATCATTTCTCTATCTTTGCAAAGATATAAAAAATCTCTTCACTAATATTTTTTTTCTGGTATATGAATAATTTTGCCGAGATTATTTCCAGGTTTTCCTCATTTATCTGGGGATGGCCTATGATTATCATGCTTCTTGGGACCCACATTTTCATGACGATCAGACTAAAATTCCCCCAGTTGAAAATTTTCAAAGCAATAAAGCTCTCCTTTCAAAAGGACAAAGGTGCTTCGGGTGACGTAAGTCAGTTTGGAGCTCTGATGACCTCCCTTGCTGCTACCATCGGTACGGGAAATATAGTAGGAGTTGCTACTGCAGTAGCTCTCGGAGGCCCGGGTGCCGTCTTTTGGGTTTGGATTACCGGTATATTTGGTATAGCTACCAAATACTCCGAGGGGCTTCTTGCAGTAAAGTATCGTGTTAAAACTCAGGGCGGTACAATGCTTGGTGGTCCGATGTATGCTCTTGAAAGGGGCCTTAATATGAAGTGGCTCGGAGTGCTTTTTGCAATTTTTACCGCAATTGCGGCTTTTGGTATCGGCAACACCGTGCAGGCGAATTCCATATCGTTGCTTGTCGGTGAAACTTTCGATATCAGTACCAGGTTGGTGGCAATAATCCTTGCAATCATGGTGATGCTGGTTATTGTTTTTGGAGTCAAGGGCATATCCAATGTTTGTTCGGCTTTGGTGCCTTTCATGGCGATTGTATATGTGTTGGGATGTTTTGTGATTCTTGCTTTTAACTGGAGTTATCTTGGGGAATCACTCTCGCTGATCTTCAGTTCGGCCTTCAGTGCCCGTGCAGCCGGGGGCGGATTTGTAGGCACGACGGTTTTGATGGCCTGTCGTTACGGTATTGCAAGAGGACTCTTCTCCAATGAGTCAGGTCTTGGTTCGGCTCCTATCGTGGCTGCTGCAGCGAAGACCCGCAATCCTGTTCGTCAGGCTCTTGTCTCCTCCACAGGTACTTTTTGGGATACAGTCGTAATATGCTTTATCACAGGTCTCGTACTTGTGAGCAGCATAATCGCTTATCCCGATATTGACCATACGCAGGGTGCGGCCTTGACTCAGGCTGCTTTTAGTAAGATCCCCGTCGTCGGACCTTTCATTCTTGCATTTGGTATTATAACTTTCGCCTTTTCAACCATACTTGGATGGGCATATTATGGAGAGAGGGCTGTAGAATACCTTTGTGGTCATAATTACAAGCTTTCCCGCGCCGTCGTATGGATTTACAGGTTCGTCTGGATTGTTGGAGTCTATTATGGTGCATTGCTCTCCCTTGACTTAGTGTGGAACATCTCAGATATCACAAATGCATTTATGGCCATACCTAACCTCATTTCAGTTCTATTGCTGTCAGGTGTCATTGTGCGTGAAACTAGAAAATATCTGTGGGAAAACCGTTTGGATGAAGAAGACAATGAGGAAATCCCCACTATTTGATATTATCAGGAGATTATTCTACGATATAAACTGTTTCGCCATCTTCCAGCAAGTAATATTTTTCCCGGGCAAAACTCTCCAGAGAGTCCTTGTTGGAACGGAGCGTGGTCAATTGTTCTTCAGTCTGTTTGATTTCCCTACGGTGGGATTGTATCAGGCGTTCCTGGGAACGAAGAGTCGCCCCTGTTTTAAACCATTGAGCTATGTTGTTTGTGTCAAAAAGAAGATAGAACAGAAAAATCAGGGTGACAATGGTGTATTTGCTGAAGACTATTCGCCACACTTTATGTGACAAGACTCTTTGTCTAAATTCCAGAAAATTATTCCACAATCTCATTGCTCTTCTTTTTTTGCAAAAGTAGTCAAATAATAGTAATTTTGAAATAAAAAAGAGATGATGCCAACGCTTAGGAAACTGCGTTATTATACACCCTCACTAGGCCAGAGCTGGCTTTTGGTACTCATTTTCGTGGTTGTCGGATCAGCATTCGGCAGTGTTCCGCAACTGATTGCCGGATTTTCCGGATTCCAGGGGTCTATTTCCATTACCTATTTTTTTACTATGATCCCCGTTTTCGCTTTTGTCTATTATAAGGCGACACAAGAGCATCAGAGATATGAGTTCCTGGAGCTGGCTGCGCCACCTAAAATTGATTCCCCTTCTTTTGGTGATTTGCATTCTGTGTTGGTTTTTATTCTTGCAGGCCTTGCCACCCTCTCCATTTCGGTGCTTATAGATCCTCTCACATCCCTTATCCCTATGCCGGACAGTATAAAGAGTATATTAGAAAAGGTTTTAGGTGGTTATTCCATTGTGGACACAATCATTGCTACAATCATACTTGCTCCGCTTTGCGAGGAGTTTCTCTGTAGAGGAGTGATGCTCAGAGGCATGCTGGAGCATATTTCTCCGGCCAAAGCGATATTCTGGTCTGCATTTTTGTTTGCATTGCTGCATCTCAATCCCTGGCAGGCAATACCGGCACTTTTCCTCGGTGCATTTTTTGGATGGCTCTACTGGAAAACCCGTTCTATCCGGCTGGTCATTTTTCTTCATTTCGTCAATAATTTAGCAGCGATGCTTTTGGCCAGGCTTTTGCCCGATCTTCCGATTGATGCGGGACTTTTAGATATTCTGCCTACCGGCTGTTATTTATTATTATATGCCGTTG
>JAAZMM010000090.1 GCA_012798805.1 Bacteroidales bacterium
AGCAACAAAATTACCAGCGGCACGATAAGTGCCAAAGAGGCAATGATAGAAACAATTAATACATTTACAATCATATTGGCTTCCTCCTATAAGTTTATACCCATAAAACTCATGAATGCTATACCCATGAGACCGGTGATTATAAATGAGATGCCAAGACCCTTGAGAGGTTTGGGAACATTGGAGTAAGCAAGTTTTTCCCTAATGGCAGCAATAGCCACAATAGCGATGAACCAACCGAATCCCGAACCGAATGCAAAAGATGTTGCCTCACCGAGATTTGCGTAACCTCTCTCCTGCATAAAGAGCGAACCGCCAAGGATTGCGCAGTTAACAGCAATCAGAGGAAGGAAAATGCCAAGTGATGAGTAGAGAGTCGGACTAAATTTCTCGACCACCATCTCCACAATCTGCACTATAGAGGCAATAACCGCAATAAACACGATATAACTTAGAAAGCTCAGATCGAGTGAAGCATACTCCGGATTTATCCATGCAAGTGCGCCCGGTGCGAGCAGATATTCGTTAAGTAAATAGTTGATAGGAAGGGTCACAAGTTGTACAAATATTACAGCCAGACCTAGTCCCGTAGCTGTCTTAACACTCTTCGAAACAGCAAGGTAAGAACACATTCCAAGGAAGAATGCGAACACCATGTTTTCGACAAAGACCGACTTTACAAATATATTGATGTATTCCATAATATTCCTCCTTTATTGTTCTTCTTGTAATTCTTTTTGAACTGCTCTCTGAGCCCAGATGATACAACCCACTATGATCAAAGCCATAGGAGGAAGTATTACCAGACCATTATTTTCATAAAAACCGCCGTTTGCCATATACCAGCTCTGAGGGATGATCTGGAGACCAAATAGGGTACCTGAACCAAAGAGCTCGCGTATAAAGGCGATTACAACGAGAACCATACCGTAGCCCATACCGTTTGCAAGACCATCAACAAGTGATGGGAAAGGCTTATTGCCAAGTGCAAACGCCTCAATACGTCCCATGATGATACAGTTGGTTATGATCAAACCAATATAGACCGAAAGTTGTTTGCTCACATCATACGCATAGGCCTTCAGAAACTGGTCAATCAAAATCACGAATAATGCCACAATTACGAGTTGTATGATTATCCTGACGCGGTTTGGAATACTATTGCGTATCAAGGAGACCAGCATGCTGGAAAAGCCGGTAACAACTGTTACCGATAGCGCCATTACTATGGCTCCTTTCAACTGAACTGTAACCGCAAGTGCGGAACAGACTCCGAGCACAAGAACAGTGATCGGATTAGCCTTGAAAAAAGGATTCTTGTATATCTTCTTATCCATAATAACTCTTATTTGGTGTGATGTTCTTTAACTTCGTGGTTCTGGCCCTCATTTTCACACTCACCACTTTCATCATTAGAAGTCTCTTCACCGCAACACTCTTCATTACAGTTGTCAGCAGCAGTGATTGCAGCACGTTTTATGTTGAAATAGGCTTGATACTCGTTAAGCCACATTGCAATGGCCCGCTCAAGAGACTGACTGGTGATAGTGCCGCCTGAAATGGCATCCACTCCATTAGGATTGCTGGCCTGACCACCACCCTTGACAATAGCGATTGATTTGAATGCACCATCCCGGGAGAGTTTTTTGCCTACAAACTGGTTGTAGAAAGGAGGATGTGCAATCTCGGCGCCCAGACCGGGGGTTTCCCCCTTGTGGTCAAATATTGCTCCATAGATGGTTTCGAAGTCATCCTCTACTGCTATATAACCCCAAACCGGCCCCCAAAGACCAGGTCCGTAACAGGGGAATATATTGAGCACCTTATCACCTATTGTGCAAACGAAGACAGGAAGCTCAAGTCGTTCACGACGAGCTTGTGCCGCTTCGGGAGTCTTGGCCGCAGCGATCTGTTTAATGATGTCGTACTGTGCCTGAAGATCGATTTCGAATGCCTCTCCCTCTATGACGTTGCCCTCCCAATTGAGGACAAAATCATTGGTCATATGCTTCGAATAGAGATCTTTAATATATTCACTCTTATTGTCCCGTGCAGATACGTCCTCACCAAGTCTAGCAGAACGCAGCAGCGACTGCATTTTTTCCAGTGCGATATTTTCTTGCTGTTTCGGCTTTAGCGCCGTCGACACAAAGGCAAGAACACCTGCTACTATCACCACCACAATGGTGGTATAGACAATCGTGTAGATATTGCTGTTGGTATTCAATTTCATAATCTATACTGTTTTTGCCCTTTTTAATCTGCGTTTAATATTTCTACCTACTACTATATGGTCGATCAGAGGTGCAAAAGTATTCATCAGGAGAATAGCGAGCATCATTCCCTCCGGATAACCGGGGTTGAATAGCCTGATGATTACTGCAAGCACTCCGATCAGGAATCCATAGATCCACTTACCGGACTCGGTCTGTGCTGAAGTCACAGGGTCTGTTGCCATAAATACCGCACCGAAAGCGAAACCGCCCATAATCAGATGGTACCAGGCAGGAATTGCCAAAGCACAATCAGGAGAAGGTGCTGCTAGATTGGCAATCAAACCCATCACCAAAGCGCCGGCAACTGTTGAGAACATTATTTTCCAACTACCGATCCCCGTGTAAATCAGGACAACTGCACCAAGAAGTATGGCCAATGTAGAGGTCTCTCCCACTGAACCGGGGATGAAACCGAAAAACATATCACTTACCGAATAGTGGAGAGAAGAGAGACCCTCTGAGGTCTGAGCGAGCGGAGTTGCTCCGGAAAATCCATCCACTCCGGCAACCCAAACCTGGTCACCTGACATATGGCTAGGATATGCGAAGAAGAGAAAAGCCCTGGCCAATAAAGCCGGGTTCCAGATATTCATACCCGTGCCACCAAAAATTTCCTTACCGATGATGACGGCGAATGCTACCGCAAGGGCAAGCATCCATAAAGGAGTGGTAACAGGTATGATAAGTGGAATGATCAATCCGGTAACAAGGTAGCCCTCACTTACTTCATGACCTTTTATCTGTGCCGTGATAAACTCGATGCCCAAACCCACGATGTAGGAAACGAGATAAAGAGGAAGAATTTTTAGGAATCCATACCAAACCATCGCCCAAAAGCCCATGTCTGCATTTGCTGCAAGACTGTGCTGATAACCAATGTTGTAGATGCCGAAAAGCAGAGAGGGAACAAGTGCAATCATAACTACTGTCATAACGCGCTTGATATCCATACTGTCTCTTACGTGCACTCCCTTGCTTGTTACCCTATCGGGAACAAAAAGAAAGCTCTCAAATGCCTCGAAAGTAGAGTGGAGGAATGAGAGTTTGCCTCCTTTGGAAAAAGTAGGCTTAATCTTGTCAGTTAATTTTCTAAGTTTGCTCATGCTATACCTCCTCTTTATGACATCTCTTTAATCATGAGTTCTATACCCTGGGAAACTATGGACTGGATCTCGATTTTTGAAGGACATACAAACTCACAAAGAGCCACATCCTCTTCAATTATCTCATAAATACCGAGGTTTTCCATCTTCTCTATGTCACGTGCCAGAATAGCCTTGAAAAGATAAACAGGGTATATATCCATAGGAAGCACCTTTCCATATACATCAGAGAGAACAAATGCTCTCTCACCGCCATTGGTATTGGTGTCCATATTGTATTTCTTGCGGGGCATCAACCATGAGTAATAACTGCGTGAAAAGCTGAACTTCTTTAAACGGAAGGGTTTTGCCCATCCGAACAACTCGTGGTAGTCACCCTCGGGAAGGGCCGTCACAAGATTGTCGTAAAAGCCGAGGAAACCATCTCTGCCCACAGCTTTGCCCGAGAGCAAATCACCACTTACAATGCGAATATTGCCGTTGGCAAAATTAAAGAGATCTGAAATCTGCTCCATAGCTACTCCGGCACAGCACTTCACATATGAAGGATTTACCACTGCGGGACCCGCAACTGCGATAACACGGCTGGTGTCGTAAACTCCATTCAAGAAGAGCTTACCAATAGCGGCTACAAGGAAAAGGTCCACCGTCCAAACGGTTTCACCCTTGGAGATTGGACTGATGTGATTGATTTGCACTCCTACATTGCCTGCAGGGTGTGGTCCGCTGAAAAAGTGACAAATGACTCCCTCTAATTTGTGGAAAGAGCCGGAGGTATAATTGTGTGCATCCAAAGAGATATGGACGCCACCTTTGGTAAGCTTACCCAAGACTTTGACTCCTGCCTGAAGAGCATCAATTTCGCTCTGAAGCACATACTCCAGATCTGCTGCAAGAGGTGCTGTAGCCATAGCCGATATGAAGATGGCTTTGGGCGTAACGGAAGGGTCGGCAATAATGCCATAGGGCCGCTGTTTGATGCAGGGCCACAGACCGCTCTCAAGTAGAACTTTGACAACACTCTCTCTGTCAAGGGAGGGACCTGTGGGTACATCAAACTTCACGGCCGCTCCCTTATTGTCAGACTTTATCCTGACCTCAAGCAGTTTGCGTTTTTCGCCGCGAACAATTGCATCCACAGTGCCGCTTACAGGAGATGTGAAAAGAATCTCCGGATTCTTTTTGTCAGCAAAGAGAGGTGTACCTGTTTTTACGACATCGCCCTCTTTGACCAACATTCTCGGAGTGAGACTTCGAAAGTCTGTTGGCTTTAGGGCGACAACATCAGGAACAACCGTCATGGAAATCTTGCGAAGGGCTGCACCTTTTACCGGCAGATCCAGACCCTTTTTCAACCTAATTTGTTCTGACATTATTTGCTTTTTATTATTGATTTAAGACTTAAGTATTTACGCAGTTTGCGGCAAAGTTAAATAAAAAAACGACATTATATCTTTTGAAATGATATTTCTCAAGCTTATTTTTGCAACATTAAGGGTTAATTATGAAAGTGCAGACAAAAAAGATTTTTGAAGAGTTGAATTCGGCACAAAAAGAGGCCGTAAACCATATTGACGGACCATCACTTATCGTAGCAGGTGCAGGATCCGGCAAAACCAGGGTACTTACCTGCAGGATAGCCAATATTCTTGCTCATGGGCACAATCCTTCCAGAGTACTTGCATTGACATTTACCAGGAAGGCTGCCGGCGAAATGAAGGAAAGAATTGCCTCCATGGTGGGTGATAGAAGTGCCAGAAGGATCTGGATGGGAACATTTCACTCCATTTTCATAAGATTCCTAAGGGAATATGCAGAACAACTCGAATATCCCCGCGAATTTACCATTTATGACCGCAGTGACTCCAGAAATGCCATAAAACAGTGCATCAAGGAGCTTCAACTTGACGACAAAGTCTATAAGCCGGCTCAGATCCAATCCAGGATTTCACTTGCCAAGAACAACCTCATAACTGTTAGCGGTTATTATGCAGATGCCTCTCTTATGGAAGCTGATGCCGCAGCCAGAAGAGGTCGTATTGCCGACATTTACGCACTTTACGTAAGAAAATGCAAAACAGCGGGAGCAATGGATTTTGACGACATTTTACTCAACACCAATATTCTGCTGAAAAATTTTCCTGAAGCTTTAGAGACAATCTCTGCAAAATTCGACTATATCCTGGTGGATGAGTACCAAGACACCAACCATGCACAATATATCATACTAAAAAAACTTGCAGCCCCGCATAGAAATATCTGCGTAGTGGGAGATGACTCACAGAGTATCTACGGATTTCGCGGAGCGAGAATAGAAAACATACTCCAATTCAAAAAGGACTACCCCGATGCCGCAGAATACAAGCTCGAACAGAATTACCGTTCCACAAAAACCATTGTCAATGCGGCTAACAGTGTAATAGGAAATAACAGCAACCGTCTCAATAAAGAGTGTTTTTCCGAGGGAGATGAAGGGGAAAAGATAGGGGTTATCAAAGCATTTACCGAACAGGAGGAGGCCTACCTTACAGCCTCTTCCATTATCGAACGCATCTTCACCGACAAGGCACAATATGGTGATTTTGCTATCCTGTATCGCACAAATGCCCAATCCAGGGCACTGGAGGAGGCACTGCGTAAGAGAAACCTCCCCTATCGCATCTACTCGGGTCAATCTTTCTTTGATCGTGCGGAGGTAAAGGATCTAATGGCATATTTCCGTTTGACAGTCAATCCACGGGATGACGAAGCATTTCGCAGAATAATCAATGTACCAGCCCGTGGTATTGGAAACACCTCTCTCAGCAGACTGACAGAGGCTGCAACCGAAGCCGGCTCCTCACTCTATGAGGCCATTTTCCTACCTCCGGAAAAGCTTCTCGAGGCAGGTCTCAAACCGGCTGCGGTAAACAAATTCCAAAACTTCGCAGCTCTGATAGAACCCATCCATCAAGAGTGCAACTCTTTCGATGCTTTTACCATCGCTCAACGTATCGGTAACGATTCCGGCTACCTGGCTTCGCTTAAAAATGACAACTCGCCGGAGGGAATATCCAGATTTGAGAATATTGAGGAACTTTTCAATAGCATCAAAAGCTTCGTGGAGGAGGAAATGGAGAGAAGAATAGCGGAAAGCGACTTGCCGGTAGAGGAGATAATCATCACTCTTAGTGAATATATAGAGAATATATCGCTGCTCTCAGAGATAGACCGCGAAGATGAGACAGAGGATGAAGCGGAAGTCACCAACAAGATTACTCTGATGACGGTACACTCCTCCAAGGGTCTTGAATTCCCCTATGTCTATATAGCCGGTATGGAAGAGAACCTATTCCCCTCTGTGGGGCTAAACAGCGAAACCGATATTGAGGAGGAGCGTCGTCTCTTCTATGTAGCTCTGACAAGAGCTCAAAAGTGTGCAACCATCAGTTTTGCCCGCAATAGGATGCGTTGGGGCAAACAGGAAAGTAATCCGGTCAGCCGATTTGTCAAAGAGATTCATAATTGTTTTCTGGAGAAGCCGGTTGATGATGTGGCACGCATACCCTATGGCAGAGAGGGCTTTACTACCACTTCCGGTAGAGGCAGCATAAGGCGCGAAAGCAAGCAGGATGCCCCTGATGCCTTACGCAGATATCAATTAACAAAAAGTTTTTCCGGCGGGGCCAAACATACTCCATCTGCCGGATTCCAGGCATCTGCCATCTACGATCTTAAAGTGGGACAGCGGGTGGAACATGCCACTTTTGGCTTCGGCACCATTATTTCTTTTGATGGGGATGATGCCAATGCCAAAGCAATCGTCAGATTTGACAACTCCGGAGAGAAGACTCTTTTGCTGAAATTTGCCAAACTTCGGATTGTTTGAGTTTTTTAATTAAAATTCATCAAATTTTGACTAATTTTTCAGTTGTGGCACGCGGTTTGCTACTTATTAAATTGAAGTTTTTCATAGTTTAAGTTTAGGTTAAGTAATGCGGCTTGTTTCCAATCTGACGGAAATGAGCCGCATGAATTTTATACCGGACCCTTTACCATTGTTACATATTTTAATTAATTTTGGAACTCTAACATACTCTTCCAATTATGAATTTCAGAATAACCATCAGGCGGATTACAATTTCAATAATAGTAGCAATTGGCGCATCCCTGACTCTTACCGCACAAACTCAAGGTATCTTTTCCATAGTTACCTGTCCTGCTGAAAACACATCCAATTCGATGCACATAAGTTGGGGAGCAGATACCACCATCACGGCATGTAACATAGAATATACTCTTGTCCGGGATAGCCAATGGAAAAAATCCCGCACTATGGAGGGAACAAGTCATTTATGCAGGGTGTTTGATCAGGTCTATTCCAAAAAAGCAGACGGCACCGACTTTTACGAAGATGCCATTTTTATAAAATATGAAGCAGCCCTTGAAGGGTTGAAACCCCGCCGCGAATACCAATACCGCATTATAAGTGACCGGTGTACCAGCGACACCTATAGGTTCAGGACTTCCGGCAATAATCGCTGGAGCGCCTGCATTATTTCGGATTTTCATGTTTATCCTCCTTTGCGTAATCGTCTTGACAATGCAATGGCAATGATGGATAAGGTGTATGAATATGACCCCGGATTTGAATGGGTACTGCATCTGGGAGATATTATCGCATGGGGAGGCAGTTACTCTTTCTGGAAAGAGATGTATGAAGAGAAGTATTTCAAAAAATATATGTGGGCAGGCGTTAACGGCAACCATGACAATATGTCACGCGGCTATATCAAGAACACTAACGAGTATTTCAAAGAGGCCAATTTCTATCCACGCAACGGCTATAAAGGAGAAGAGGGTGTCTGCTACTGGTTTTATTGGGGTGATGCTCTCTTTATAATGCTTAATAATGAAAGCATGAAAGATGATGAAGGAGTGAGAGCTGCTCAGGAATGGGTTAGAGATGTCGTAAAAAATAATCCTGCAAGATACCGTGTGGTTTGTGAACATTATCAGTGGTTCTTTGGCACCAGCGGTAAAAGCTCGCAATATGAAAGATGGTGCGGTCTGTTTGATGAGCTTGGCATAGACCTCGCTTTGGCAGGCAACAATCATGTATATGTACGCACCGGTGCTATTTGTCAGGGTAAAGTAACAGACGGAAGCAAAGGGACCGTTTATATTCAGACTCCCTCCTCCGACAATGAGCGTGGTGTAGCTATTCCCGATCCTCTGACGGAAAATCTGGACAAAATCCGATTTCGATGGAGCGAAGGCGAAAAAACTGTTGGAGCAATCCATCTTGATGTGAATAAAAGAAGGATTAAACTTACTCTTCTTGACCGCTATGGCAACATACTCGACATAGCTGAAGTGAAATCAAAAAAATAGAACCTAATCTGGTAAAATTCTTATTCTGCGGGAAAGGGGATGCAGGTTATTGGAGCGACGGCCAAGATTTTTCACAAAACCCAATGGAGCTCCCTTGAAAATGAGCAACAGATACCCCAGAGGTACTCCGGATTCAAATATAAGATTCTCTTTTGAAAGAAATTTAAGGGCATCTTCCAAATTGAGTTCTACGGAGGGAAAAGCTTTTTTATTCAGCAAAGGCGAAAGGGCCAAATCTGCTTCAGGAACCATATCACGTCCCTTCTGAACAGCGACGGCCACTCCTGAGCGAATCACCTTTAAAGAAGACTCCAGAGTTCTAATATCTGCAGCAAGCGCCGATGGAAAGACCTTCCAAAGATCCCCTTTGAGAGAGAAAGTATATTGCCCCGAATCCTGTGATATATAGGATGCACAAGCCGGAATCTGATTATTTTTATTATAGGATTTCTTGCCCGACAGGGATGGAAAATAGTTACCATTTTTGCGCAATAGCGCAATGAAAAAGCCCTCACCTCTCTCCTCTCCCGGGAGAAACTGACGCTGCTCTATTAGTTCAGCACCCAGTTCAGAAGCTATCCAGGCGACATTTTCATCATTTTCAAGGGAATTGAATGTACAAGTCGAATAGATTAGAAAGCCTCCCTTCTTAAGAGCAGGCCAGATATCCGAAACTATTCTTTTTTGCCTTGAAGCACAAAGACGGACATTATCCGGAGACCACTCTCCTACCGCATCGGGATCCTTGCGGAACATTCCCTCACCTGAACAGGGGGCATCTATCACTACAATATCAAAAAAATCCTTGAGTGAGCCAAAATCAGCCGGATCATTGTTGGAAACAACAACATTAGGAGATCCCCACTTTGCAATGTTCTCGGCCAGGATTGAGGCTCTGCTGCGGATTACTTCATTTGAAAGCAAAAGGTCATTAGGGCCTATTGTCGAAAGAATATGGGTACTTTTGCCTCCCGGAGCAGCGCAGAGGTCTAAAAGACGAAGTCCGGAATGAGCAGCCGAATCAGGCTGCACTGACAGTTGCGTTATCGCCCGTTCCAACATCAGGCCGGTGTACATTGATGATGCCTCCTGGACATAGTAATATCCGGCGTGAAAAAAAGGGTCCAATGTAAATGAGGGTCTGCTTTTTAGGTAAAAGCCCTCCCTACACCAGGGTACGGCACCATCAAAATCATCGGAAAAATGCTCTGCAAGCTTTTCTGTTGGGATTTTTGCAGGATTTGCACGGACTGAAAGTGAAGGCTCACGGTAAAGAGCTGAAAGGAGTTTACTGGCGCGCTCCTCTCCAAAATCAATTTTAAGACTATTTACAAACTCAGAGGGATACATCAAAAGAAGACAAATCTTCTGGCATTTCACCAATTGCGGCTTTTGCTATGCCGTCCGTGAGTTTATCAACAAGATCGTGGAGCCTCTTCCCTATGAACATTTTCATCATAGTATTGAGCTCTGCACGGAGCTCTATATGAAAATAGGTACGGTTATCATCCATGGGATCCATTATCAAGGAGAAGAGAAACGGAAATGGAGCCTGCCCATCCTGTTCAAAATCTATTCTAGAAAAGGGAATCCTCTGGTGAACCTTCATCCCGATTTCAAAGCCCTGAACCTTTGCCAAAATGCTGTCTGCGTCCGCAGTAACCATATCCTTTTTATCTTCGGGAATAGCAGCAACAAGGTTGCGCATATCGGAAAAGGCGGTGTAAATCGCATACGAAGGCCTCTCGATGACTACGGTCTTACCGCAAATCTCCTCTGCCATACTATTTGCCCCAGGTATCAGGCTTGAATCTCCACTCTGAGAGTATTTCGAGATCTTCCGCCTTTATATAACCCGATGCTACTGCTTCTTCGAGTAGTGCATCATAATTTGAAAGGGTGTGCAATACCACATCAGCATCTTCAAATGCCTCACGGGTTCTATGAAAATTATATGAGAATATGGCCACCATACCCTCTACAAATCCACCCTCTCTGGCAATACATTCAGCAGCTGAAAGCGAACTCGCACCTGTGGATACGAGGTCTTCAACAACAACCACGTTGGCACCTTTGGGGAGATCTCCCTCAATACGGGCTCCGGTGCCATGATCCTTGGCTTTGGGCCTTATATAGATAAAAGGCAGCCCCAGGGCATGTGCTACCAGGGCACCATATGCAATGGCTCCGGTTGCTACACCGGCGATAATATTCACATCCTTGAAATGCTCTTTAATAACTTCTACCAAATACCCGCAGATCTCAGTACGTCTCTCCGGATAGGAAAGAATTTTGCGATTGTCACAATAAATAGGTGACTTCCAGCCTGACGCCCATGTAAAAGGCTCTTCGGGTCTCAATTGCACCGCCTTAATTTCAAGCAGATGGCGTGCAACTATTTTTTCAACATTTTTAACCATAATCTATTTTAGCTTATCTTTGCAAAGTTAATAATATTATTGAAAAACGATGTATCGTATTCACTTTGAAAGTCGCAATATCGTAGTGTGCTCATCAGTTTCCGAGGCAGAGGAGGATGCAGGAGCACTTGTGCTTAGTATTGGAGAGCAGGAGTGCCTGGCAAAAATCCCCCTGATATTTGAAAAATCACCACGCATATACTCGCTCTATATCCCGACCTCTGATGAAGAACGTGTCTATAATGAACTCTGCTCCGAATACCATATTTTAGAGGCAGCAGGAGGAGTAGTACGCGACCGATCGGGACGAACACTCATGATACGTCGTAGAGGCAGATGGGATCTTCCCAAAGGAAAAATGGAGACCGGCGAGAGTCATCAGGAGTGCGCACTGCGTGAAGTGGCTGAGGAGACCGGCATCAGGGACCTAACCATTGGTAATCTTATCTGTGTAACACATCATACTTTCCTAAGAGAAGGAAAACGGCTGCTCAAACATACCTGGTGGTATGATATGGAATATAAGAAGACTCCTGCTCCCACTCCCGTCCCACAAATTGAAGAAGAAATATCAGTAGCCGAATGGGTGCCGAACCATGAGATAGCTACCAGATTATCCGGCAGCTATGCATCCATCAAAGAGGTATTCCGTCAAGCGGGGATCATCTAAGATCGGTGATTATCACATCTTCAGGCAAAGAATCCAGATCCATAATGAAATAGGAAGCCTCCCAAGGTGTTTCCCGACGTGTTATTGAGGTTACCAACACAGTGTAAACCGAGCCGTTGGCAGCTTTGTGTACTATCTTGAAAGTATCATCCTTTTGTTGTTCTATGCTGGAGGATGCCAGCAAGGAGAATGGATTTTCCAGAGGGTCATCAGAAAAGGCATTAGCTCTGCATATTACCAGCTCCTCACTCTTGGGACTGTAAAGCCATCTTATCTTACCATCAGAGATAATGGTGATCAAATCACTGGTAAGGCGGTAACTCATCTGTTGAATATCGATAATGCCCTGCTGTTCCATAAACAGATCTCCATCAATAGTATTGGCACTTAGAGAGTATTTGAGCGTCACACTGCCCATTTGAGATATTTTGTCAAGAAGCTGATTGCTTCCCTGCCCAAAAAGCGTACAGGAAATCAATAGAAGCGATAGTGATAGGATAATTCGTCTCATACCTTTGACAGGTGCAAACATCGTGCTAAATTCTATCAAGAGTCTCAAGAATTATATCCAGAGTAGCAAGATCCGAAACCAGAACATCTCTGGCCCTGCTACCTCCGAACGGTCCAACGATACCTGCTGCTTCCAGCTGATCAATGATGCGTCCTGCACGTGCATAACCTATTTCAAGCTTACGTTGGATAAGTGAGGTGGAACCTTGCTGTGCCATAACCACTATCTTTGCAGCATCTTCAAAGAGAGCATCGCGATTTTTGAGATTGACTCCAAATTCATTGGTTGATGATGAATCCTCATCGTCAGAAACTTCCGGAAGATAAAATTCGTGATCATAACCACTCTGAGAACTAATATCTTTTGTAATGGCAATAATCTCCGGCGTATCCACAAAGGCACACTGCACACGAACAATATCCTCGCCGGGATACATCACAAGCATATCGCCCCGGCCAATAAGGCGGTTAGCTCCCGGTGTATCAAGAATAGTCCTTGAATCAATAGAAGCATTGACCTTATAAGCAATTCTGGAGTTGAAATTGGCTTTTATAGTACCTGTAATGATGTCTGTGGTTGGCCTTTGGGTAGCAATCACCAAATGAATACCCACAGCCCTGGCCTGCTGTGCCAAACGTGCAATCGGCTCTTCAATCTCTTTGCCGGCAGTAACAAGAAGGTCAGCAAATTCATCTATTACTACCACGATATAGGGCAGGAATTTGTGTCCTTTTTGCGGGTTAAGACGGCGGTTGAGGAACTTTTTATTGTAATCCCTTATATGGCGCATGTCTGCCAGTTTAAGCAATTCATAACGATCCTCCATCTCAACGCAGAGCGACTTGAGTGTATTTACTACTTTGCGTGTATCGGTGATGATAGCCTCTGCCTCATCAGGAATCTTTGCCAGAAAATGTTTATCAAGCTTGGAATAAAGCGATAATTCCACTTTCTTGGGATCGACCATTACAAACTTGAGCTCTGCAGGATGTTTGGTGTAGAGAAGCGATGTTATAATACAGTTGAGTCCGACAGATTTCCCCATACCTGTGGCGCCGGCAATAAGCAAGTGCGGCATCTTTGCAAGATCAAGGAAAAAGGGCTCATTTGTAACTGTTATACCCATAGCCAAAGGCAGCTCCATATTGGCATTTTTAAATTTAGGATCATTGAGAATTGACTTGAGCGGTACAATCGAAGGTTTTTCATTGGCCACTTCTATACCTACAGAGTCGATAAGGGTAACCACACGCACACCTTTTGCTCCAAGAGAGAGAGCTATATCCTCCTCACGGCTTCGTACCTGCGACACCTTCATACCATCTGCCAAATGGATCTTATAGAGAGTAACCGTAGGGCCCATTTTTGCCGTTATGGCCACTACTTTAATCTTATAATGACCCAGTACGGTAACAATCTTGATTTTATTCTTCTCGAGCTCATCCATGGAGACTGTGTACCATTTATCCCTGTAATCATTTAACAATGAAAGTGAGGGGTGACGGTAGTCAGGTAGATCAAGTCGGGGATCAAAAAGACGGGATTTTTCCTCCTCAGTCAGATTTTTTATAAAATCATTATCCGAACCCTCTATCTGGATGATTACATCTTCGGGATTATCTCCAACAGGGAAAGTCGCCGGCACTACGGTAGTCTGCGAAACAGGAGCCGGATCGACAACGACCTCAGTAGTTTCAACCGGTTGTAAATCCTTATATTCCGGATCAACTATAGTATTGTCATCAAGGGTTTCTTCCTCTTCTACTTCCCCTTCCTCCTCTGCCACACTCTCCGGATCTCCGGAAGCAACAAGATCTTTCTCCCTTCGGGAGCGTTGTGCCACACTCCACATCAGATCGTCGAAGCGCAATGCCACCTTCTTGC
This sequence comes from Bacteroidales bacterium, assembly GCA_012798805.1. GTDB lineage: Bacteria > Bacteroidota > Bacteroidia > Bacteroidales > UBA932 > Cacconaster. The sequence continues at coordinate 14,238 of JAAZMM010000090.1, forward strand.
TTAGCAGAACAAGCCAAAGCAGCAACAATATCATCAACACACAGCCTGTCCCAACATTGCCCAGCATTGAGCGGAGCCAGGAAACCGCGTGTCTGCCATAAGAGCCGCCCAAGCCATTACCCAGAAGAAATTCATATTTGGTAAAACCTGACAAATAGGCACAAATGAGCGAAATAACTATGGCTCCGATAAGTGAAACAATCAAGAGACGCAGTAGATTGACTTTGCGTATTCTAAAACAGCCGATAGAGATAGCCCCAAAAAAGAAGGGCACTACGAAGGCACCAAGACCAAATAGTTTGGAAATCAGGAAATCGGCCCATACAAGTCCCAGTCTGCCTCCGGAATTAGAGGCCTCTTCAGCAGCACTTGAGAGAACCTGAGGATCACGCACCAAACTTTGGTCGGCCGTCCAGGTAAATATATAGGAAACAAGCGCCACAACAGTAAAGATCGTGATCGCAAGACAAATAAACCCGCTCAATATTCTCAATACGCGCGCATCTGCACTGGAAAGCAGAGGCTCACGAGGCTCTTTCGCTATTTTGTTTTTGCCCTTTTTAGTTTTTGCTGATTTGGACTTTTTCATAGATCCTTGACGAGATCAATTTTTCTTTTTCTTCTTGTTTCTCGATTTTTTGCTGAACCCTGATTTGGAGCCACTTGAAGCCATCATGCCCGGACGATTGAATGTAGCGTCACTCGAGAGTGTACTCAGCTGAAGGCCTTCCGGCACTTTTAAACGACCATCCGAGAGCTTTTCCATATCGCTGAATATGGTCTCGTCCGCAACGGAATCTTTATTCCAAATGAGGTATTGCTGCCTCATATAGTGACCGAGGGTACAGATCATCTCATTCTTATCATCACTATCTTCCTGCGCTGCTATGAGATTGATCATATTTTCGATATTACGCCCATAGCAACGAGCCTTAATTGGTTTCTCCTCAAAATGCATCTTCTCCGGACGACTAAAAAACTCCTTTTTATCCGGCATCGGATAGGGAGAATCAACATCTATATCGAAATCTGCAATAATATACATATGGTCCCAGAGTTTCTGTCTATAATCCGGAGCATCTTTCATCTGAGGATTGAGTGTGGCCATAACCTGGATGACAGCTCTTATCTGCTCATTACGTTTATCACGATCAGGAATTCTCTTTACCTGCTCTATCATCTGCTGCACATGCCTCCCATATTCGGGCAGGTGAAGTTTGGCTCTTTGAGTATTATAATCCATATTAATAAGTTATTTAACAAATAATGTGCAAATATAACGATTTTTGAATAATAATGTGCTATGACATAGCTCTGCACCGAGCATCTAATATACAAAAAAAGTGCCTTTATTGCGATTAAGGGCTCCAATAAAGGTTATAAAGGAAAAACGACAGAAATTAGTTCTATATAGTCTAATATTATCAGACGGGACAATTGGTGAAATCTCTCATTTGCATTTTGCAGAAACTGGTGCTACTTTTGTAATGCAAATAGCATTATAATATTAAAACAAAATCATTATGGGGAAAACTCTTGTTACCGGATCTCTCGGACAACTTGGAAGTGAACTGCGGGAACTTACCGCAAATGACAAGAATTGGATATTTACCGACCTGTTGCCGGATGAAGGAGTGGTGTCATTGGATATCTGCGATGAGGTACGTGTAAAGGAGCTTATGATGAAGCACGATGTGGATCTGGTAATCAACTGTGCCGCATATACAAATGTGGACAAGGCTGAGAGCGATGTGGCACTTTGCACTAAATTAAATGTCGAAGGAGCGGCAATCCTGGCCGGAGCGGTTCGCGAACGCGATGCCGCACTTATACATATATCTACTGACTATGTATTTGATGGCAAACGCAAAAGAGGAGCTTACCGGGAGAGCGATCCCTGCCGTCCGCAGAGCGTTTATGGGGCTACGAAGCGTCAGGGAGAGCTTGCCATACGCAGAAGCCGTTGCCGGGGTGTAATCATTCGTACTGCCTGGCTCTACTCTACCTATGGTAAGAATTTCGTCAAGACAATGATACGTTTGGGTAGCGAGAAAAATGAAATCGGTGTGGTGGCCGACCAGATTGGTACTCCCACATATGCTCATGATCTGGCTAAAGCGATCATAACCATCGCGCCACAAATCGGGGACCAAAGAGGTGAAATTTATCACTTTACCAATGAGGGCAGTTGCACCTGGTTTGATTTTGCTGCGCTAATAATGCTCTATTGTGGCCTTGATTGCAAGGTAAATCCATTGACTACGGAAGAGTACCCGACTGCTGCACACAGGCCTGCATATTCCCTGCTCGACAAAAGTAAAATAAGGGAAGAATTTGGGGTGGAAACCCCTTGGTGGAGCATATCGCTTAAAGAGGCTCTGCAAAAGATGGGAAAGCTGGCGCCACAGCATCTTTAGCAGAAAGAATCACCTCTTCGGGATCAATACCCCAGTCAATAGCTAATATAGGATCATTCCAAATATACGACCCTTCCATTTCGGGCGCATAGTAATTATCACATTTATACTGGAATATGGTATTGTCTTCAAGAACCAGGTAGCCATGCGCAAATCCACGTGGCAGAAAGAACATTCGTTTATTTTCAGCACTTAACTCTACTGAGACATATTTGCCGTATGTGGGAGATTCAGGACGAATATCTACCGCTACATCAAGCACACTACCCTGCACCACCCTCACAAGTTTGGCCTGTGCAGCATCACCTTTTTGGAAATGAAGAGCGCGCAACACCCCACGTTTTGCAGAAAAGGACTCATTATCCTGAACAAAATTGATTTTTTGTACATTTTTCTCAAATTCCCTTAAGGAGAAAGATTCGAAAAAATACCCCCTGTGGTCATAGAAAACCTTTGGTTCAATAATCACAAGACCCTCTATTGCTGTTTTGATATAATTCATATCTTGGATGGATTTTTTACAAAAATAGTAAAATAGTTTTGAGTTTCGAGTATGTAGTTAGTGATGCGGGTTGCAGGTTGCGGGTTGCGGGTTGTGGGGATTAATTTGGAGTTTGAATTAGATGTCATTCGCATCGTAATGCGGCAATTGGGTCAAGAAGGGAGGCGCGGCGGGCAGGCAAATAGCCAGAGAGGATGCTTACCAGAAGAGATAGTAGTACCGACAAACCCAGCCAACGCCAGGGGAGCGTAAAAGGACAACCCATCAGTAAAGCCACCAAATTGCCGAAAATCAGTCCAAAAAGCAGACCTGCAGCGCACCCGATCTGCCCTATAAGCACCGCTTCGGTCAAAAATTGCATTGCAATGGTGCTTGGTCTGGCACCAAGGGCTTTACGAAGACCTATCTCACTAGTGCGTTCCCTTACGGAGACCAGAAGTATATTCATCAGTCCCACTGAAGCACCGAGTAAAGTAATCAACCCGATAACCAGAGCAGCTGCAGAGAGTTTACCTTTGAGAGCATCCAGCTCCCTTATCACGGAATCGCTGCGACTTATTGTAAAATCTGCTTCATCTTGAGGACGAAGCCCCCTAATGAGCTTCATAACCACTAACGCTCTCTCCCAGGCCTCTTCGAATAAAAGTTTCTCATCTCCTACAGGCATTATATCAAGCGAGCAATATGCATCTGAAGCAAGAAATCGCGCACGTGCAGCCCCAAGCGGTATTAATACCGTATTATCCGTGCCTATGCCAAACAGAGAGCCCTCCCTCTTCATAATCCCCGTTACAACATAGTCAGTCGCACCCACTCTAAGAGGCGCACCGAGAGGGTCACATCCCTTAAAGAGTCGTCGAGCAATATTATCCCCTATGATGCAGATATCATTTGACCCCTCAACCTCACGGTGGTTAAAATTGCGTCCTACTGCCAGTGAGGCGAGCCCCATACGAAGATGATTCTCGTCCGTAGCAGTTATGGTGATTGTAGGCTCGCTGCTGACACCTCCGGCAGAGACCTTCTGCATCCCCATCGAAGAACTGATGCTGACAACGGCTTTTGTGTCGAACCTCCGCACAAATTCCTGCACATCAGCGTAAGAAACAGGTCGCACAGCCCTTTCACTCTTTTTATCAAGAGAAGAAATAGTAAAGCAGTGCGCACCCATCCGGCCAAAGCTCTTTTCCACACTCCGTGAGAGCCCTTCAATAGCAGTCTGAATAGATACCAGCGAGGTGATACCCGTAGCAATAATCAGTATGGTAAGTGTCGAACGCAACCTATTGTCCAGAAGGGAGTCGATTGCCATATTGAAAAATCCTTTCATCCTCAAGCTTTTTCTCTTTCAATTATGCTCCAAAAGTAGGAAAATAATTTTGATTGAGTTAACTTTGCGGCTCAAAATTGCATAAAAAAATGGAAAAAAGAGATATGGATAAAAGTCGCAAAGGCGACAAGGATAAGAGATTAGGCAGCAAGCCTGCAGCTCATCCTAAAAAAGAATATGGCGAAAAATCCCAAAGATTCAGCAGAGGCGACAAGCATGAAAGAGGCGAAAGATATGGCAAATCTGACAGATATGACAAAAACGAGAAACCTCAGAGGTTCAGCAAAAAAGACAGACATGAAAGAGGCGATAGATATGGCAAATCTGATGGATATGGCAAAAACGAGAAAACTCAGAGGTCAGATAGATCTGATAAGCCCTACAGAGATGAAAAACATCAGAGATACGACAGGGCTGAGAGGCCTGGCAGAGATGAAAAACACCAAAGACAGTACAAGTCCAACAGAGATGAGAGATCCGACAGACACGACAAATATGATAAAAGGGAGAAAGGTGACAGAGCGAAGAGAGAAGTTAAAACCATAGACAGCGACACTGTTCGTCTCAATAAATTCATAGCAAATTCCGGTATCTGCTCCAGGAGAGAGGCCGATGAATATATTAAACTAGGACTTGTAACAGTCAATGGTAAAATTGTTACAGAATTAGGCACCAAGGTAAAGCCAGATGATGATATCCGTTTTGATGGTGAACGTCTTAAAGGAGAAAAAAAGGTCTATATACTTATGAACAAGCCTAAAGATTATGTAACCACTATGAGTGATCCGCATGCAAAAAAATGCGTTATCGACCTCATTTCTCCTGACAAGTGTAAAGAACGCGTTGTGCCCGTAGGGCGTCTCGATAAGGCCACCACCGGTGTATTGCTTTTTACAAATGATGGTGATCTGGCGGCACGCCTCACCCATCCTTCGTATAATGTAAAAAAGATATACCACGTATTCCTGGATAAAAATCTTACAAAGAATGATTTTGAGGCACTTGTCAAAGGAATAACGCTTGAGGACGGTGAGATACATGCAGATTCTCTCTCCTATGTGGATGATGATATGTCGCAAGTGGGCATTGAGATCCACTCTGGCCGCAACCGATTAGTGCGCCGGATGTTTGAACATCTCGGCTACAAGGTTGTCAAGCTTGACAGGGTCTATTTTGCAGGACTTACAAAAAGAAAGCTCCGTAGAGGAGCGTGGAGATTTTTAACAGAAGAAGAGATTACATTCCTAAAAATGGGAAATTTTAATTGATAATGACACAGAAACATAAATCAGGATTTGTCAACATCATAGGCAACCCAAATGTGGGTAAGTCCACGCTGATGAATGCCCTAGTTGGAGAGAAACTTTCCATCGTGACAGCTAAAGCACAGACCACCCGACACCGCATAATGGGGATTGTAAATGGAGATAATTGGCAAATAGTCTATTCCGACACTCCGGGTATTCTTAAGCCCAACTATAGACTTCAGGAGAGTATGATGGACTTTGTGGATGTTGCTATCGGTGATGCCGACATAATACTTTATGTCACGGATGTTGTTGAAAAAAGAGATAAAAATATCGCATACATTGAAAAGCTAAGCCTCCTCGAATGTCCTGTCATTGTGGTGCTAAACAAAATAGACCTAAGCACTCAGGAAAAGGTGATGGAGATTATGGCTCAATGGGAAGAGTTTTTGCCCAATGCTGAAATAATTCCCGTGTCGGCTACGGAACAATTTAACCTTGAAAAATTATTTGACACAATTCTGACCCTTTTGCCGATCAGTCCACCCTGGTACGACAAGGATACATTTACCGACAAAAGCATGAGATTTTTTGCATCTGAAATCATCAGGGAGAAAATTTTGCTCAACTATTCGCAGGAAATCCCATACTGCACAGAAGTGGTTATTGAGGAGTTTAAGGAGGGAGAAGAGAGATATGATATCAGTGCTGTAATCAATGTTATGCGCAACTCCCAAAAAGGCATTATAATCGGCAACAAGGGAGCAGCTCTCAAAAAGACAGGCACTCAGGCCCGTCTGGAGATGGAAGACTTCTTCCAAAAAAAGGTCTTTCTGCAGCTCTATGTCAAGGTGGAGCCGAACTGGAGAGAAGATAGAGGAAAATTGAGAAATTTTGGCTATATTCTTAAATGATACAATAATAATTGAGATACCGCTATATGGCAAAAAAAAGAGACGACTTTGTAGAAGAGGACGAGATCCTGATTGAAGAGAATTATTCTGAAGAAGAAGAGCAGGATATAATTGTGGACGAGGATGAGGATGCTGTTGAAGATCACAGATATGATAAAGTTATGGCCGGAGGAGAGCACAAATATAAACTCTCCGGAATGTACCGTGACTGGTTTCTGGATTATGCTTCTTACGTAATCCTCGACAGAGCCGTCCCCCATATTGATGACGGACTCAAGCCCGTACAACGCCGCATCCTTCATGCAATGAAGAATAGTGAGGATGGCCGTTTCCACAAAGTGGCAGGCATTGTGGGTGATACAATGAAGCTCCACCCTCACGGAGATGCCTCGATAAAGGATGCACTGGTTCAACTTGGGCAGAAAAATTATTTGATTTCCACCCAAGGTAACTGGGGCAACATTTATACCGGAGATCCTGCAGCCGCAATGAGATATATCGAGGCAAGATTGAGCAAATTTGCTCTCGATGTGGCATTTAACCGCAAAATCACCGAGTTTGTCCCCTCCTATGACGGCACAAGTGAAGAGCCTGTCGCCCTTCCGATGAAATTTCCCCTTTTACTTGCACAAGGCACAGAGGGTATTGCCGTGGGACTGGCAGTCAAAATCCTGCCACACAACTTCAATGAATTGATCGATGCCTGTATAAGTGCACTGAAAGGCGAAGATTTCGAAATCTACCCCGATTTTCAAACCGGAGGATTGGCAGATTGCTCAAGATACAACAGAGGCCAGAGGGGCGGCAGAGTCAAAGTTCGCGCAAAAATAGTGAAGGTGGACAGAAGAACCCTCTCCATTACTGAACTGCCATTTGGACAAACCACAGATAGCCTGATAGACTCTATCATCAAAGCTAACGAAAGGGGCAAGATTAAAATCCGGAAGGTGGATGATATGTCGGCTGACAACGTGGATATTTCCATCCAACTGCAAAATGACATTTCTCCGGATAAGACCATAGATGCGCTCTACGCCTTCACCAACTGCGAAATCTCCATCTCCCCCAATGCCTGCGTCATCCATGACCGCAAGCCCCACTTTATGGGTGTTGACGAGATACTTCGCTACAACGCCGGGCACACACGCGATCTATTCCAAAAAGAGTTGGAAATACAGCTTGATGAGCTCGAAGCAGATTGGCATTTCTCTTCTTTAGAGAAGATTTTCTTCGAAAAAAAGGTTTTCCGCATCCTTGAGAATGATGCAGCCTCCTGGGAACAACAACTTGCCGATATAGAGGCCGGAATGAAGATCTATCAGCACCTGCTCCGCAGGGAAATAACCAGCGCAGATATAGATAAACTGGTTGAGAAACCGGTGAGAAAGATCTCCCGTTTTGACATCAAAGCAGCCGATGAGAGGATTCTCGGCATCGAAAACAATATCGAGGAAGTAAAGAACCATCTTGCACACCTCACGGAGTACACCATAATGTACTTTAAGCAGCTCAAGAAGAAATATGGCAAAAATTACCCCCGTCGTACAGAACTAACCACCTTCGAGACAATACAAGCGGAGAAGGTAGTGGTTTCCAACGCAAAACTCTACGCCAACAAAGCGGAGGGCTTTATTGGTATTGACCAGAAAAAGATGGAGGATTCCGAGTATATATGTGACTGCTCAGACATTGCAGAGATCATAGTATTCCTCAAAAACGGCACCTATCTGGTAACCAAAGTGAGTGATAAGGCCTTTGTGGGTAAGGATATAATTCATGCTGCGGTATTTAACCGTAAGGATGAGAGGACGATCTACAATGCTATCTACCGCGACGGTAAGCGAGGTACCTATTATGCAAAAAGATTTGCCGTTACAAGCATTACCCGCGATAGAGAGTATGACCTTACTCAGGGGAAAGAGGGATCAAGCGTAGTGTGGTTTACAGCCAATCCAAATGGCGAAGCTGAAACTATCAGAATCTATTACCGACCCAGACCAAAACTCAAAAAACTCGCTGAAGACTATGACTTTTCAGAGCTTGCCATTAAAGGACGTGGTGCCAGAGGCAACATTGTGACCAAAAACAACACAATCCACCGCATTACTATCAAGTCCAAGGGTGTTTCAACCCTTGGAGGCATGGAAATATGGTTTGATACTGATGTACAGCGTCTCAATGATGCCGAAAGAGGAATTTTCCTCGGAGAATTTTTCCAGGACGACAGCATTCTGGTAATCTGCAAGGATGGAACATTCTATACGACATCTTATGACTTAAGCAATAGATATCAGGGCGATATATTAACTATATGTAAGTTTGACGAGGAGAAAACCTACTCCGTTCTCTATTATGACGGCGCCGTAAAATCTCCCTACATCAAACGATTCAGTTTCGAAATTAACGCCAATGTCCCTGCTTACTTCATTTCTGAGACCAAAGGCTCCCATCTGTTGGAAATCAGCGAGGATCTAAGACCTCAGATGAGGATTACCTTTACGGGTAAAAACGCAAAACGAGAACCCGAAGTGGTTGACGTCAGCGAATTTATCGGTAAAAAAAGCTACAGGGCCAAAGGAAAGAAAGTATCACCATACCATGTGCTTGAGGTTAGATTTATTGAACCTCTGGAGGAACCCGATGTGCCAGAAGAAAAAGAGAGTGACAATAATGAGAATAAGGATGGAGAAAAGAAAACGGTTGAAGTAGCAAAGACTCCAGAAAAGAAAAGAGTTGATGAAGTGACAACACCGGAAAAGAAGAAACCTGAAGCTCCAATTGTGGAGGAGGCTCCCCGTGAACTCACTCTGTTTTAGAGGTTGCCGTACCCTCACGCAAAGAGGTGGATTTTGTAAAATTTGCGAGATATTGAGAGAATGCGGAAGAAGATTTTAATACTTCTGTTGTGCATATGTGGTGCAGTGTTGTTTTTCGTACTTGATCCGGAGAGCAATTTTTTTCCAAAATGCATTTTTCGTTCGATTACCGGCTATTCCTGTCCGGGATGCGGATCACAAAGGGCAATTCACGATCTTCTCCATTTGGATTTAGCCGGAGCATTTCGCCACAATGCATTCCTTGTATGCTCTATACCACTGGTATTAGGATTGATTTTTCTTGAACGACTCAAAAGCACAAACAAGAAAATCCATGCTCTTTTTAATTCACCTGTTTTTATTGTTCTGCTAATATCACTGGTTATAGTCTGGTGGATTCTGCGCAATGTTTTTCATATTTGAGGGACAAATTCTTTATATTTGTAAGAATAAACCTCTATTTTTCACATCTGAAATTGTGGTAAATTTAGAACTATTATGAAACGCATATCCCTTTTAATTTTTGCAATATCGTTGTCACTTTGCACAGCAGGTTTGACCTCCTGTGAGTGGTTTAACGAAACCCATACCAGATTGGAAATAGTCGGTGGAGAAAGTTGGACGGGGTCCACCACCGTTTCTCTTGTAAATGACGAGGCGACCAGATTGACAAAACTGCTGACATTTAACGAAAGCGGTAATCAGTGCAGAATTATGACAGGTATTTATATTATAAATGGAGTTGACACGGAGATTCTAAATGTCAAAAAGGAGGGCGACAAAATCTTTCTTACACATACAGAGAGTGGCAAAACCCTTTATACCTGCCTCTTCAACAGAGACAATGAAGGTAAGATCGAAACGATGACGATGAAATGGTCTATTCACACAGACTATGAACGCATAATCAGGGACAACCCCTTAACCATCACGCTCCAAAAAGCATCTAATTAGTACACCCCGCACCCCACACCCTGCAACCTGCACCTCGCAACCTGCACCCCTATTTAAACCATTCTTTGTACTCCATATAGCCCTGGGCATTTTCGTGCGCAGCAGCACGAATGGCTTCAGAACCCTCTTTTATACGTTTTGCGGGAATACCGGCATAGACACCGGGCTCCAGAACTGCATTGGTAAGCACCACTGCTCCCGCAGCGATGATGGTACCATCAGGAATGACGGCATTATCCATCAAAATTGCTCCCATGCCTACGAGGACATCATTTCCGACCCTGGCTCCATGAACTATGGCATTGTGCCCTACTGAAACGTCATTTCCGATCTCTACGATAGACTCCTTGTATGTTGTGTGAAGTACTGCACCATCCTGGATATTCACTCTATCTCCTACAATAATGGAGTTGACATCTCCGCGGAGTACGGCTCCGTACCAGATGCTGCAGTCATCACCGATGACCACATCGCCCACTATCACTGCATTTTCAGCTATGAAACATCTCTCACCTATTTTCGGGGTGATACCGTTCAATTCTCTTATGATTGCCATTTTCTATTCTATTTTTACTCCAATATAATCTAAAAACCAAAAAAATAAGCGCCAAATCCAACTATGAGTCCTATTAACATATTGACCAATTTTGCCTTGAGGAAACCCTTCTTCGTCTCTGCAAGCAAAGGCAACGAAGCGTGACCATCCTGCGAAATGGAGCTTGCAAGCAGTACCGAGAAAGGCACCAGTCCGCTGGCATAAAAGGCCACAAAAACCAAATGAGGTCCCGATTCGGGAATAAGGCCGATAAGAACTGCGAAAAGAATCATAAGGGGAATATTATCGCTTGTCCAGGACTCAATATCCAAATATTGAAGGCCAAACTGCACCAAAAGCAACGCACCGGTAGTCCAGAGAAATATGGACAAAAGGTGCTTTCGAATGACGTGATCCCACAAATGTTCCTTAATAAAATGCTCACCCGATATTGCAATTACTACAAGTACACCTATGCTTAGTATAGCGAAAAGCAAGTTGATCCAGTACTCGTCGAGGATCGACATAGAGTGAGAATGGTCGTGGGAATGCAGGTGCTCCAATGTAGCAGTATCGGAGAAAAGATGGGCAGCCTCATTATGGTCATGACCCAAAACACCAAGTGCCAATGCTACAATAAAGGCAGCAAGGCCCAACAAGAGTACTATTTTACGCCAGGAGAAATGCCTGAGATTGGAAATAGTGAAATGCGGTTTTTCAAAAAAATGACCTTCATCTTCCAGGTGTACCTCAAAATCATCCTCACAAGCCATCTTGAACTTTTTTTGATCTCTTCTTAAACGGGCAAAAAGATTGATCAAAAGTCCCGAAATAATGGCAATCACAAAAAGGACACCGAAAAGGATGAGCGCATCCTTTGGAATGAGAGCCAGCATCACAAATGCTTCATCTCCCGATGAGGCAATCATCATAGCTATCAAAGCTCCAAATCCTATCAGACGGTGAGTATATAGTGAAACCGCCGCAAAGCCACCGACACATCCGGGGATAAGTCCCAAAAGAGCCCCCAGAAATACCTGTTTGTTGGGAGCTCCTTTCAGACGCTTAAACCACCTTCCATGAGAAGAGACATTGATGAACTCTATCATCAACATCATCACGATGACAAGCCCGGTGATGAGCACCCCATTTTTCAGTACATCGAGAAAAAGACTCCAGTTCATCACTCTCCGGCACTATTTTGTGTACTTATATTTCTCTATAAGTTCCGTCGCAGCAGTAAATGATTCGATATCTCCCTCAAGAACCGCCTCTTCATATTCAGGCAGCAATTTCTCAATTACAGGATTTTCGTAAAACATATTCTTGAGTGATTCATTAATGCTTTCATACATCCAGAATCGGGCCTGCTCTCTACGTTTCTTGAAGTAATATCCATTCTCCTTGACGAGTGTAAAATACTCTTCAATCTTCTGCAAAATACCGGGAAGCCCCTCTTTTGTAACCGCTGAAGAGGTAACTGCGGTAGGCACCCATCCCGACTCTGTTGGAGGAAAAAGGTGAAGTGCATTTGTATAGAGCGCACGCGCCATATTAGCCTTATCTACATTGGTGCCATCTGCCTTTGTAATAGCTATAAGATCAGCCATTTCCATAATTCCCCGCTTTATGCCCTGAAGCTCATCTCCTGCTCCGGAGAGCATCAAAAGCAAAAAGAAATCGCTCATAGAGTGAACAGCTGTTTCGCTCTGTCCTACTCCTACAGTCTCAATAAATATCACATCAAAGCCCGCTGCTTCACATAGCAGAATCGTCTCGCGTGTTTTACGTGCCACTCCGCCTAGCGAGCCGGCACTTGGGCTGGGACGAATAAATGCGTTAGGATCATTGCAGAGAGTCTCCATCCTGGTCTTATCACCGAGGATACTTCCTTTGCTGCGCTCCGAACTTGGGTCAATCGCCAGCACGGCAAGTTTATATCCCTTTGAGGTAAGAAAAGAGCCGAATGCTTCAATAAAGGTGCTTTTGCCGGCTCCCGGCACTCCTGTGATACCGATCCTCATTGATCGCTGCTTTGCTGAAATAATCTGGCAGCGTTCTATTAATTTCCGGGCCATGGCACGGTGCTCTGCAAGTGAACTCTCTACCAACGTAATGGCTTGACTGAGGATGGTGGTATCTCCGGCCGTAATGCCCTCCATATATTGCTCCACAGTGAGCAAAGAGGGTTTCTTTTTGTAAAATGACTTGACATAGGGGTTGATAATGGGCGGCTGCTCCACTCCCTTATTTATTACAAGTGCTGTATCTTCATTATCGTAATCTGCAAAAAAGTCTCCTTGGGGTTTGTTCTTCATATCATTTTCAGTTAACAGCGCTATTTCTAACTATCTGATGGTGCCTGTAATGAAAAGGTTGACCATAGGCTTTGAAGGAGAATTGGTAATCAAAGTGAGAATATTGATCATATCTCCATAATGCTCTTTTGTATCAAACCTAAGTTTGAGCGTGGCGGTTCCACCGGCTTTTATTCGTAACGGTGTGGGGCTAATCTGGCTTAAACCGCGCTTTTCACTCTCCACCTTATGTATTAAAAGTTCTCTCTTTCCTTTATTCTTGATTTTATAGGATATTTCGATTACAGCCCCTTTTACAGCTGTACCAAAATCATAATAAGACTTCTCTATTATGGGAATAGGGGCATTTTTAACCTCATTCTTATTCAGATTGCGGAAATTGTCCACAATCACAGCTGTCACGGAGAATTGCTCTTGATGCTTTTTCCCGTTAAGTACAAATCGGCCCGTAAAGGTTTCTTTACCCCACTTCTGTTTCGGAAGAAGGGTAGGGTCAACGGTATAAGTGAGTTTGGCGATGCTCTTGGGAGGAATGGGATTGGGATAGACCGTGAGAAGGAGTCCGCGGGTAACATCTACCGTTTCTACCTTGAGAGGAGATTTTGAGAGATTTGCGATATCAATGTTATCCTGTTTAAGCACGCCCTGCTCTATGTTGCGGAGGGATACTACGGTCTTGTTTATGCCCATCTGTCCGATTTTACCGGTAAAAAGCTCATCGACATTTTTCTTTTTCTCATGGGCAGTACCTCTAATCCTCAGGATTACCGGACGGCTTACACTGGAAACATATAGTGTAAGGGTCTTATCAAAGGGATAAGGGCCCTGATCATTATTGAAAACCACATCCACTTTACCCTTTTTACCCGGTTTCACAGGTGAACGGGTCCATTGGGGTGTGGCACATCCACAGGATGAAATGATATTGTGCACCACAATCGGTGAGTCGCTGATATTGGTAAATGTGAATGTGCATTTTACAGGCCCATCCGAAATGATCACATCTCCAAAATCGTGTATTTTCTTATCGAAACTAATAACCTTGCTCTCATCGAGCATAACCTTAGACTCCTGAGCAACTGCCTGATAAACAAAGAATTGACTCAGAACCGAAATCATTATGACCACCAGTTTCTTCATTTTTTTTTATTTTTGGCAAAGATAATAAATATAGTTTGCTATTTTTGTTAATTAATTGCATAAATCGAACCAAACAAACCAAATCACATAATTACATAACAATGAAGAGAATTATCTATCTGCTTCTCGCGACAGTATTTGTTTTTGCTTCATGCAACAAATACTCTTATGAATCAGTTCCCGGTGACCCACTGAAGGCACGAATCTACACCCTTGACAACGGACTCAAAGTCTATATGGTTGTAAACAAGGATGAACCCCGAATTAATGCCCATGTAGCCGTACGTGTAGGCAGCAAGAACGACCCTGTTGAGACCACGGGTCTGGCCCACTACTTCGAGCACCTGATGTTCAAGGGCACAGAGCAGTTCGGCACCCAAAACTACGAAGAGGAAAAGGTACTCCTCGACCGTATTGAAGAGCTATTCGAGACTTACCGCAACACTACCGATGAGGCGGAACGAACAGCAATCTATAAAGAGATCGACTCCATATCCTACGAGGCTTCAAAAATCTCCATTCCAAATGAGTATGACAAACTGATGGCAAGCATTGGAGCCCGCGGTACAAACGCTTATACGGGCAACGACGTTACCTGCTATGTGGAGAACATTCCTTCAAACCAGATTGACAACTGGGCAAGGATCCAGGCAGACAGATTTGCAAACTGTGTGATCCGCGGATTCCACACCGAGCTGGAGACCATTTACGAAGAGTACAATATGTATGCGGCAATGGATAGTGAAAAACAATTCGAAGCACTCTTTGCCGAATTATTCAAGAAACATACTTATGGCACTCCGGTTATCGGCTGGGCCAGCCACTTGAAAAACCCATCCATTACCAATGTAAAGAATTATAAAGCAGAGTGGTATGTTCCCAACAATATGGCAGTCTGCCTTGCCGGTGATTTCGACCCCGATAAGGCGATAAAAATCATTGACAAACATTTCTCTGCTCTCAAACCTAACCCCAATCTTCCCAAGCTGGAATTCGAACCTGAAGATCCCATCACCGAACCTCGCAAGCTTGAAGTTCTCGGAGTGGA
This sequence comes from Bacteroidales bacterium, assembly GCA_012798805.1. Lineage (GTDB taxonomy): Bacteria > Bacteroidota > Bacteroidia > Bacteroidales > UBA932 > Cacconaster. The sequence goes on from JAAZMM010000090.1 coordinate 29,459, forward strand.
GTCTCCCAGCACAGTTGTTGCCTGGAGATTCCCCGGCGCTGCCTCTCCTGAAGCACTCATGCTCGATCTTCTGCGCTCAGTCCTATACAATGGATCGGCAGGTCTTATTGACCTCAATGTCAACCAACAGCAAAAAACCCTGGCAATGGGTGCAGGCAACTACTCTCTTGCAGACTATTCGGTATTTCTAATTATGGGAGAACCAAAGAAGGGACAAACGCTCGATGAAGTGGCTGAAATTGCATTTGAAGAACTTGGAAAAATTAAATCAGGCGACTTCGATGACGATCTTCTGCTATCTATAATCAACAATATGAAACGCCAGAAGATGCAGCAAAACCAAAATGCCTCCTATATTGTGCGCTCTCTGGTTAACTGCTTTATAGACGGAATCTCCTGGGCAGATTATATCAACGAAGTAGAAAGACTGTCCAAGATTACAAAAGAGGAACTGGTGGCATTCGTCAATGAGCACTTTGGCGACAACTACGTTCGTGTGGACAAAATCGAAAAAAGAGACCCCACCGACACCAGAATTGCAAAGCCTGCCATTACCCCTATTTTTACCAACAGGGACACTTCAAGCGCATTCTTACGTGAAATTCAGGCATCACAGGTGAAACCCATTGAACCTGTTTTTGTGGACTTTGAAAAGGATATGGATATCTTTACCGCAAAAAGCGATATTCAAGTGCTCTACAAGCAGAACACCATCAACGACCTCTTTACCCTAACCTATCTCTTTGAGACAGGCAGCTATGCCGACAAAGTACTTCCCGTTGCAGCTGACTATTTGAGCTATTTGGGTACAAGTAAAATGAGCAAGGAGGAGTTCCAGAAGGCATTGTACAAAATTGCTTGCTCAATAAACGTAGTTTGTAGCGGTGAACGCACTTATGTGACCATTTCGGGCCTTGGCGAGAATATGGAAGAGGCTGTTAAGATGATGGAAGAGCTGATAGCTGATGCACAACCCAACGAAGAGGTGTTCACTCTGCTCAAGGGCAATATGATTCATGAGCGTGCAAATGCCAAACTTGGACAGAGGGATATATTCTCACGCCTCCAGATGTTTGCTGTTTACGGACCGGAAAATCCCCACACAAACGTTCTCTCGGATAAAGAAATCAGAGATCTGAAAGGCAGCGATCTCACTGATATGATCCACAATATCTTCTCAAAGGAGCATAAAGTCCTCTATTACGGACCAGCTGCAGGAGAAGAGATCGTGAATCTGATTGCAGAGACTCATAATGTACCCGAGACGCTCACACCGGTGGTATCAGGCAACCCTTTCAAGACACGTAAAACAGATGAAACCAAGGTTTTCCTGGCACCTTTCGATGCTAACCAACTTTTCTACATAGCAGTATCAAATACCGGAAAGAAATATGATCCTGCGCTCGTTCCTATTGTACGTCTATACAACTCCTATTTCGGTTCAGGAATGAACTCGATAGTATTCCAGGAGATGCGTGAGGCACGCGGCCTTGCCTATTCTGCAAACGCCGGATATAACCTTCCTGAAGATCTTGAGCACGAATCTTTTTTCAATAGTTTCATTGCAACACAGAATGACAAACTTATAGATGCGATGACGGCTTTTGATGAAATCATAAATAATATGCCGGTTTCACAGAATGCCTTTGATATTGCCCAGGAATCAATTATAGCAAACCTGCGTACTGCAAGAACAGTCAGGGACAATGTTTTCTGGAAATATCTCGCTGCTAAGAAAGTCGGTCTCGATTATGACATCAACCGCGATATATTTGAGAAAGTCCAGACACTCACTCTCGATGATGTGGTGAAGTTCCAGCAGGATAATATCAAAGATCGTGATTATGCCATTTGTATTCTCGGTCGCTATGAGGATTTTGATATGAAGAAACTTCTCGAGTATGGTCCTATTCAAAAACTCGAACTTGAGGAGATTTTCGGATATTGATACAATTAATTTGATTTATCCGATAAAAAGGTGTTATATTTGCCGACACATTGAAAAGAAACTATCAAATAACTAAAAAGATTTAAAATGGCTTACAAAATTACTGAAAACTGTGCAGCTTGTGGTGCTTGTATTGACGAGTGTCCTGTAGGAGCTATCTCTGAAGGTGACATTTACAAGATTGATCCCGATTCATGCATTGATTGCGGTGCTTGTGCAGATACCTGCCCCATGGGTGCTATCGAGCAGGCATAATTTTCGACAACAGTTTTACAACAAAGGGCACCTGTGAGTGCCCTTTGTTAGTTTTGGAATAGGAATATGGAGTTCCTGCCAAAGTTTCTGCATTTACTATAGTTAGCTATGTTGCAACTCTTTACTTCATCCCGAAGTATTCGTAATATTTCTCCACGATAAATGTACTCCATTTGTCGTGGAGTTTTTTCATCTGACGGCGATTAACAGCGCCTTCACTGCGCCATCCCTCAATAACCTGGTTGTATTCCCTGAAAAGATCTTTCTCGATCTGCTGAACACGTTGCATATAGCCCTCCCCCCGGGGATTCCATAAGAGCTCCCAATTGAAGTATTTCGTTTTACGGGACTTTTCAATCTCATGGGCAAATACCCTCTCCTTCATCATATAACCCATATTGCCGAGTGTCGAGCGTCCTTCTTCGTTTTGTGCAAGGATGGAGGGGATACCATCTTCCCCACCACACACCCATACAGGCATTGCCACTGTAGTAGGAGGATAACTGACGATTGTCCACATTGTGGTCAACTCTACCGGCTCTCCCTCTTTGACTCCCTGGATGACGACACTGCTGGTAGTAATGTATCTGACTATGAAGTCCTGCTCCACAAACCATCCGGTAGTTTTGGGTCTGTTGAAATCCCCACTCTTGAGATCAACTCCGATAAAAGGATTTTCGAAAGATCTGGATAGTTCGTTGAAAATGTATTCCGGCGTCATGGCATTTTGCATCACACCGGCCTTTACCACCTCATCAGCATGCATATATCTCACATATCCGGACCCTCTTTCAGTATCGCCGGCAAAAGAGAAGTTACTCCTCACTATATAGCCCAGGGGCGCAGTAGCCGGATCATTGACATCAAACCTTATATATTCGTTATTGTTAACCTCATATAAGTAGGCATTGCCTTTTGCATCTATCACGCCAAGGTTGGCCGAGATGAGCCAGGGTTTTTCGAGAGAATTGAGAAGGGCTTCAAACTCTGCCGCATCTGCACACTCACCCAAGGCCAGTTTCATTATATAGCCGTTATTGGCATAAATATCATCGTCGTCAGTAGGCTCGATGTTATATGACATCGTATTCATAATGGCAAATCCGGCCTCGTTGACTCCCATCCAGACCGCTCTGGGATTGGGGTTATCAGTTTGTGCTACAGCTGAGAAGGCATATTTATCTCCCTTAAAATATCTTACAAGATTTTGGGCGGCATCCGTATCACGATGTTTCCACAAAAGAGGTCTGCCGTCAGGTGTAACCCTACCGGAAATAATGGCACTGGTGCAGGCAAAAACATCTGTCGATACTACAACAAGAGAGCATAAAATGGTTGCAATTAATTTTTTCATATTTGATCACTCTTTTTATAGTTGATTATTCTGATTTAATAAACAATAATTCTACGGAAAATTAGGGGCAATACAGGGTATATGGAGCTAATTTTCTTCCAAACTTTAAAGTTGCGAAAATAAAGTGAAAAAATTGGTATTTTATTTGTAAATTTGCCAGATAAATCTTGTAAAGAATATGGGAATTTCAAACATCATAAGAAGGCTGTTCGGAACCAAATCTGATCGGGATCTGAAACAGCTCAAACCGACACTCAACAAAATACTGCATGAATACGATCGTATAGATGCTCTCTCCGATGATGAATTGAGAAACGAATCTGCTGCCATCAGAGCCAAAGTTTTGGGTTATGTAGCAGAAGATGAGGCGAAAGTAGTCTCCATCAGAGAGCAGCTGGAAGATGTGGAGATAGCAGTTTCTGAGAAAGAAAAGCTTGCTACAGAGCTTGACGCGATTATTAAAGAGATAGACACAAAACTCGAGGAAATACTCAACCAGGTACTCCCAGAGACTTTTGCAATAGTAAAATCCACAGCACGAAGATTCAAGGAGAATCCCGTCATAAGAGTTCAGGCGACACAGTTTGACCGCGATTTGAGTGCCACCCACGATTTTGTCACCATCAAAGGGGATATTGCTGAATGGAAAAACTCCTGGATGGCAGGTGGAAATATGATTACCTGGGATATGGTGCATTATGATGTACAGCTATATGGCGGAGCGGTACTCCACGCGGGTAAGATTGCAGAGATGGCTACCGGTGAGGGAAAAACCCTCGTAGCGACACTTCCGGTATTCCTCAACGCCCTTACAGGTAAAGGTGTCCACGTTGTAACAGTCAATGATTATCTCTCAAAGCGTGACTCCGAATGGATGGGCCCCCTCTATATGTTCCATGGATTGAGTGTTGATTGCATTGACAAGCATCAACCCAACTCTGATGCCAGAAAACGGGCATATCAGGCCGACATCACATTTGGCACCAACAATGAATTCGGTTTTGACTATCTGAGAGACAATATGGCCCTCAACCCGGACGATCTCGTGCAACGCAAACATCATTTCGCAATCGTCGATGAGGTGGACTCCGTTCTCATTGATGATGCACGTACCCCGTTGATCATTTCAGGTCCGGTGCAGCGTAGCGGCGACCAGACCTTTATAGAATATAAACCCTATGTTCAGCGTCTTTACAATGCACAACGCACACTGGTGAACCAGACTCTAAACGAGGCCAAAAAACTTATTGCCGCCGGAGAAATCAAGGACAAGGGCGAGATACTGCTCCTCAGAGCTCACAAGGGACTTCCAAAATATGCACCTCTTATCAAATACCTAAGCGAACCCGGCATCAAACAAATTTTACAGGATGTTGAAAGCAAAATTACTAAAGCTGCATTTACTGAGAAGGATATAGAGCAAAGAATCATTACCAACGAACTCTTTTTCGTTATTGACGAGCACCAGAGGAGCGTTGAGCTTACCGACAAAGGCAACGAAGTGCTTGCCCAGGCTGTTGGTGACGCTGATTTCTTCCTGATGCCAAGACTTGGGGATGAGGTTTCCAAGATTGACCAGCTGGATATTTCTCCTGAGGAGAAAAGAGAGAAAAAGGATGAGCTTTACACCAATTATTCTCTAAAAGCCGAAAGGATGCATACGGTTGACCAGCTCCTGAAAGCCTATTCGATGTTTGAGAAAGATGTGGATTATGTGGTAATCGACAACAAGGTAAAGATTGTAGATGAAAGTACCGGCCGTATTATGGAGGGACGCCGCTGGAGCGATGGTCTCCATCAGGCTGTAGAGGCTAAAGAAAATGTAAAGGTAGAGGCTGCTACACAGACTTTTGCAACCATTACCCTGCAGAACTACTTCAGAATGTATCACAAACTCTCCGGAATGACAGGTACGGCTGAGACGGAGGCGGGCGAGTTCTGGAGTATCTACAAGCTCGATGTAGTGGTAATCCCCACCAACCGTCCTATTATCCGGGATGACCAGGACGACTTGATTTACAAGACAAAGAAAGCAAAATATAATGCAGTCATAGCCCATATCGGTGAATTGGTTGCTGACAAGCGACCTGTTCTGGTAGGTACCACCTCTGTGGAAATATCCGAGTATCTAAGTCGTCTGTTGAAGTTGCATGGCATTGACCATCAGGTACTCAATGCCAAACAGCATGCACGCGAGGCGGAGGTGGTTGCACATGCGGGTAATCCCGGTACCGTAACCATCGCGACAAACATGGCAGGACGTGGTACGGACATTAAGATCTCCGATGACGTAAAGGCCGCAGGAGGTCTCGCAATTATAGGTACGGAGCGTCACGACAGCCGTCGTGTTGACCGCCAGCTCAGAGGACGTGCAGGACGTCAGGGTGACCCTGGTAGTTCGATTTTCTTTGTATCGCTTGAGGATGACCTGATGCGTATATTCGGTTCCGACAGGATCACCAAAGTGGTTGACTCAATGGGAATGAAGGAAGATGAAGCTCTTCAGGCCACGATGCTCTCCAACGCCATAGAAAGAGCCCAGAAAAAGGTTGAAGAGAACAACTTCGGCATACGAAAGAGACTTGTGGACTATGATGACGTTATGAACTCCCAGAGAGAGGTTGTATATACCAAGAGACGCAGTGCTCTTACCGGAGAACGCATTGATGTGGATGTGCTCAACATGATGACGGACTATTGCGAAATGTTTGCAGATTCCAACCGTCATCTAACTTACGAACTCTTCTGTGACGAGTTAATGAGAGCGCTTTCGATTGTTCCCGATTTTGATGAAGCCTCTTACGAGCGCTTTAATAAGGCACAGCTTGCTGAAGAACTCCAGCGGAGTGTCAATGATGTCATGCAGCGCAGGTTTGAGACCTTAATTGCGCAGACCTGGCCTGTAATAAGTCATGTGTATGATACCAAGAGGATGTTTTACCAAAATATCCAGATCCCCGTATCAGACGGCAAGATGGTTTATGGTATTCTCGTGGACCTTAGGAAGGCCTATGAGAGCAAAGGAAAGGAGTTGATTAGGGCTATACAAAAAACTATTACCCTCAGAGTTATAGATGAGTACTGGAAAAACCATCTCCGCGATATGGATGACCTGAAACAGGCAGTACAGCATGCCGCTTACGAGCAAAAAGACCCGATTCTCGTTTATAAGGGAGAGAGTTTTGAGCTCTTTATCAAGGTATTGGAAGGTATCAGCAAGGATGTTCTTTCCTTCCTCCTCCGTTCCTTCCTCTTCTTGAGGAACGACCAGGATCCACAGGAAGTTGCCACGGAAGCCCATGCCAGGAAAACTGATATGAGTGGTATGAGAGAGAGTCGTCCCGACCTGCTTACCAATAGCTCGGAGCCCAAATCCAATGCTCCGGTCAGGGCTGAGAAAAAGGTTGGCCGCAATGACCCCTGCCCTTGTGGTAGTGGCAAAAAATATAAGAATTGTCACGGCAAGAATTAACAATAAAGATATAATTCGACAAAAATGGAAAAGTTTGATATCATAGTAATCGGTTCCGGCCCGGGAGGATATGTAGCTGCTATCCGTGCCTCCCAACTGGGTTTCAACACAGCAGTAGTAGAGATGAATGAACTCGGTGGAGTCTGCCTCAACTGGGGTTGTATTCCTACCAAAGCTCTTTTAAAAAGTGCACAGACCTATAATTATGCACAAAATTGTGCTGAATTCGGTTTTTCAGCATCCGACGTTACAGCTGATCTGGAAGCAATGGTCTCCAGAAGCCGAAAAGTATCGGACTCGATGAACAAGGGTATCGCTTATCTTTTCAAGAAAAACAAGATCACCCAGATTAAAGGTGTTGGCACACTCCTTCCTGACAAACAAGTGCAGGTGACTGCAGATGATGACAGCACAACTGTTTACAAGGCAGACCATATCATAATTGCCACCGGTGCCAGGGCTGCTTCCCTACCCTTTGCACCTATCGATGGTGATAGGATTATTTCCTATCGTCAAGCCCTGATCCCCGATAAACTTCCAAAAAGTCTGGCAATTATCGGATCGGGGGCCATAGGAAGCGAATTTGCTTTCTTTTACAGATCCCTCGGAGTGGAAGTGACTCTGATAGAGTACCTTGACAGAGTTCTACCTTTAGAGGATGATGATGTAAGTGCACAGATAAGCCGCTCATTCCGAAAAATGGGCATGAAAGTGATGGTTTCCTCTGAAGTAAAGAGTGTTGACACTACCGGAGAGCTATCGCGCCTTACTGTCCTTACAAAGAAAGGTGAAGTAATAGTAGAGGCCGAATTGGTTCTTTCTGCTGTAGGCGTGGTTCCAAACACCGAAATATTGGGACTCGAGGCTTTGGGCATTGAAACCGTTAAAGGCAAAATCACAGTTGACCAATATTTCAGAACCGCAGTTGAAGGCATTTATGCTATTGGAGATGTAATTGCCACACAGGCACTTGCACACGTTGCGTCAGCTGAAGCCATCTGTTGTGTAGAGGCCATTGCGGGACTCAAGCCCCAACCTATTGACTATTCGCTTATCCCCGGCTGCACATATATTTCACCTGAGGTGGCATCAGTAGGTATGACAGAGAGAGCTGCCAAGGAAAAGGGTATAGCTTACAAAGTTGGTAAGTTTCCATTCACGGCTTCAGGCAAGGCTACTGCTGCAAGTGAAAGGGATGGTTTTGCCAAACTGGTAGTGGACGAAGAGTCAGACCGTCTGCTTGGAGTTCATATTGTAGGATCCAATGCATCAGAGATGATTGGCGGTATGGTGCTGGCTTGCAGACTTGGAGCTACTGCTTCATGCATTATGAAGACCATTTTCCCTCACCCAACAATGAGCGAAGCCATTATGGAGGCTGCAGCGGCGGTACACTCTGAAGCAATACATATATAAACTCAAAAGATAACTTTCGGATTATGGCAGAAAAAAACTCGTCTCAGCAGGCACACGCCCACGAAATAACCCGAATACCAGTGGGTACTGAAATCCGTGCGGCATTTCTCTTCTCTGAGAAAGACGTAAGGATTGATGGCACCTATCTCGGAGATATTTTCACTTCCGGCAAATTGATTATCGGAGAAACAGGGTATATGTGCGGCAACATTTGTTGCAAAAACGCAGATATCTACGGCCGTTTCGATGGTGATGTAATAATCGGTGATACCCTGATGCTACAAAGCACCTGCGTATTCAAAGGGCTCCTTCAAACTCATAAGTTGAGTGTTGAAAGCGGTGCGCGTTTCAATGGTACCTGTAAAATCATCACACAAGAGGAGTACCAGAAAATGGAGGAAGAATTCAAAGGTTCTTCTCCAACAACTGAAACCAAAAAAGAGCCGGTAACTGAAACTAAAAAAGAGAAATAGACTCTTTAGTCTATTCTTAGATCTTCTTACGAATATTGTACTTATTTCTCTCCTGACTATTTCTTGTAACCAGTTCGCCGAGGAATCCGGTTAGGAAAAGCATCACTCCTACCAGAGCCATAAGCAAAGAGAGATAAAAGAGAGGCTGCTCTGTAACAGGACGGAAAATAAGGCCTCTTGTCTGCGCGACCAGTTTAGCCACAATCAACCAAATCGCAATCACAATACCGATAATGAAGGTGAGTGTGCCAATACTCCCAAAAAGATGCATCGGTTTTTTTCCAAATACCTGAAGAAACCAAACAGAGAGCAGGTCAAGGAAACCATGTATAAAACGGTTCAAACCAAATTTACTCTTTCCATATTTACGAGCCTGATGCTGCACCACCTTCTCTCCTATTTTGGCAAAACCGGCCTGTTTCGCCAGATAAGGAATAAAACGGTGCATTTCTCCATATACCTCAATATTCTTGACAACCTCTTTACGATATGCCTTAAGACCGCAGTTCATATCGTGGAGTTTGATGCCTGTCACTTTACGGGCTGTAGCATTGTAAATCTTTGAAGGAATATTCTTCGTAAAGGTACCGTCGTAGCGTTTTTTCTTCCAGCCGGAAACAAGATCATATCCCTCTTCTTTGATCATCCTGATCATTTCGGGGATTTCCTCGGGGCTATCCTGAAGATCAGCATCCATAGTAACGACAAAATCGCCTTGTGCAGCCTCGAAGCCTGTATAAAGAGCTGCTGATTTACCATAATTGCGACGAAATGAGATACCTCTTATTACAGGATAACTCTTTTGGAGCTCTTCAATAACCTGCCATGAGTTGTCGGTACTGCCGTCATCAATCATTATGATTTCATATTTCCATCGCTCGGGAGCAAGAGCTCTATCTATCCACGCTACGAGCTCAGGGAGTGATTCGGCTTCGTTGTAAAGTGATATTACTATAGAGAGATCCATATTTCAAATTTTATTATCTTATGTTATCTCCTTCGGCAAAAAAGTTCTTAGGCTTGATGGCACGAGAAATAATTGCAGAAAAGATAATACCTAATATGAAGTTCCAAATGAAAGTGGCTATGCAGGAATATTTTGCAAAATTGTCCTCTATCTTAAGCAGCATATCTGACACATCTCCGGGAACTGAAGAAAGTTCGGGGGATGCATAAATCGTCTCAAACATTTCCGTTACCATTTCCGGAAAAAGAACGCTATACATGAAAAAAGTATATATCGCACAAATAATAGAGGAAAAGAGACATATCCTTACGCCTTGTTTAAAAACGGAACTATTTGACTCGACTTTTTGGAATTTTTTCATAAAAAAGAGAAGAAGCCAGACGGAACCGACAAACTTCACCAACCAGAAAAGCATCTTGAGGACGCCATTGTCAACAAGAGCATTGAATGAAATTATAACTACTGTAACCAGAGCAAGAAGGAGTCCATCACGGGCCGCTTCTCTCCACTTTGAAATAGCTGTAGTTTCCTGTGTCATATATCTATAATTCAATGAATATTATTATTACTAAAGTTACAAAGATACGAAATAAAATCGTACCTTTGTAGGTTGAAAGCAAAAAATGAACAATAACATCTATCATGATTAAGATAACATTTCCTGACGGTAATGTCAAAGAGTATTCAAAGGGTACCACTCCCTACCAGATAGCTGAAAGCATAAGTCCCAGACTTGCTGCCGACATTCTTGTCGCCACAGTCAACGATTCGATACATGACCTTGAGAGGCCAATTGTCGAAGATGCCACTATAAAGCTCCACAAATGGGAAGACCAGGAGGCAAAAAGCACATTCTGGCACTCATCAAGCCACCTTATGGCTGAGGCTCTGGAAATCCTCTATCCGGGCATCAAATTCGGTATAGGTCCCTCTATAGAGAACGGATTCTATTATGATGTGGACCTTGGAGACAAACAGCTCGTGGAAGCCGACCTGGCAAAAATAGAGAAAAAAATGTTGGAGTTGGCCAAGCAGAAAGAGCGCTTCACAAGGATCGATGTGACAAAAGAAGAGGCAATGGCCAAGTATTCCTCCAAGGGTGATGAATACAAATGCGAACTCATAAGTGAACTTGAGGATGGCACCATTACCTTCTATACCAATGGCGTCTTTACCGACCTCTGTCGAGGACCACACCTAAGGGACACATCGGTAATTAAGGCAGTAAAACTCACAACCATTGCCGGTGCATACTGGAGAGGTGACGAGAAGAATAAGATGCTCACCCGCGTTTACGGTATCACCTTCCCCAAGAAATCGCTTCTTGACGAATATCTCAAAATGCTTGAGGAGGCAAAAAAAAGAGATCACCGCAAAATCGGAAGAGAACTTGAACTTTTTGCCTTTTCGCCAAAGGTGGGTCAAGGTCTCCCCTTGTGGCTTCCCCGAGGCGCAGCCTTAAGAGAGCAACTTGAGATGTTTCTTAAAAAGGTACAGAAGGCACATGGCTACCAACCGGTAATTACCCCACATATTGGCCAGAAGGAACTCTATGTCACATCAGGTCACTATGCAAAATATGGTCAGGACTCATTCCGTCCAATATCCACACCTCAGGAGGGAGAAGAGTTTCTGCTCAAACCGATGAACTGTCCACACCACTGTGAAATATACAAAACCAAACCCCGCTCATACAAGGATCTTCCCCTGCGCCTTGCAGAGTTTGGAACGGTCTATCGCTATGAGCAAAGCGGTGAACTCCATGGACTGACACGTGTACGTGGCTTCACCCAGGATGATGCGCACATATTCTGCCGCGAAGACCAGATAAAAGATGAATTCTGCAAAGTAATCGATATTGTGCTCTATATCTTCAAGACTTTGGACTTTAAAGACTTCACAGCTCAGATATCACTACGTGACCCCAATAATCGGGAGAAGTATATCGGTACTGACGAAAATTGGGACAGAGCGGAACGCGCTATAATCGAAGCCAGCAAGGAGAAGGGACTACATACAACTGTGGAGCTTGGAGAGGCTGCTTTCTATGGTCCCAAGCTTGACTTTATGGTCAAAGATGCCATCGGCCGAAAGTGGCAATTGGGCACCATCCAGGTGGACTATAATCTGCCAGAGCGATTTGAACTGGAATATGTAGGCAGCGATGACCAGAAACATCGCCCAATAATGATCCATCGCGCCCCATTTGGGTCAATGGAAAGATTTGTAGCCGTCCTCATTGAACACACCAGTGGAAAGTTTCCTTTATGGTTGGCTCCCGACCAGGTTATTGTGCTGCCTGTCAGCGAAAAATACAATGATTTTGCACAAAAAGTTTGTGAATTGCTTAATAATTCCGATATTCGCAGCTCCATAGACGAACGTAACGAGACCATTGGCAAGAGAATACGCGAAAATGAGATCAAGCGCATACCCTATCTGCTGATAGTGGGAGAGAAAGAAGAAGCAGCAAATTGTGTCTCTGTAAGAAAGCAGGGAGATGGAGACCAGGGCACGATGACGATCGAAGATTTCGTTACTTTCATAAAAAAGGAAATTGAGCAACAGCTCAGCTAAAAGATTGATATTAATTAATTTATAGGAGGATAAAACTATAGCGACTAAGTACAAACCACCAACACCCAAACCATACAAAGGTCCGCGGCAACAGGACCGCAGATATTCGCGCAACCGCAAGAAAGATGGTTTGAATATCAACGAAGAGATCACCGCACAACAGGTAAGAGTTGTAGGTGACAATGTTCCTGAGCAAGGAATATACCCTCTTTCAGAGGCGCTTGAAATGGCTCAGGCACAAGAGCTTGATCTGGTTGAAATTTCGCCGAATGCCAATCCTCCCGTATGCAAGATACTTGATTACCAGAAATATCAGTATCAGCAAAAGAAAAGGGCAAAAGAACAGAAGGCAAATGCTGCCAAAATCGTCATCAAAGAGATCCGCTTCGGTCTCAATACTGATGAGCACGATTTTCAGTTCAAGCTCAACCACGCAAAGAATTTCCTCTCAGAAGGAGCGAAGGTAAAGGCCTATGTCTTTTTTAGAGGGCGTTCGATACTCTTTTCCGATCAGGGCGAGAAACTGCTGCTAAGGTTTGCGCTGGAGCTTGAAGAGTATGGGAGAGCTGAACAGATGCCAAAGCTTGAAGGCAAGAGGATGATAATGATGCTTGCCCCAATAAAAAAGAAATAAAACGATTTATAAACCAAATATTTAAAACAAGTTAAAACATTTAACTATGCCAAAAATCAAGACCAACTCCGGTTCAAAGAAGCGTTTTGCGCTCACCGGTTCGGGAAAAGTAAAAAGAAAACATGCTTACAAGAGTCACATTCTGACAAAAAAGACTAAGAAGCAAAAAAGAAGACTAACTAAATTTGCTATTGTTGACAAGGCAGATGTGAAGAGAATCAAACTCTTGTTAGTTAAGTAATTTTTAGATGTTTAATCCGGATGTCCAGCTTTGACAAGTCTCTTAATGAGCGCTGGCACCCACAACCAAATTTTCATTTATGCCAAGATCGGTTAATTCGGTAGCATCAAAAGCTCGCCGTAAAAAAATTTTAAAGCAAACTCGCGGTAATTTCGGAGCAAGAAAAAATGTATGGACCGTAGCAAAGAATACCTATGAAAAAGGGTTAACCTACGCATATCGTGACCGCAAAACCAAGAAACGCAACTTCCGTTCACTTTGGATTGTACGTATAAATGCAGCTGCACGTCAGCACGGCATGAGTTATTCTCAATTTATGGGTAAACTCGCAAAACAGAATGTAGGTCTCAATCGCAAGGTTCTTGCCGACCTCGCTATGAACAATCCCAAGGCATTCGAAGCTATTGTAAATTCCGTAAAATAATTTCCTTTGACCTTTAAGGAACTATATGGGAACAAATGGGTACGGTTCGGATTCTGGGCCGTACTCTATACTTTGTGGGTGATATGGATCCGCAACGGATGGTGGTTGTTCGGACTCATCGTGATTTTCGACCTCTTTATCACCAAAAAAGTGAAATGGGCCTTCTGGAAAAAAAAATACAAAGAGGGTGAAAAACGCAATGTTCTGCTTGATTGGCTTGATGCCCTCATTTTTGCAGTAATAGTTGTGACTTTTATCAATATTTTCTTTTTCCAGGCCTTCAAGATCCCTTCCTCCTCAATGGAAAGTTCTCTTATGACGGGGGATTATCTCTTTGTAAGCAAGGTCGCCTATGGCCCCAAAATGCCGCAGACTCCCGTGTCTATGCCCTTTATTCACAATGTTTTCCCAGGAACGCTAAAGAAGAGCTACTCTACGATCCTGCAGTTCGACCATAAACGTTTAACCGGTTTCCGCAACGTAAAGCGCGATGATTATGTAGTCTTCAGCTTTCCACATGGTGACACAGTGCTGACTAAAGCTCCGGTAGAGGATTATTACACACACGTGAGGATGAATGGTCGTGATTATACGGTAAAGACCTTAGGCCCTCTTATTTCACGCCCTGTGGACAAAAAGGACCATTACGTAAAAAGATGTGTAGCCATTGCCGGCGACACTCTTGAGATACGGGATGGGCTTGTAATTGTCAACGGCATACCTCAGGAGGCCTACTCCGGCATTCAGAATAGCTGGAGAGTTGAAACCAATGGCACCGCCATCAATCCTGTTTACCTTAGAGATATTGGCATCAACTCATCTGAAGTATGGTACGACTCTTCCCTTCCCGGTTATCCTCAGTTACCACTCACAAAGGCAATGGTCACAAAAGTAGAGTCGCTGGGCAACGTTGTTTCAGTTACTCCCAATATTGACATTTACCCGCCTGACTATCCCGACTCTTACAAGATGCTCTTCCCTTTTGTAGAGAAAGGCTGGACTAAGGACAATTACGGTCCTATTTGGATTCCTGCCAAGGGAGCCACAGTAAAGCTAAATGCAGAAAACATCGAGTTCTACAGAAGAATTATCGATGTATATGAGGGTAGCGATTTTGAGGAGAAAGAGGGGAAGTATTTCATAGACGGTGAGGAGGTTGAGAGTTATACCTTCAAGCAGGATTACTACTTTATGATGGGTGACAACCGTCATAATTCGCTCGACTCACGCTATTGGGGATTTGTCCCGGAAGATCACATAGTGGGCAGGCCGGCTGTAATCTGGTTCTCAAAGGATGTAAACAAATCCTTCCCAAAAAACATCAGGTGGAAGAGAATATTTAAGTTTATCTGATAAAATCGCCTAAATTTGGATTTTATAAGAAAAAACAATAAATTTGCAGCCCCAAAAAAGATTATAATATTAAAAATAGATAACAATGGCACGAGTTTGTCAAGTGACAGGAAAGAAAAGGATGATTGGAAACAATGTTTCCCACTCAAAGAGACGCACCAAACGCGAATTTGCTCCCAATCTCAAGACCAAAAAGTTCTGGTCTGAGGAAGAGCAGAGATTTATCACACTCAAAGTATCTTGTAAAGGCATGAAGACCATTTACAAGAACGGTCTTGCTGATACCATCAAGAAATCACAGGAAAAAGGATTGATTAAAGTAGTTTAAATATTTACAACTATGTCAAAGAAAGCTAAAGGCAACAGAGTACAGGTTATTTTGGAGTGTACTGAGCAAAGAGAGAGTGGTGTACCTGGCATCTCCAGATATATCACAACAAAAAACAAAAAGAATACTACACAGAGATTGGAGCGTAAAAAATACAATCCCTATCTCAAAAAGGTGACTATTCATCGAGAAATCAAATAACACACTTATCTTTATATAAATGGCAAAGAAAGCAGTGGCTAAGTTTAGTGCTAGCCGTCAACAAGCAAAAAATTTCGTAAAGTGTATCCGTATGGTCAAATCTGAGCGTACCGGAGCATACGCTTTCCAGGAAGAGCTGTTACCTACTGATCAGGCGAAGGACTTTTTTGAGAAAAAATAAAGTTAAGTAGAGTAAACAGATAAAAAATGCGGCCCAAAATAGGCCGCATTTTTTGTTACATCTCATCTGCTAGAAGGGCAAATCGTCAGGTCCATCGGAAGAAAAATCATCCTGAATGTCAATCTGCTCAGGCTGAGAAGCAGGTGTTGAAGTCGGTTTCGTAGCTGTTGTGTGCGTTGCACTCTGTTGTGAGGTGCTCACAGGCTCATCCCACGCTCCACCTCTGGGCAACGTATCATCCCTGCGACCCAGAAGTTGGATTCTATCAGCTAAAATCTCTGTAATGTAGCGTTTCTGTCCATTTGCATCATCCCAGGAACGACTTCTTATTCTTCCTTCCACATAGATCTGGCTCCCTTTTTTAATAAATCTACCGGCCAGATCAGCAAGCTGCCTCCAGGCGACTATATTATGCCACTCTGTAATTTCTCTGGTCTCTCCACTACGGTCTTTGTACCTCTCCGTCGTGGCAAGTGAAAATGAGGCAACGGATGCACCACCTTCGAGATGCCTTATTTCAGGGTCTCTTCCTACATTGCCAATAAGTAAAACTTTGTTCAGTGCCATATTTCAAAAATTTTTATAAAAGTAATCTTTTTTGACGAGACTTGAAAATATATGTGAATATAAAGTCTCCTTTTGCTTGCGGAGCAGCTCCACCTTATCCTTAAGGAAATCCATCAGATTATCGCCTTCTTTCATTTCAAGGCGCGATCTGAGTCGTTCACGCTTATTGTAGATGGTTGTATCGTGTGTAAGACGAAAGATGGTGATTAGGGAATGTGTGGGAAATCCCAGCGAAATGAGGCTGCAAAGCTTTATATCACTTTTTTTAAGTGAGGGAAACTCCTCTTTGAGAGTGGATATGAGGTCATATTGACATTTATCTGCCAGATACTCCATCTCATAAAAGACATTGTTTTTATCCTTGAGGGATGAGAGAAAAAAGGTCTTCACTTTCGAGTAAAGCAACATGGCATTGTCAGGACTTAGCGAAATACAATCCATAAGGCCTACGATAACGTGTATCAATTTTCCCAGTGTTTTGGAGAGTTTTTCATCGTCAGCTTTTTTGTTTTGAAGTTGTTTAAATATTTCTTCCCTGAATTTAATTTTCATCCTTCTAAAACGTAAAAGGATGAGCGAAAGAACAATTGTGGTTAATAGAAAAAAAAACAGTAAGGCATAACAAATCCAATGCCCTGCCGCCACTTGCGTAGCGGAAGTAAATAATGGTTTTAACATCTTGATAGATTTTAATTAGGTTAGTAAAATGATTTACTTTCGTTGTCTTAATGCTTCAAAACAGAGAATAGCTGCTGAAGCGGAGACATTGAGAGAATCACATACTCCTAGCATAGGGATGCGGATTTTGGCATCCGAATGCTCTTTCCAAAACTCTGAGAGCCCTTTATCTTCCCTGCCAAATACAATTGCTATGGCCCCACTCATATCAGTATCATAATAGAGTGAGGAGTCCTGTAGCTGTGCTGTGAGAATAGATATATTGTGCGTTATTAGCCATTGATAAGCTTCTTCCGATGTGCAACATGCACATTGGACATTAAAGCAAGCTCCTGTACTCGCTCTTATCACATTTGGGTTAAAAATATCTGCCAGAGGGTCACACACCAGCACACAATCTGCACCGCAGGCATCGGCAGTCCTGAGTATAGCCCCAAGGTTGCCGGGTTTCTCAAGGGATTCAAGCACTATCACTATTGGATTGTCACCGAGATTAATGTTCTTTAGCAGTAACGGCTCCATCCGCATCAGAGCTATGACTCCCTCGGTACTGCCACGATAGGCAATTTTGTCATAGAGATTCGCTGATACTTCGAAAAGTCTCGATCCAACTGTGAACTCAGACAGATCTGCGATATTTATATAAGAAGAACAATAAAAAAGAGATTCAGGCAAAAAGCCTGCCTTTATAGCTCTGCTAAGTTCACGCTGCCCTTCAACTACGAAAAGGGCCCTGTCCCTACGCTCCCGGGAGTTACTCTGGAGCAGGATAAGATCTTTTATGCGAGGATTTTGTGCGGAGGTTATCTTCTCTGCCACCATAAGGTTATTCGGTTTTCTTATGACTGGCCTCCGGCTTCATCTGGGGGAAGAATATTACATCCTGAATGGATGTAGAATCGGTCATCAGCATCGTAAGTCGGTCAATACCCATGCCTAGTCCTGATGTGGGTGGCATACCATACTCTAATGCACGAACAAAATCCAAATCAATGAACATAGCCTCGTCGTCTCCCTTTTCCTGAAGTTTCATCTGGTCATGAAATCTGTCAAGCTGGTCTATCGGGTCATTTAGTTCGCTGTATGCATTTGCGACCTCCTTTCCATTGACAAAGAGTTCAAATCTCTCAGTAAGAGTAGGATCTTTCCTGTGACGTTTCGTCAATGGGGACATCTCAACCGGATAATCTGTAATGAAGGTGGGTTGTATCAAATGCTTTTCGCAATATTCACTAAAAATGGCATCAATCAACTTTCCAACACCCATGGAGGGCGAAACGTGGATATTAAGGTCATCACAAGTCTTACGGAGCTGTGCTTCATCCATACCAGCAATGTTCACTCCTGCATACTCCTTGATCGCTTCAAGCATCGGAAGTCGTCTGTAAGGCTTCTTGAACTCAATTTCATTACCCCAAACATTAAATTTGGTCTTACCATTGATCGCAATAGCTATCCTCTCAACCAACTGCTCCACAAACTCCATCATCCATATATAGTCTTTGTATGCCACATAAATCTCCATACAGGTAAACTCAGGATTGTGAGTTCTATCCATACCTTCATTGCGGAAATTCTTTGCAAACTCATAAACACCTGTAAATCCACCTACAATAAGGCGCTTTAAGTAGAGTTCATTTGCTACTCTCAGATAAAGTGGAATATCAAGAGCGTTATGGTGAGTAATAAAGGGTCTGGCAGCTGCACCACCGGGGATCGGCTGAAGTATTGGAGTCTCTACTTCAAGATATCCATGCTCATTGAAAAAATCCCTCATCGTGGAAACGATTTTGGTCCTTTTGACAAATGTATCACTTACATGAGGATTGACAATAAGGTCAACATATCTCATGCGGTAACGAAGTTCGGGATCAGAGAATGCATCATATAACTCTCCCTCTTTCTCTTTTACGATGGGAAGAACACGGAGAGACTTGCTTAACACTTTGATTGACTTTGCATGAATCGAGAGTTGTCCTGTCTGGGTGATAAACGCAAAGCCTGTCACACCTATTATGTCGCCAATATCGAGAAGTTTCCTGAATACAGTGTTATAAAGAGTCTTATCTTCTCCCTCGCAAATTTCATCACGTTTGATATAGACCTGTATCTTACCATGCTCATCCTGAAGTTCGACAAATGAGGCAGCGCCCATAATACGACGACTCATTATCCTTCCGGCGATAGAGATATCATTGAAGTTGCCCTTTTCTGCATCATACCCCTCCTTAATCTCTTTTGAGGTAGCATTGACATGGAATTCCTCGGCAGGATAAGGATCTATTCCCAACTCCCTCAATTGTTGCAGTGCAGCACGGCGATTTAATTCCTGTTCGTTAAGAGCTGTTATTTCCATAGCACAAATCTGTCAGTTAAGTATTAATTATATTGTATCTTGCAAAAATAAGAATATTTATGGATAAAAAAAGCAAAAATTATAGTATCTTTGTAGAATTGCACAGATCAATATGGGTATTGAGAAAAAATGGATAGTGAGGGAGCCGGGTAACCCGGCACGTGTACGCCAGCTTACACAAGAGCTGGGTATTGATTCCGTATTGGCTAATCTGCTGGTCCAAAGAGGGATTGACACCTTCGCCAAGGCGAGAGAATTTTTCCGTCCCGACCTTTCAAAGCTTCACGATCCCTTCTTAATGAAGGATATGGACAAGGCGGTTGAACGTCTTCACAAAGCAATTGTCAAAAGAGAGTTCGTCCTTGTCTATGGTGATTACGATGTAGATGGCACTACTGCGGTGGCTTTGGTCTATTCATTTATGAAAAACCTGACTAACCGTGTTGCCTATTACATTCCTGACAGGTACGATGAGGGCTACGGCATCTCCTACAAAGGCATCGACACTGCAAAAGAGCACAACTGCACTCTGATAATTGCACTTGACTGTGGCATTAAAGCTATTGATAAAGTAAATTACGCCAAGAGTCTGGGTATCGATATGATTATCTGTGACCACCATCTACCGGATGACACTCTCCCGGATGCTGTGGCTGTGCTCGATCCCAAGCGCCAGGACTGCACCTATCCCTTCGATGATCTTTCAGGCTGTGGTGTTGGATTTAAATTGGTCCAGGGTTACGCCCAGAAATATGACATACCCTTTGAAAATATAGTTTCACTACTTGATCTTCTGGTGGTTAGCATCGCCTCCGACCTGGTTTCCGTAACCGGTGAAAACCGAGTTCTGGCCTACTACGGGCTCAAGCAGCTCAATGAAAACCCTCGTGAGGGTCTTCAAACTATCATCAAGATGTCGGGGCTTGAAAAACACCGTATCACCATTGATGAGATTGTCTTCAAGATAGGCCCCCGTATCAATGCAGCAGGTAGAATGGAATCGGGCAAAACTGCGGTAGATATGCTCACTTCCAGAGATGAAGATGAGTCCAAAGAGATAGGAGCGGCCATTAATGCTCATAATAACGACCGCAAAAGGGTGGACCGCGAGATTACCGAAGAGGCTCTAAAAATGGTGAAGAGTATCCCGGACTTCGAAAACAAGAAGTCCACAGTGGTATATAACCCATCCTGGCACAAGGGAGTAGTTGGTATCGTGGCCTCCCGTCTGGTGGAAGCCTATTATCGTCCAACCATAGTACTCACCAAATCCAATGGATCCATCACCGGTTCAGCACGCTCTGTACAGGGATTTGACCTTTATGAAGCCATAGAGTCCTGTTCCGACCTTCTGGAGAACTTCGGTGGACACATGTATGCTGCGGGACTCACCCTCAAAGAGGAGAATCTTCAAATATTTACAGAACGTTTCGAGACCTACGTTGCTTCCAAAATAAGTGATATAGTACTTACCCCAATTATCAATATTGATTCATATCTCGACTTCAAGCAGATTACACCAAAATTTTTCAGAGTGCTCAAACAGTTCCAGCCCTTCGGTCCGGGCAACCTCTCCCCTGTCTTCATTACTGAAAATGTCTATGACAATGGAAATGGGCGCAGGGTGGGCTCTGCCGGTTCAGGCATGAAACACCTCAAACTTGAACTTATCCAGGAGGACGAGCCCTACAGATATATTTCAGCTATCGCATTCAATCTTTCCGAAAATTTTGAGCACATTCAGGGTGGAAACCCCGTCGATATTTGCTATTCAATTGCTGAAAATTATTATCGCGGTATCGCCAACATTCAGCTTCGCGTAAAAGACATCAAAGAAAAAGAGTTGTTCTAACCTCCCTGTACTGCATTTTTCACAATCGTAGGTAGAACAATTTCTATCATACGGTGCGACATCTTTTCTCGGCCTCTGCACAATCCTGTCAAATAACAGAAATCCGTGGCAGTATTTAATGAGTTTCTGCGTATATATAATAGAGAGATAAATATATACAATTATGAAAAGAGTACTTTCTCTGCTAATAATGTCGCTGATGCTGGTATCATGCGATTATTTTGAAGAAATCAAGAGCAGCTATGAGCTTAATGGTAATGTCAGCTGGAGTGGTGGCATCAATTATAAAATACGATCTGATAACGATTATCTGGGAAAAATCTTATACTTCTCCAATGATTGCACATGCTGTACTGTTATTACACGCCTCACCTTTGTAAACTCCGCTGATGAAGAGATACTCGTTGTAAGGTCGAACGGCCCCAATCAGCTCATTCTTACCCGAGAGGGTAACAACCAAGCAATTTACAAACTTTATTTTGAGGAGGGTGTAAAAGACTCATTTGAAATGTCCTGGGATAACCACACCGTCATTGAAAAACGACACATTCCGGATCAATCACTCTCCGCAACTATTTATCGTAATATTCCGAGATGTCCATACTAAGAAAATATAACTCTATACAATTATGAAAAAAATACTTTCTCTTGTAATAATGTCACTGCTGATCGCATCCTGTGATTCTTTAAAAGAAACGATTGATGAATACGGACTTTATGGCGACTGGAGTGGTGAGATAAAATATGAAATAATGTCTGAGAATGACTATTTTGTAAAAAGTCTGATTTTTTCGGATGATTCTAAAAAATGCACTGTTTATACCGGCATCTCCTTCCTAAACTCCTTTGATCAAGAGAGCCTTAATGTAAGAAAAAATGGTGCTAATGAACTTATTCTCACCGAAAAGGGTAACACTAAGGCTATCTACAAAATATATTTGACAAAGAGCTCCTTAGACTCATTTGAGATGAAGTGGGAAAACCATACCAAGATCGAAAGAGAATACATCCCGGAGAAATCGCTAACCATCACGATGAAGCGCCCTCTACGATGACCCCACGGCATTTCTAAATAGATTAATAAACAAAAAAAGCCCCGACAACTGATGCTGTCGGGGCCTCTAAAGTTGGCGGCTACCTACTCTCCCACTTGGTGTAGCAGTACCATCGGCGTTGGTGAGCTTAACTTCTCTGTTCGGAATGGGAAGAGGTG
>JAAZMM010000091.1 GCA_012798805.1 Bacteroidales bacterium
ATTATTTTAGATTTAATCCCACAATTACGGGGTAGTCACGGTAAATTGACGCCACTACTATGTCGTACTCCTGCTCCGTAATCAAACCTTTCAACCGCAATGTTGCAAGCATAGCCAGTTGCTTTGAAGCTCTTATTATTTGTTGTTGCTTACGCTCGTTCGCTGACATTTTTATACCTCCTAAATCGTGAAATTTAAGAGGTATTGAACAGGGCACACAGCAGACACAAAAATTTTAAAGAAATTTACACAAAAATGCGGTAAAATAGTATCGGCTCACATATAAGATGAGGAGGTGGTTGATTGGCCTATAAAAATAAACAGCTTACGCAACAGGAAAAGCGTAAGCTGATTGCTGATAAATTGCGGATTGTACCTGAATTATCCGATAGAGCAATAGCAAGGATGCTGGGGGTATCGCCTACTACGGTCGGCTCTGTAAGGAGAGAATTAGCTGATAAAATCGTCCAAAGTGGACAGATGGACACACAGGCTGAGGATTGGACGAACCATCCATACCTAAGAGAGCATCCTGACATACTCGAAGGCTTGAGCGAACGGTCGCTACGAGCTATAAAGGCTCCGGGAGTGCTTGATAAGATGCAGGAAGTAGGCAGTAGGTCGCCAAGATACTGTCAACGGCTCTTGTATAAAGAGCGTAAAGAGGCGAATAAAAGCCCCGCCATTACGGTGACGGAGGATGATGTAGAGGTCTTTGTCGGTGATGTCAGGACTGGCCTACCTCAGATAAAAGACAGTTCGGTGGACTTAGTTTTTGTAGACCCGCCATATAATAAGGAGGCGGTTGAGGAGCTGTATAAACACATCGCAAGTGTCGCAGGCAGGATTTTAGTTGATGGCGGGTCACTTTCTGTTATGTGCGGAGGCGCACATCTTGACGTGGCGATGCGGGAGGCAATCAGGTAATGAATACAGAGAATATTCCGATTCCAAGTCTTGAAGAAGCTTTCAGAATTGAAGTTCAAGTCGCTCCCCCCGTTGTTGTCGGCCAGGATACAGCACATGGAAGGCGGCAGCTTATCGCGATTACCGAAGGCATAGTAAGCGGCAAGCTTAACGGCAAGGTTCTCCCCTGCGGTGTGGACAGCCAGATTATCAGGCCGGACGGATTTACGGAATTGGTTGCACGGTATGCGCTCCAGCTTGATGACGGCGAATCTGTGTACATAAACAATTCCGGCATCCGCAGAGTCGATCCGTCCGTTGCCTCTGAAGTAGCTAAGGGTAAAATTGTGGATCCCAAATATGTATATTTCGTCACCGTACCGACTTTCGAGACATACAGCCCCAAATACGCATGGCTTGAAAAGTCCGTTTTCATCTGCTCAGCCATACGTTTGCCCGATAAAGTTGTTCTGAGGGTCTACGAAGTAAAATAAATAATGTATTATAGGGCTTGCCGCCTACTCTTCACAGGCAACACGCCCTCCCGGCTGCTTAATATTTTGTCTGACTTTTGGGGGTCACCTCATTGCCCAATTAAGTTGTACCGCCCAAATAAATAACTCTAAATCAAATGTTGGGGTTCGTAGAAGAACCCCAACATTTTTTATTCCAAAAAATTCAAAAGGCAAAAGCGCCGAAAATTGCTTATGGCGCTTTTGCCTTTTAATAGTTGGACCATCTCTGTGAGAATTCATATTGTCTGATTGACTGACTATAAAACTTATTATCTTCACCATGTTCAAAAATCTTTATGACCACTGTGTCACCACTTGTATAACCCTCACCTCGGAAGACTTCCCGGTGCAGATATGGTGCAAGCTTTCTGCTATCCGTCCAGAAGGTCGGCACTGTTTTAAACGGATTCGGTACCTCTCCATCTGAAAAATAACCATTGTTTTCAATAAAGATCCTGCACCTTTCACCAGTCAAGTCCGTGCCGTCAAGCATGTACCTGGCCGACATGTGCAGGACCCCGTTAGCGCCGATCAGCTGCGTATCTACGCCGCCGGGCAGAATCACACCGTTAAATATTTCTCCTCTGGCCACACCTCCGAAAGGAATCATGATTACACCCCCGGCGGTTGAGTGCAGCGTCGAGATATTGTCGGGATTCAGCTCCACGAAGATTTCCAGTACACATTTCTCGCTCATAGAAAACTCCCTCTGTCATAAAGTCTTTTGTCAAATGCATCAAATTGTATTTATTGATAATGTATAAAAATAATTTTGCAAATTGATTGATTCTATATATTGATTTCCGATAACACTTGCATTATAATTATAAATAGTTTCCACAGTCAATAATATTATTTCTTTAGGAAATAATTTTTGTGGGTAGGCATCTTGATTTAGCCGAACTCACAAAGAGAATTTGATTGTGCAACAAATAAAAGTAGAGGTGATAATCATGGAGAAAACAAGGAAAGACAAAAAATGGCTCGCTCTCGCTATTGTCCTCATTCTTTTAGGTTCTATCCTCGCTTACGGAATTAACACAAGTCTCGGCAACGTTAATGTCTCTCAGATTGAGTTCAAAACAGAACGGGGAACTATGGCCGCTTACCTCTATATGCCTGAAGGTGCAGGTGAGAATGACCCAAGACCGGTTATCGTTCTTACGCATGGTTATTTAAACTCAAAGGAAATGCAGGACGCGGCGGCAGTTGAAATGTCCCGCAGGGGATACATCGTCTTGTGTGTTGACCAATATGATCACGGTTTGTCAAGATGGGAGGCAGATATACCTCTCGGCACTGAGATGGGAACCTTCTTCATATGGTCCATGTTTGATGCGGTTACATATGCATATAATCAGCCTTACACCCTGAAAGATGAAAACGGAAACGGCTATATAGGCTGCAGCGGCCATTCCATGGGCGGACTCTCCACTGTCTTGGCGATTTACTTTGATGAAATGCAGTCACTGCAGACCGGCTACAGAATGATCTATGCCGCTATACCGCAAAGCGCGGATTTCTCATTTACAGACAATGTAGCTCCAACCGAGGCCATACTCGCAGCGTATGGAAATCGTACGATTGGAGTAATCTCGGGTCATTATGATGAGTTCTTCTTTGGAACCAGAGAAGGAATGTATTATAAGGACTGGATAAACGAAAGCATTACCGGTCCTATGTTCCTCGGACTTAAAGACGGAGAGGTTGGTAAATCAGGCCAGTTCTATGATGTTGAATCCGGTCCCATCATTATGGACGGCAATGTAGTAAGAGAGTCACAGACCGGCAAACATATCGTATACTTGGTCGATGAGACACACGCCAAGAATCACTTCTCGGTAAAGGTACAGAAGCATATCATAGATTTCTTCCAGACCGCGTTCAGAGGAGTAACACCGAAAACCATGACTTTGGCAAATATGACCTCCTCCAACCAGGTTTGGTGGCTTAAGGAGGCCGGAAACTTTATTGCGCTCATCGGCTTCTTCATGTTCTTTGTGCCCTTTATTTCTTTGATAACTAAATTCGGGTTCTTTAAGAAAGCTGTGACAGAAGAGACCGCACCTGTCCCGGCTCCTGCCACCCGCGCGGGTAGAATAGTGTTCTGGGTCGCGACAATCATTTTCGCCGTGCTGCCGGCAATCCTGTATATACCCGTGACGATGAAGATACCGACTTCTCTTCGCATAATAGAGATTGTTGCTATTATATTTGCGGCGGTAATGCTTGTAATAGGAATTCTGGCAAGGGCAAAAGCTTCGAAGGATACAAGCGGTAAATACTCAAGCTATGCAAGAGGCGCTTTTATTTCAACCGTTATCTCCGTTATCTTGGTTGTGGTATTGATTGCTTATAAACTGTTCGATTTGAACCCCTGGTTTAATCAAACTACTACAAACTGGACAGCATATTGGGCCTTGATTTTAGGATTAATCTTTGCTGTTGTCGCGGTAATTACTTACTATTTCGCAAACAAACCCAATGGAGTAAGTATTGATGCTTACGGAATAAGGATTAAACTATCCCATGTCATCTCGGCATTTGTAACTGCATTTGTTGCGTTCGCCGTTGGCTATTTGCTGCTGTTCATTATTCAGGGAATTTTCAATGTTGATTTCAGAATATGGACCTGGGCGGTAAAGGTATTTAAAGTAGAGCATTTCCTTACCATGCTCAAGTATCTCCCCCTCTACTTTATATTCTATCTGTCGCTTACGGTATTGCTGAACGTAAACAGCAGAGCACTTAAGCACGGCTATCTGTACTCCATCATTTCCACCTGCGCAGGCTTGGTACTATGGATGGCTATACAGTATGGAGCTCTCTACGTAAGAGGCCTGGCGGCCTGGCCGACACAAGGCATGATTTCCATAGGTCTGCTGGCCACAATCCCAAACCTTATAGTAGCTACTATTTTCACAAAAAAGATTTACGATATAACCAATAATGTTTGGACAGCCAGCTTCTTCAACGCACTCCTATTTACAATGATTCCGGTTGCAAATACGCTGCTATACTGGAACCTCGTATAAGTCCCGACAAAATGCACGAAGGAACGGTTGACAAATCAGCTTTTTTCTCAACCGTTCCTTCGGGTAAAATAGTCATGAACGATTGCTAACTTGCGAAGCGGGTGGTAAAATATAGGATATTACAAATTCCAAAGTCAATTATTAGTCCTGAAGAAAGGATGTTTTCAATGAAGCCGCAATGGTTCGGAAGATATAGGGGTTTGGTAGAGGCTTTGATTTGTTTTGCCAACAACTATTCCAACGTTCACAGCAAAGAGTTCTTGGGTGACGAGGTAAAACTCTCTTTCTCACAGATACAGGTTGTGGAATATCTGCTGGAGAACGAAGAATATAACCAAAAAATGTCGGAAGTTGCGAAGCGCTTAGGCATTTCTGCCAGTTCGTTTACAAAACTGGCAAATAAGCTGGTGGAAAAAGGGGTTCTGCAAAAGTTCCACATTAAAGGTAATAATAAAGACAATATAATTCAGGTTACACCTCTCGGGAGAAAGGTTTACCAGGATTACGCGGAACAAGTTGCATCGAAAATCTTCAGAGAAATGTTTGAGCTGGGCGACGAACTGACTGAAGATGAAATTGAGCTATTTACAAAGATGCTGCGCTCTTTAAGTACAAAAATCGGTTGGAAAGATAAGGAGCCCGTAGTACTGGTCGCTATTGATAAATAGATTTCTTGAGAGATTAAGCAGGCTTTGGGATTTGTTCAGCGCAATTTAAATAATTGTCAGAGAACGACAGAGTGGACAAAGAGCTTTTGCTCAATGCCCACTCATGGAATAACTATGCCTTTTTGGTCTATGTGAACAGCAAAACGGATTTGATTTTATAATTCGGCATTTTTTATTTACTAAGCGACAAGTGTAGAAAGGAACGAAAAGTACATAATGACAAAAGAATTTTACAAAAAGACCTTTGACGGGATTGAATTGTACGCCAAAATCGACTCCCCTGAAAAACCGAAAGCGGTAATTGTGTTAGTCCACGGGCTTTGTGAACATCAGGGCAGATACGATTATGTGACGCAATACTTTAACTCAAAGGGATTTAAAATATATCGCTTTGACCATCGCGGACATGGACTTTCAAAGGGACCCAGAACATTCTACCCCAATAAAGACGCAATCATTGAGGATGTAAAAGTATTTGTTGATTTGGCGATTGAAGAAAACCCTGATTTACCGGTATTCTTGCTGGGACATAGCATGGGCGGCTATGCCGTTGATTGCTTTGGAACTAAGTACCCGGGTGTAGTAAAGGGCATTATATCGTGCAGCGCATGGTCAAATGACACTGATAACGATATAGCAATTCCCGAAGGCCTCGACCCGACGACCTATTTAGAAAACACTTTAGGCGCGACCGTGTGCTCCGATCCGAACGTAGTCGAAGCGTATCTCAACGATCCGCTGGTGGAAAAAAGAGTTTCCATCGGCCTTTTCTATGCAGGCAAGGAAGGGCATAAATGGCTGGCTGCAAATGCCAGGAATTTTACCGATCCGGTGCTGGTATTGCACGGACTAAATGATGAGTTAATACCCGAAAAATTCTCAAGACAGTTTTTCGAAAGAATCGGCTCAACTGATAAATCGCTAATCATATATTCCGGATTAGCTCACGAATTATTAAACGAACCCTGCAAAGACATGATTTTGGGTCATATTGACGAGTGGCTGACCGAGAGAATCTGATCGCCTTTGTGCATCGCTCCCTGTTGCCTGCCTTAACAATCCGAACTTCGATTTAAACTGTTGAGCTGACGGTAGAAGCGAGAAAGCTGATGATAATATTAAAGCTGGAGTGCCTTTAGGGGCACTCCAGCTTTAAGCTTTTATACTATTAGAAAGAAAGCAGGCGTACAGGAATGTTGTTTATATATCCGAGAGTATATCCATTCAGACTATTGTTGAAGGCGTTAATTATCGGCGTTTCCATATAGGCGAACATCGGGACATCTCTTAAAATAATTTCGTTGAGCTGCTTGGAATAAGGTGCCATCTTTGTGAGGTCGGTTTCGGCAAGCGCCTTATTAATGGTGGCAACGAAGTCGTCGGCCTTATATCCGCCGATTGCCAGGTTCAGAAGGAACGCGTTATAGCAGTCCGCGGTAAGGAAGCTGGGGCAGCCCATGGAATACATCGCCATATCCCAACCACCTGCGGGGTTCATAGCGTTCATGGTATATACGGAAGGATCATAGGATACGATTTCCACATCGAGGCCAATCTCCTTAAGGTTTGCCTGAATTACCTGAGATACTGCCAGATGAACTGCTATACCTCTG
>JAAZMM010000092.1 GCA_012798805.1 Bacteroidales bacterium
AATATTTAGAGGGATGGATATAGGCACGGGCAAGGATCTGGAGGAGTACGGAGAGATTCCTTACCATCTGATAGATATTGCCGATGCCGGCACCAAATACAACATTTTTGAGTATCAAAAGGACTTTGAGCGGGTATTTCAAGATATAGTGCAAAGGGGTAAAACGCCTATATTATGCGGCGGTTCCGGACTCTATATCGAAGCGGCAACCTGTGGCTATTATCTTCCTGAAGTCCCCCCTGATATGGCCCTGAGGGCTGAATTGGAGAAGCTCCCCACAGATGAGCTTATCGCTAAATATGAATTATTGCGCAAACCCCACAATACCACCGACTACGATACTCGCAAGCGTCTTATCCGTGCTTTGGAGATTGCAATTTGGGAGGAAAAGCATCCTGTTAAACGAAGCTCATTTTTGCCTAAAAAAACCAAATTTATCGGCATTAGCGTCTCACGCGAAGTGCGTAACGCACGAATTGATGCTCGTCTTGATGCCCGTCTTGCTGAGGGGATGGTAGAAGAAGTACGACAACTGCTGGAGAGCGGCATTCCGCCGGAGGATCTGATCTGGTATGGTCTCGAATATAAGTTTCTGACTATGTATCTTACAGGTCAAATGGAGTATGAGGAGATGGTTGGCAGACTCCGAATTGCCATCCACCAATTTGCAAAGCGTCAGATGACCTGGTTCCGTGGAATGGAGCGCAAAGGAATTGAGATAGAGTGGATAAAAATTTAGAGAAGATTATGAGAAGAGTGTTTATTGCGATGTTGCTGGCTCTCATTCCGGTTTTGGTTTGGGGCCAAAAGGCTTCCGACCTTGTTTATACCGATGCACGAGAGCTGATGCTCATCAATCAGGGATTTGACAATACGGAGCTCTATTATTCGCGGCTTCCGGAAGATATGAAAGATGCCACCCGTAAGGCAGTATGGGACCTTGGTCTCAATTCAGCCGGTCTGGCAATCCGGTTTTCTACTGATGCAAAGGCGATAGGAGCAAAGTGGACTCTTCTGAATAATTTCAATATGGCTCATATGGCCGGGACTGGTATTCGGGGAATAGATCTCTATTTTCTTGATGAGAATGATACCTGGCGTTTCATAGGTACGGCACAACCCAACGGAAAAGAGTCCTCCAATCTGTTTGTTCGCAATATGTCGGGTCAAATGCACGATTATATGGCCTATCTGCCCCTCTATGATGGAGTCATATGTCTGGAAATCGGGGTTGATTCCTCAGCGGTCATTGGAATGCCACGGAGTAATTTACTCACAAAAGGGAGCCGCAAGCCGATTCTCTTTTACGGCACAAGTATCACTCAAGGCGGATGCGCCTCACGGCCCGGTATGGTCTATACCTCGATAATCAGCCGTGCAAGACAACAGGAGGTGATTAACCTTGGATTCAGCGGTAATGCCCGTATGGATAAGTCGATGGCAGAAATAGTTGCAAGGGTTGATGCAGAGCAATATGTAATTGATTGTTTGCCCAATTGCACGACTCAGATTTTACGCGACAGCGCCTATTTTTTCATTTCATATCTTGCCGAAAAACATCCTGACAAGCCGATTTTTATGGTGGAAAATGTGATTTTCTCCTATACTCTGGTAGATGTCAAGAGCAGAAATGACCTGATAGAAAAGAATGAATATTGGCATCAGCTTTATAAGCGTCTCCGTAAAGAGGGTTATCGCAACCTGCGCTACATTCCCTCTAAAAAACTGACCGGAAAGGATTATGAAGGCTCTGTGGATGGAGCTCATCAGACCGATTTGGGGTTTTTGAGGATGGCAAAGAGGTTCCTCAAGTATTTGAAGAAATGATGGCGCCGCTTTTTTCTGATTTTGTGAATCATATCATATGGAGAGTGCTATATTGAAATCAAAAATCTATATACATCCGAGGTTTGGCGAGATTGGCATAAGGAAAAACCGACTTTCGAAAAGGGTAAAACTCTCTGTACACCCAATAAATGGGATATCGGTAACGATCCCGTGGCTGGTCAGCTATTCGAGGGCAATCGCCTTTATCGAAGAGAAAGAGGAGTGGATAGCTGCGACACTCCTGAAAATGAGCAAAAAGAGGGAGGAGACGGCAGTCAGGATCGCTCCCGGGACTCCTCTTAAACTTATTACCCGAGAGATTTCCTACGAAAACCTCAAAATGGCTTCGGCGGATGGTGTTATTTCGGAAGAGGATATTCTCAAAATAATTCGCTCTGAAGCCAAAAAATATCTTCCGGAAAGGGTGAAGTTGCTCGCTGCAAAATATGGTTTTAAACCAGGCAAGGTAACGGTAAGAAATAACCGCACAAACTGGGGAAGCTGTTCAAAATCGGGAAATATAAGCCTGAATATCCACCTTATGAGGCTCTCCCCGGAGCTAGCAGACTTTGTAATTATTCACGAATTGTGTCATCTGGTTCACAGAAATCACGGACCCCAATTTCACTCCTTGC
>JAAZMM010000093.1 GCA_012798805.1 Bacteroidales bacterium
TACGCATTAAGTTCTGAGTTCCGAGTCAGGAGTTCCGAGTGAGTTATTTAGTAGCTGGTTAAAAGTGTGATACGAGATTCAAGAAATTTTTTCCGCACTTCTCAACCACATGCTACACACTGACTCAATACTACATACTCAGAACTAAAAACTGAGGGTCACCAGCCGGTGACCCTCTTTAGCATCCCCTCGGCGGGAGCCGTGATTATGATCTGCCCCTTCGGCGAAGCAGACACCTTAAATTACTGATCCAGAAGCTCTACAATTTCAGCGTCCGGAGCATTTCTCATAACGGATGCAATGCCATTGTCCCTTGTCCTTTCGGAAGCGTACATCTGGCTGTTTCCAATTACCTGGCCGTTGGTGGCTATGAGATTGAAATAAGGCTTGCCGTTTGAAGCTACCTTTTTCTCATATCTTGCCTCTTCAACGCTGTTTTTCTTTACAGACTCAACGCCGTTTAGGCAAGAGGCCTTTGTCTTGTAGCCCTGGCTGGTGAGGATAATTTCACCGTTTGAGGCTTTTAAGTTGAACTGGAATTCTCCGTTCTTTCTTAGAGTGATTTCAAATTTTCCCATATCAATATCGTATTGTTGTTTAGTACATCAAGTCCTACAAAGTTAGAGAAAAAAACTATAAATCAAAATCAAATCCATATCTTCGTAAATAAAAACGCATTAAAATGAAGGGTTTTTCACATATATTATTATCTATTATACTTTGTTTGCTCTTTGCAGCGAACCTGCAGTCGGCCTCGGCGCAGACTCCATTGGATGAGAAGGTTAAGCATGTTCCCATGGAGCTGATACAAAATCCCGATAACCCAATATTGCTGATGTTTACAGCTTCCTGGTGTGCTCCCTGTCACAAGATGCGCAGTGTGATGTTCAAAAAGGAGAGTATCTCACTTCTGCTGAGGAAGTACAATCTTGTGTTGCTGGATGTGGATTCGCAACCGGGTTCAGACCTGCAGAGAATTTATTGTGAAGATAGGATTGTTCCCTATTATGTGGTGTTGGATAAAGAGCAGAATGTGCTTCGGAAAATGAGGGGTGCAACTGATGATGAGCGGGAGTTTGCCGATTTTCTGAGCAGCGGTATCGAAGAGATAAGGCCGGGTATGCCTGCAGTACAGGATATTGTGACACAGGAGCAACTGGAGATCCTCACAGGTGAGGACTATAAGGCAGCTACAAGCCGTCTTAAGGCAAAATGGAGTTTTGGTGTCGGTATAGGAGGACTCCTCTCTACAATGCCCTTTTCCAGCAGATCTATGTTTGCAGAGGAGAGAGCTTCTGCGGCCGACACTTTAAAAACCAACTATAAGGGGATAAAATTGGGCTGGAGCACTTCTGCGCTACTGCGTTATACCTTTTATAAGACTACTTTCGAGACCGGGGTTTCATTTATGACCGCCGGAGGTCGCGATACCCGTAATAATGAGAATTACAATTCATACTATATAGGCATACCGGTCGATTTGCATTTTAATATATGGCATAATCTCAAAGCGGGAGCCGGAGTCTCGGCAATGTACATGCTGAAAGGGAGTGAAATTGCAAAAAATCGTTTTGATGCCGGGTTGCGTCTCAAACTTCTATGGGATGCCTATCCATTCTGCGTAAGTGCGGGGTGGCAGCATGGTTTTGTCAATATTTTGGGGGTTGAATCGCCATTAAGAGCTCGTAACAATCACTTTTTTGTTAATTTTGCCTTTTATTTCAATTAAAAACAGGCAATGAGAGTAAGGCGCAATTTCAAATCCCTCATTTTGATTCCCTTTCTGGCGTTAGGGCTTGTGCTCTTTTCTACTGTTGCAGCTCAGAATGGAGCGTTATCTTCAGATGTCAAAACAGCACCTCTTGCCAGGTTTACTTCAGATCAATTAGCTTTAAGAAATATGCCTGCCGAACTGGCATTGCTGCCGGAGGCAATCTCAAATATGTCAATGCCCGGCAATCGGGCCGGTATTTGGGCTCTCGACGCCCTGGATGCAGTAAAATATGGTCTCAAAGTGGACCCTGTGCACGATCAGCGTTATGACGACACTCTCTGTACTTTGGCTGCTCTCAGTTCTTTGCAGGAGCATTTTGAGCGTTACGGAGAGTGGGATCTGGCTATTGCAGCCTATTTGCACAGCCCTGCCGTGCTGAATAATTGTCTCCAATCAGGAGATTCGACGCTGCTGCTACATACGATTACTCTCTCCGATCTCAGTCAGATGGAAAAGAGCGAAACTCATTCTCCTTCAGAGGAGTTTTCCATAATATACTTCAACCAGCCCATCTCTCTTGAGGCTGTGACGCATCTCTCCGGTATTAGTGCAGCGGAGTTTTCAAAGAACAATCCAATATTCAGATCAGATCCTCTGGTGCCTCTTGAAGGTTATGGACTCAGATTTCCGGTAGAAATAGCAGCAAATATAGAGGTGGATTCTCTTTATGCCGTTACAACCCGTATGGTCGAGGAGAGGAAGGCCGAAGTGCTCAAGAAAAAGAAACAAGCCGAGGAGGAGCGTAAGCAGACCTCCATAATTTATACTGTGAAATATGGTGATACCCTAAGCGGCATTGCAAGGAAACACAGGGTGCGGGTATCCGATATCAAAAAGTGGAATAAACTCAAGAGTGATTTTATCCGGGAAAAACAAAAACTAATAATTTACAAGTAAGAATTAATGAAAGCGAGCAGGATTTTACTCTTCATATTGTCTGTAATTCTCATTCTTGGGGTCGGATGGGCTTTTTTTCCGCAGGAAGGGATAGAGATCGGGGGCACCACTCTGCGTTTTGCTTCTTACGAAGAGGCCTCTTCAAGGATAAATGAAGAGGTGGTCGATGTGGACAAAGTACTCTCCGAAGTGGAGCAGAGCTTCAATATGCTCTCCGGCTCAAAGCAGGATACTTTAAAATATTTCAAAAATTTCCTCAAATCCAATCCCAACAGGATTTATCTTCCAAATGACGATTATACCTATCTTGATAGTTTGTTTCACCTCTTTGAGAGTGCAGAGAGAGAGGGTAAAACCTACCGTATAATGCACTATGGTGACTCTCAGATAGAGATGGACCGCATCTCCTCCATCATTCGCGACCATTTGCAGGGCATCTTCGGTGGATATGGCAACGGTCTTGTGCCCGTCATTCAGAGCATTCCTACTTACTCTTTGGTGCAGAGCGCATCCGGCGACCTTGCCCGTTACACACTAATCGGTGACTCAACCACCGTGCGTGCGGATCACAATCGCTATGGAGTGATGACACAATTCTCTCAACTCTCCGGTGAGGCCACTATCACATTCAGAGTTTCTAAAAACTCCAACTGTCAGGAGCGCGCTAAAAAATTCTCCAAAGTTGCACTGCTTGTCGGCAATAGTTCAGCGGGCTTCAAAGCCTCATTTCGCTCTAATGAGATCAGACCCGAAGACAAGGTACTCAAAAATGCAGTCAAAGGGGTATCGCTGCTTACCTGGGAGCTGCCGGCTTATGTTTCCAGAGGTACTATCACCCTCAGTGGCGATGCTGAGATTTATGGCTTTCTGATGGATGGTGAGGGCGGAATCGCGATCGACAATGTACCTCTTAGAGGCTCTTCCGGCACTATATTTACCCGCCTGAGTAAAGATGTGATCAGGCAGTCTTTTGACCTGCTCGATACCCGTATGATCATATTGCAATTTGGTGGCAATCGGGCCGTCAGCATCCGTAATGAAAAGAGTATCTCCAATTATTTACGTCAACTTGAAAGACAGATAGATTATTTCCATGGAGTGGCTCCGGAAGCGCAAATTCTCTTTATTGGTCCCTCGGATATGGGCAGGAGCGTTGAGGGACGCATTGCCACTATTCCCATGCTTCCGGCACTGAATGATTCGCTCAAAGTGATGGCTCTGAGCAAGGGCGTTGCATATTGGGATCTCTTCAATATGATGGGTGGCGAAAATTCGATGGTGCGCTGGGTTAAGCACTCTCCTCCACTTGCGAGCAGCGATTATATTCATTTTACCACCAGGGGTGCGGAACATGTTGGGATGGCCTTTGCGAGAGCTTTCGAGGTGTGCTATAACTTTTATAAACTTAGACAGGAGCTTGATCCGGAGCTGGTGTCCGGTTATATGAATAGTGAGGATTCGTCCGATGTGCCATTTTTCGGCCTGCCGGGGGCCAAATTTGATTTGTTTTCAGAGGAGCAGTAGAATGAGTGTGTAGTGGGCAGTGTGTAGTGTGTAGTGTGTAGTGTGTAGTGGGTAGTGGGTAGTATGTAGTATGTAGTATGTAGTATGTAGTGTGTAGTGTGTAGTGTGTAGTGTGTAGTATTTAAGAGCATAGAAAAAGAGGATTAGCAGTATGAAAGGAAGATTGATGATATCGGTTGTGGCAGCTATTGTGCTGCTTGTGGGAAATGAGGTTTCCGCACAGATCCTCCATAAGCCCATTCCCAGCTATATGTTTGCCCATTTCGAGGAGAATGAGATAACATTTCCCTCAGGAGACAGTACAGCTTTCGTGAGGTTTTTTAAGAAGCTCGACACTCTTTTCTTTTTCGGAGAGGGAGATGTAAATATTGTCCATATTGG
This sequence comes from Bacteroidales bacterium, assembly GCA_012798805.1. Taxonomy (GTDB): domain Bacteria; phylum Bacteroidota; class Bacteroidia; order Bacteroidales; family UBA932; genus Cacconaster. The sequence continues at coordinate 4,577 of JAAZMM010000093.1, forward strand.
TGGTTCGCATGTGCAGTCCGGTACTTTTTCCAACAGGATGCGCCGCAATCTGCTCTCGATGCGTTATGGTATTGAGGGAGGCAGAGGGGTGGTCTTTCCCTTTTCGGTAGCGAAAAGCAATACGCCCTCCAGCTACTACAGCAGTTATACCGGTAAGTGGAGCTACTGCCGTAATGCTCAGGCTAAAACACCTCTTCGTATGGGGCTGACCGGGATGGCTGCCGCCACCTCCGACACTTCAGCTACGGTTACCATTGTGTCGCGTGAGCGCAACTCAATGGATTCTCCGCACGATTTTAGTTTTGACAAGGTGCAGGTGTTGGGGCGGACCGATAGTGATACGCTTGTGCCGGTACTCTATTTGGATTCTTTGATGCTGTATCCGGTCTCCCACGATCCCGATAAAGATCTTTATGAGTTTGCTTTGCCTCGTTTTACGGATTCGTTGGTCCTGGGCACCAGCGGAGGCCCCGGAGAGTGGCATTTGACCGGAATTGTGCTGGATCATGGCCGTCCGGGGCTTACCTATCATGGTATTGGTGTAAATGGCGCCAGCCTCCACTCCTATTTTAAGTGTGAGGATTTTGAGAGGGATCTGGCCTTGCTAGAGCCCGATCTGATGATATTCGCCATAGGTATCAATGATGCAAATACTGCCAGGTTCAATAAGGAATTATTCATTTCCAACTATATGAAAATGGTGGATATGGTCCGTAGGGTGGCACCCGATTGTGCTATATTGTTTGTTACCAACAATGACAGTTTCAGGCGTTCCCGTCGTTCCTATTATCTCAATCAGAACGGCCCTGTAGTACAGGATGCTTTCTATCAGCTTGCGCGCAGGTATGATGCGGGAGTGTGGGATCTTTTTAGGATAATGGGCGGGCTGAACTCTATGAAACAGTGGGAAAGCGCCGGATTGGCAAATAGAGATAAGATCCATTTTACTGAAAGGGGGTATATATTGATAGGTGATCTATTATACAATGCGCTGCTGGATCGTTATCTGGAGCATCTTAAATCGGTTTCTTCACAAAATGATGGTTCCAGATGAATGGTTTTCTTGAAATAGCGGCCGATTTTCTGAAAGGACTCTTTACATTTGATCAGTCCCACCCATTGCTTTTCACACAATTCTATTTCTGGGCATTTTTTGCGATAGTATTTGCCTTTTTCGCTCTTTTCAAAAACAAACTGCTGCTCAGAAATGGTTTTCTCTTTTTTGCCAGCGTCTTTTTCTACTATAAGACAAGCGGAATATTTACCCTGATACTTCTCTTTGTGACGCTCTATAACTTTTTGGGTGCGAAATGGATGCATTCCAGAAAGAGCGACAGGGGAAAAAGAGCGGTGCTTGTGGTGAGTCTTGTCGTAAATCTTTTTACGCTTTGTTATTTCAAGTATGCATACTTCATAACAGATGTTGTCAACAACCTTTTTGGGACCGAATTTGCCGTATTTGACATATTTGCTGTAATTGGGAATGCCATCGTTGGAGCCAATCGTTTCAGTATAGATGCGATAATTTTACCGGTAGGTATTTCGTTCTATACCTTCCAGGCGATTAGCTATATAATGGATGTCTATCGTGGCAGGGTAACCCCGGTGCGGAATATTCTGGATTTCGGTTTCTATTTGAGTTTTTTCCCACAATTGGTTGCCGGTCCGATAGTTCGTGCCAGCGAATTCATTCCTCAATTGCATCGCAAATTCTTCCTCAGCAGAAGGCAGTTCGGTATAGCGGTATTTTGGATCATCAATGGCCTGGTCAAGAAAATTGTGCTGAGTGATTATTTAGCCATTAATTTCATTGACCGTGTTTTTGAAAACCCTTTGCTCTATTCCGGGTTTGAAAATGTAATGGCGCTATTCGGATATTCGCTTCAGGTCTATGCGGACTTTTCCGGATATACCGATATTGCCATCGGGGTGGCAATGTTGATGGGCTTTTATCTCCCCCAAAACTTCAATTCGCCCTACAAGGCCAAGTTCCCGGGTGAGTTTTGGAAAAGATGGCATATGTCCCTCTCCAGATGGCTCCAGGATTATCTCTATATCCCTTTAGGAGGCAATCGCAATGCCACTTTCGGTACCTATTGCTGTATTGTTACCATTTCAATCATTGCAGTATTGCTTTCAGGTTCCTGGTGGATAGCTCTGGTTGTTTTGGCTATTGCCGTTGCACTGGTGCTGCTGGCCCGCTTCAGACCTGAAAAACGCAGGAGCATTACGACAAATCTCAACTCGATGAACACTATGTTGCTGGGTGGTCTGTGGCATGGAGCAAGCTGGAATTTCATGATTTGGGGCGGCCTTAACGGCATAGGAATGGTCATTAACAAGATATGGAAAAACTGGGGCATCGGTCGTAGATTTATTGCCATCACAGCAGTTACTGCTCTCTTTGGAATCCTTTCAGTCGTTGCACCCCGTCCGCTTTTCAATATGTTTTTCGTCTGGATGGCGGTAATGTGGGCGGGTAATCTAGTCAAACTCATATATGTGCTGGTATGCCGTTTGCGTGGTGTTGAAGCCGCTGTCGTAGCAGGGCCTGAAGCTTACAAAGAGCCTCGCTTCAGACGGCTTTCCAATATCTGGGCTATTTTCCAGACTTTTGTCTTTATTACATTTACGCGTCTTTTTTTCCGATCGGGATCCAATCTCGATCCGGCCGAGGCCAATGAAACCGCCTGGAATACTGCGAAAAACATGGTCAACCGCATAGGCAGTCACTGGGAGGTCTCAATGATACCGGATATTGTGTGGCAATATCGCAATGTCTTTATACTTATAGTAATAGGTATGGCTATCCATTGGCTTCCCGACCGGTTGAAGCGTCGCTACCGTATCTGGTTTGCATCGATGCCGTTGCCTTTGATGTCATTGATTGTTGCCCTGGTAGTCTTTGTCGTTTACCAGTTTATCACTGCAGACTTGCAGTCATTTATCTATTTCCAATTTTAAAGATTGTCCTGCTGAGGTTGAGGTGCGGCCTGCTGAATCAAAAGCAGGTGGCGTTCGATGGTCTCGCTGAATACTCTGGCCTGGGTTTGTCGTTCGGGGCCTTCGTTGAGTTGAGTCTTAAAAATGACTGTTTTGTCACCGTCAGCCCAGGGAGGCATAGCCCTTACCCAGGGATTAATGAGGCTGATATTGGGGGTTTCAATCTCCCAGATCACATTGGAATGTATATCAAGAGCAACACTATCAACGGTGTATTTAAATATAATGGTATCCTGTGAGATAGTCAGCTCCGGCAGGACATATTTTTCACAAGAAACGAACTGTGCGAGTATTACTGTGAGCAAAACTGTCGCAACAACCGAGGTCAAAATAGTTTTTTTCTGTTTCATTCGAGAGCAAAGTTATAAATAATATGTGTTTGCTCCTCTTTTTTTTGCTTTATGGGAAGATATTTTTCTTTTTTTATCTATATTTGTTGTTTAATATGTTGCTTATGCGTAAGATTATTCCAATTATTTTGGCAGTAGTGTTGATTGCTACCTCTTGCCACAAGGTGTTGGACCCCGAAATCTCGGTAGATCCTTATGCTGTAACTTGTGACTACAACGGTTGTACATTTGACGTCAATGTCTATTGCAATGTGGATTGGACAGCAGATTGCGATACCCTCGGTATAACAATTTCTCCCACATCCGGCAAAAAAAACGGTTCTATCAAGATCTCAGTTCCTGCAACAAAGTCCAAATCGACTCAGGTGGCCAGAATAACATTTACCGCAAAAGGAGAAGAGCGCTCAAAACTTGCTAAAACTGTTGTAACCATTGGCTCCTATCCCTTTATCGGAGTCGATATAGAGCAGCTCAACATTGCGGCAGAGGGAGGCGGAACACAATTTCTGCTGACGGCTAATCGTGAATGGAGTGCCACATGTTCAAATCCTGCATTTACATTTTCTCCGGAAACGGGCGGGGTAAATGACAATATCAGAGTAACTGCGGACGCAAATCAGACCGGCTCTCCGAGAGAATGTATCATTACTTTCAAACTTAAAGAATACCCTGATAAAACAGCGCAAATAAAAATAGTTCAAACATCTCTATAGCATCATGAGAAAGGCGTTGCTTGTAATATTAGCTTTAATGTTCTCTTTTCCCGCCTTTGCTCAGAAATATCAATTTTCGGGGAAGGTGCTGGAAAGGGGCACCGACATTCCAGTGGAGTTTGCTACCATCGTGATGCCGGACAAGGAGTTGTGGGCCGTGGCCAATGCAAAGGGTGAATTTGTCATCAGCGGGGTTTCACAAGGCAGAACCAAAGTAGAGATATCTTGCCTGGGATATGCTCCCACCACATTTGAAATAGAGATCACCAAAGACCTTAAGGGTGTTACCTATTATCTCTCGATCGATGACCTGACCCTTGAGAGTGCAGTAGTTACTGCCAGGGAAAACACCAATAGTGCTACCACCAGTCGTCAAATTGACAGGACTGCGCTTGAGCATATGCAGATGGTAAATATATCAGACATATCCTCACTATTGCCGGGTGGAGTGTCGGCCAATAGCGGCAAACTTACCAGCTCTACGGATGCTTTCCAGATTCGCTCCGACGAGACCGCAATCTCCTCTTTCGGCACGGCAGTTGAACTGGATGGTGTGCGCCTTTCCAACAATGCCGCTTACAGCGCAGTGTCGGGAGTTTCTACCCGCAACATTGCCTCCTCCAACGTGGAGTCCATCGAGATCATAACCGGTGTGCCTTCGGTTGAGCATGGTGATATGACCAATGGAGTGGTAAGGATCAATACCCGTAAAGGAAAATCCCCCTGGATGGTGACTGCAATGACCAGCCCCAATACCAAGCAGCTCTCTTTGAGTAAGGGATTTGATCTGGGGTCAAAGGGAGGAGTAATCAATGCCAGTGCAGAGAGGACTACTTCCGTTCACGATTTGGCATCTCCTTTTACCACTTATCAGCGCAACGCTTTTTCACTAATCTATTCCAACTCTTTCGATGTGTTCGGACAACCTTTGAGGTTTTCTACAGGTGTTTCCGGTAATGTTGGAGGATATGACAGGAGTGCAGATCCGGACTCTTTTATGGAGACCTATGAAAAGGTAAAGGAGAACACTATAAGGGGTAATTTCTCTTTAAATTGGCTTCTCAATAAGTCCTGGATTACCAATATCGAGCTTACCGGCTCTGTGGTCTATTCCGATAATCTCACTTCAATAAGCGAAAACAAATCAAGCTCCAGTTCGACCTCATCTCTTCATGGAATGGAAGAGGGCTATTTTGTTTCCACTCCCTACGCATCTGACCCTAATGCCGAGGTGACGCTCAGGCCTGCCGGATATTGGTATGAGGTTAGCTATAGGGACAATAAGCCTATCGACTACAATCTTCACCTGAAGATCAACTGGGCACATAACTTCAGAGGTGTGGTAAATAAACTCAAACTCGGAGCACATTTTACCAGCAGTGGCAACCTTGGAGAAGGTCTCTATTATGAGGATCTTTCCAAGGCACCTGATTGGAGGCCCTATCCTTATAAAGATATTCCTTTTGTGAACAACCTGGCAGCCTATGCCGAAGAGAATGTCACCATTCCCATAGGGACCACTTCTCTTAATCTCGTTGGAGGAGTGCGTTCTGAATGGACCATGATTAATAATTCGGGATATGGCACAGTCAGCAGCCTCTCCCCGCGTTTTAATGCGAAATATTCCATTATCAAATATCGCAGAAGTCGTATATTGAGAGAATTATCCGTGCGTGGCAGCTGGGGTGTTGCTGTCAAGCTTCCTTCGGTCTCCATTCTCTATCCGACCCCCTCTTATTATGGCAAACAGGTTTTTGCACCCGGCACAATGGCGGATGGAACAGCATTCTATGCATATTACATTCTCCCAAGGCAGATAGAATATAACCCCGATCTGAAATGGCAGAGGGCTCAGCAGAGCGAAATCGGTGTCGAGGCGGATATTGCAGGTGTCAAAATTTCCCTGGCCGCCTTCTATTCCAAAACCCTGGACTCCTATTTTACCTACAGTGAATATGAGCCTTTTACCTACAAATGGACCGACCAGCGTAATTTGGAGGGGTGTCCAATCCCCTCTTCCGATCGTCTTTACTCGATAGACAGGCAGACCGGAGTGGTCACAGTGAAAGATATTACCGGTAATGTGGCCGACCAGACCCTGGCCTATAGTGAGAAAAACACCTTCACTTCCAAGACCAAAGTGACCAACGAAGTATCACCGACCATCCGCAAAGGTATTGAATGGGTGATAGATTTTGGACAGATACCCTCTATCCGTACCTCCATCAGGATGGATGGTACGCTCTATAAATACAGGAGCATAAACGAAAACATAGTGCAGGCCTACCAAACGAATCGCACAATGTCGGACGGTATCACACCCTATCAGTTCATAGGGTATTATGTTGGCAGCAGTTCCGGTACCAGTAATGGTTCCGAGAGCCTAAAACTGCGCAATAACATCACATTTACTACTCATATTCCCAAGGCGCGACTCATATTTACCCTCAGACTTGAGGGGTCACTCTATCGTCACGACCGCAACCTGGCGGAATATAGTGGAGGCCAGATTGCCTGGCCTATGAGCGGCCAGGAGAAAACCCCTTCGGGGACCGAGTTTTATGACATCAAGGGTCATGTTGTCAAATACCCTCTCTATTACTCTACATTCGAAGAGCCCAACATCCAAATACCATTCCTTGAGGAATATCTCTGGGCTAAAGAGAACAACAAGCGGCTCTTTTCAGAACTGGATGCAATGATCAATAAGACGGGATACACTTATACCTACCTTAAGAATGTTTTCTCTCCCTACTTTTCGGCCAATATCAGCGTGACCAAGGAGATAGGCAGAATTGCCTCTCTTTCCTTTTACGCCAACAATTTTTTCTACTCGACAATGAGGTTCAAACAGAGTGCTTCAGAAACAGATGTATCATTGTTTGAATCCTCATCCTATATACCTAAGTTCTATTATGGACTTACATTAAGACTTAAAATTCAATAATATAAACACAATGCGTATGAAAAAGTTTATTTCATTTCTGATGTGCAGCGTGCTTTTAATCGCTGCGGTCTCCTGCGACAAGGAGGACCCGTACAAATTGTATGATGTCAAAGTTAAGCTGCAATACTCAGATCCCGGCTTCAGCCCTATAGCCGGTGTTTCTGTAATTGCAGTAAATATCAATACCGGAATGTATTATGTCGGTACTACCGATGATGCCGGTATTGCAATAGTGCCCGTAGTTGCAGGTCTTTATGAGTTTTCAGCGACCGAGACACGTGCCATGGATGCTACTGCCTTCTCCTTCAATGGATTTAAACAGCAGGTAGCAATCACTCATGATTATGAGAAAGAGCCTTTCGTGGTTGACATTGCTATGGTCGGTTCAGAGGCCAAACAGGTTATTATCAAGGAGCTCTATTCGGGCGGTTGTCAAAAAGATGACGGCTCCGGTCACTTCCAGAATGACAAATATGTCGTTCTCTACAACAATTCACCGGTAGATGCCGACCTGAAAAACCTCTGCTTTGCGATGACGATTCAATACAATTCGCATGCGACGAATGCTGATGTTATTGATGGGAAGCTCACTTATGAGAATGAAGGCGTTGTTCTAGCAGGAAACGGTTACTGGACTTGGGCCGAGGGTCACGCTCCGGTGCTTAAACCGGGCGAGGAGGTTGTTGTGGCTATAAATGGCGCTATCAATCACACTTTGACCTACGGCCTGTCGGTTGACCTCTCCAAAGGTGACTATTATGCCATGTATGACCCCGAATCGGGGTATAATCAGGCTGCATCCTATCCCACACCATCTGAGGCAATCCCCACGTCACATTATCTGAAGGCTTATAAATATGGTAGGGGAACAGGCTGGCCTCTCTCTGTGACAGGCCCTGCTTTCTTTATCTTTATGACCCCTGATGGTGTTACTCCACAGTCATTCTTTGAGGATACCTCCAATGAGAATTACTATAATAATATCAGCGCAATGGTGCGTAAATGGGTTCCCGCAGAATGGGTTGTGGATGCTATGGAGGTCTTTTCGGCCGGCTATGTGGGTAAGAACAACAAGCGTCTCATCACAGCTGTTGACGGAGGTAGTGTGGTATTGACCCACAGACAGGGACATTCCATATATCGTAATGTCAACAAAGAGGCTACTGAGGCGATACCAGAAAATAAAGGAAAACTTGTTTATGGTTATGCCTTGGGAACAAGTGATCTTGAAGAGGGATCAACCGATCCGAGCGATATCGATGCGGAAGCCTCCATCAAAATGGGCGCACGTATCGTATTTATGGATACCAACAACTCAGGAAACGACTTCCACCAGCGTAAGGAAGCTGCTTTGAGAAGCAAATAAGGGTATTTTGTGATGAAACGTTGTCTGACTATAGCAGTAATGGTGCTCTTCTGTCTCTTTTCCGGCAGGGCGCAGGTGACTCCGCAGAATCGTTATGATTTTAATTTTATAAAGAGTTCACATCCCTGGCTGACCAGCAGCAATGCCGCCGGTCTTGTGCGTATGCCCGTGGATAGAGTTGCTATTGCACAGGCAGGATTTGAGAAGAATAATGGCGAATTCAGGGCTCATCACCAGTCAGATGACAGTTTCAATGCAGGCGCTTTGACCGAATCATTTTCCCGTTTGGGACAAAATGTATTCGTTTACGGAAAGTTGTCCTACGACTATTTTAAAGGGAAGAATATGGGTGGCTCAGTAATGAGCGACCCATTTCATTCCCCTTTTAATATTGTGGCGATGGCTGATAGTACCGCCGGTGTCAAAACATTAGAAACCTATAATCTCACAGGAGGTGTGGCTTATCGTTTTAACAGGACCATTTCCGTCGGAGGCAAGATAGATTATATTGGCGGTAATTATTCCAAGGCACGCGACCCACGCCATGTCAATATGATAATGGATATGGAGGTGACAGCGGGTCTGAGCTTCAACATTGCAGACGTGGTAGTTATTGGAGCCAATTATATCTTCAGAAGAAATCTTGAAAGTTTCTATTTCCAAATCTATGGCACAACCGATAAGGTTTACTACTATTTGGTTGATTATGGCGGCTTTTTCGGGCAGCGTGAGGTGTTTGGAGAGAGGGGTTATTCCACAAAGTCTAGCATTATGCCTCTTTTGACCACATATCACGGAGGAGCTCTCCAACTTGAAATAGGTCCGGAGTCTCCGGTAAAATTATTCAATGAGTTTTCATTCAAGGCATTTGACGGCTATTACGGCAAAAAGTCCACCTCTACCATAATGTATTCAGCGCACGAAGGCTTCCAGGCCGGTTACAAAAGTTGTCTTTCTTTTGGAAATGATCATACCCAACATATGGTGAATCTCAATGCAGACTATACTCAACTTTATAACCACGAGAATGTCTATCAGGAAAAAACTGTCGAAGGGGTCAGGGAGATCATCTATTTCGGCAGTAACGAGGTTCTTGAAAGACATTTGATCGAGGGAAATATGGAGTATGTTGCCAATATCGGCATTAAAGATCATCGTCCCACACTCACAATTAAGGCTTCAGCGGATGCAATGGCCCGCTTTCAGACCTCTTCACTCTATCCCTTCAACCGCAAACAAAATATATTCTCTATTGACGGAGTGCTTTCTGCAGCATACAACATTTTCCTCAAAAAAGGTATTGTGGGGGTGCGCCTTTGCGGAGGATATGGGACCGGATTGGGCGAGGCCTTCAGAGATGGACTTTATACTCAGATTTCCAACCCCAGACCACCGCGCACAATGAATGATGCGATGTGCAAGGAATTTGAATTTCTTACTGCCAACCGCATAAATGGTGGGGCGGGATTTAGATATTCCCATTTTTTCAAAAAAAATATCACCGGTTATATAGATTTGGACTACCGGTTGATAAATGCCTTTGGCGTTTCACATCTTACCGGTGCAACGCATCATCGCATAAGTGCGACAGTAGGCATTTCATTCTAATACCAAAAACATGAAAAGAAAACTGATACCGGCGGTGATGATATTTCTCCTCTCCGCCCTGGTGTGCCGTGCCGATGAAGGTATGTGGCTCATCCACTTAATAGAGCAGGGACTCGCCAAAAATATGCAGGAGAGGGGTTTGCTGCTCGATCCCAATACCCTTTATGATGAAGAGAAGGGTGGTCTGAGTGATGCGGTTGTATCGCTTGCTTTCGGTTGCAGTGGGAGTATGATCTCATCTGACGGCCTGATGATTACCAACCATCACTGTGCCTATTCGGATATACATTCGCTTAGTACTCCCGGGCACAACTACCTTGAAGATGGTTTCTGGGCTATGGATCGTTCTCAGGAGGCTCCGGTAAAGGGCGATGGTATCTGGTTTCTAAAGAAAGTGATAGATGTAACTTCCGAAGTGGAGCAAATACGTGATTCAATCCGTCCGAGGGGAGGAGGTTTTATGATGCGCAGGGTGTATAGTGTAATTGAAGGCAGGTATAAGAAAATCTTCGAAGGGCAGGGAGAGGTCTCCTGTTCTTCGATGTGGGGTGGCAATAAATATTATATGGCTCTTTATGAGGTTTACAAGGATGTGCGCCTGGTGGCAGCTCCGCCTCTCTGCATTGCATCTTTCGGAGGTGAGGTGGATAACTGGGATTGGCCCCAGCACAAGGGGGATTTTGCGCTTTACCGTATCTATACCGCCCCCGATGGCTCACCGGCAGAATATTCGCCTGACAACATACCGATGAAGCCCTCCCGAATATTGAAAATATCCACGGCAGGTGTGCAGAGAGGAGATTTTACAATGGTAATCGGCTATCCTGGCCGTACAGACCGATATGCATCCTCTTTTAAGGTAAATAATATAGAAACTATTGAAAATCCCATTCAGGTAAAGATCCAGGGGGAGCAGATGAAGATAATTGATGGCTGGATGGATGTCGATCCGGAGGTGCGTCTTAAATATGCAGATCACTATTTTTCATTGAGCAACGTGCAGGAAATCCGTGAAGGTGAGATCTTTTGCTATAGCAGATTTAAGGTTGCAGAGAAAAAGCGGGAGCAGGAGAAGGAACTCCAGAGCTGGATAATGTCGGACTCTCTGAGGGCAAAACGCTATGGTACTTTGCTTAGAGATCTTGAAGTGAGATATAAGAATCTGGAATATATAGAGAAACAGATAGGTTGTTTCCGTGAAACAATGGCCAGGGGAGTGCGCTTGCACAGGATGGTCAATCATATTGCCAGGAGTGCGGAGGTGCTGGCTAAGCGAGTAGGCTATCAGGCTCCCATTGCCGATAGTGCGAGTGCCTTCAAGCAGATAATGGATATGCACAATGAGTTTGACATGAGGGTGGAAAAGGATCTTATCGACCTTTCAGTCAGGGAGTTTTATGCCTTTGTGGATAGGGAGTTCTGGGGAGAATGGTTGAGGGAAAAATATGACCGGTTTGATGGAGATACCTACGCTATTGTGGATTGGGTGTGGGAAAACTCTCTTTTTACTGACAAAGATAGGCTTGAGCAGGCTTTGTCGGAAGTGCATACTGCGGAGGAATATAGAGCAGATCCTCTTGCGGCTGCTATTTCTTCCACAAAAATGATAATGTACAATAACTATAGGAATACCATTGACAGAGGAGTAAAACTGAGCAGACTAGAGAATAATTACAGAAATCTGCTCTACCGGATGAATCTTGAAAAAGGTGTCCCGCAATATCCTGATGCCAATTCTACGATGAGAATTACCTATGGTACAGTCGGCCCGCTTTACCCTTGTGACGGCGAGATTCGCCTTGAAAGGAGTACTGTGAGAGGTATTTTGGAAAAACATGACCCCAATAGATATATTTTCTCTCTTAAACCTGAGTTGAAATCCCTCTACGAGGCCAAGGATTGGGGCAGATGGGCAGATCCATCTACAGGAGAGTTGTATATCAATTTTATAACCGATAATGATATCACAGGCGGAAATTCCGGCAGTCCGGTTATGAATGCCCGTGGAGAGCTTATAGGGCTGGCATTTGACGGCAACAAGGAGTCACTTGCAGGTGATACTTATTTTGATCCTGTGATGAACAAATGTATATGCGTCGATATACGTTATGTGCTCTGGATTCTCGA
>JAAZMM010000094.1 GCA_012798805.1 Bacteroidales bacterium
TAACACCGGATGTTATTATGGATATGGATATTTTTCTCCCCTCTCTCCCAGAACAAAAAGCCATAGCGGAAGTTTTATCCTCGCTTGATGATAAAATCGACCTTTTGACCAGGCAGAATAAAACGCTGGAAGACTTGGGACAAGCGTATTTTAGAAAGTGGTTTGATGACGAAAAAAATGTCGGACGATTAGGCGATTATATACAGCTTTTTGATAATAAGAGAATTCCGTTATCTGCAATGGAACGTGAGAAAAAAAAGGACGGTAAATTATATCCGTATTATGGGGCAGCAACTATCATGGATTATATAAATGACTATATCTTTGATGGCGAATATATCCTGCTTGGAGAAGATGGAACCGTTGAAACGGCTGATGGTTATCCAGTCTTACAGTATGCAACAGGCAAATTTTGGTGCAATAACCATGCCCATATCTTACAAGCCAAACCACCTTATACTAATTATTCATTGTGGTTCTGTTTACGACAGTGCACTATTTCGCATATTGTATCTGGAGCGGTACAGCCAAAAATCAATCAACAGAATCTAAATAGCTTAGAAATTCCCGTACCTCCGCAAAATGTGTTTGATAAAATAAATGAGATATCAGGTAATATATTCTCTAAAATACTGGCTAACTCTGAACAAATATATACGCTTCAAAAACTTCGCGATACACTATTACCTAAGTTAATCAGCGGTGAAGTAAGGGTGAAAATCTAGGGGGACGAATATGCAGAAGGATAGGATAGTAGCAACGTGTTATCATTGCGGAAATACTGGCGTACTTGATTATAAATCTACGGTAACATGGAAAGATGAAGATACCGTTCATGACAGCTATGGTAATGTCATATCATATACTTTGATTGAGCATATTGACTGGGATTTTTATGAGTGCCCTGTCTGTCATAACCCAACATTAATAAGAAACTATACTTTTGATGTAGCATCTCAAGACGATTATGTTGAAACAGAATCGACAACGGCATTTCCTTTTCCTTTAATCAATAAGGATGGAGTCCCACCAGCAATAGCTGATGCTTTTGATGCAGCTGTGAAAACTAAAGGAATCGATTTAGCTATATGTTTATTATCATTACGTAGAGTATTAGAAATGATTGCTAAAGACAAAAATGCAACAGGTAAAACACTTGAAGATAAAATCGAAAGTTTAGTAGAACGAAAAGAACTCCCAGAGATGCTCAATGACGCTTGCTGGATTATCCGGCAGTTAGGCAATAGTGCGGCTCATGCTGATGATGTGAAATTTCATCAATATGACGTAGAAAGAGTTATAGAATATGTTGCGGTTATTATTCAATATCTTTATTCATTACCAAAACGGTTAAAAGAAACAAAAGAGAAAATTATGGAGAAAAAGAGAATTAAATAAACAGGAGGTGCTTTCATGGCAAAGTTATGCGAATCTGCAATTGAAGAAATGGCTATCGAGGAGTTGCAGAGCCTCGGTTATACCTACATATCAGGAGTTGACCTCGCTCCGGACGCTCTGAATCCCGAGCGCAGCAGTTACGGGGATGTGTTGCTTATGGGGCGGCTTCAGACAGCGGTGCACAAGCTGAACCCGACCATCCCCGCTGATGCCATTCAGAGCGCAGTTCGTAAGCTGTCGCGAATAGCCACCTCAA
>JAAZMM010000095.1 GCA_012798805.1 Bacteroidales bacterium
GACTTGCACTTTTTCCGGGTTCTTTTGATCCATTCACAATGGGTCACCTGGATGTATTGAAATCTGCGCTGAAACTTTTTGACAAAGTTGTCGTGGCAGTCGGTTACAATAGCTCCAAAGGAGGACTCTTATCCCCTGAAGAGAGAGTGGAGATAATTAGGAAAGCCACTAAAGGTTTGGAACGTGTAGAAGTGGACTCATACACCGGCCTTACCGTGGATTACTGTAGAGAAATAGGAGCAGTTTGCATCATAAGAGGCTTAAGGACCACCACCGACTTCGAACTTGAAAGTGTAATCGCCCAAGCCAACCGCAAAATGGCACCTGATATTTCCAGCATTTTTATCCCTGCCGGCCACGAATATTCATTTATCTCCTCAACAGTAGTAAGAGATGTGCTTCTAAATGGAGGAGACGCCAAATGTTTTCTGCCACCGGGCATTGACATCGACGACTATATTCACAAATAAAATCCGTTACAGGCATGAAACTAAGGGTAATTTCTTTGGTTTTCGTCCTGGTCATCGGAATATTTTCCTCATCTGGCCAGAACACGGCCAAAATCCACAAAGGCATCGAAGAATACTTCGACAGCCTTATCTATTATCCTACCGATACCATTACCTCTCGGATTGACCGCCTGATAAATGCCCTTCCTGACAAAAAAGATCAGGCTCTACTTGCCGGAGCGGCATTTGATTACTTCTATGGCTCACCTGTGATGGGAATGGAGGCGGTTTCACTCCACATTGCAGACAATTGGTTTCTCAACGGAAAACTCGAATGGGCCAATCCCGAAAGTTGGCATCTGCTCTATACTTTCGCCGAATTTAACCGCTCCTCAATGATCGGCTGCGATGCTCCGGAACTCATTGTAGAGAGTATGGATGGCTATATGATCAACATTCTAAAAGGTGACAGCCAGTGGAAGGTTCTCTATTTTTATGATGACAAATGCAGCACTTGTAAGAAAGAGACTCCCCTATTAGCTAAATTCGCAAGGGAATATTCCGGGCCTAGAATTACAATCTTCGCACTCTACACACAGGCTAACCGCAAAGAGTGGGAGGAGTATGTTAAGCTTATTTTCGGAGATATTTCCAATCCTGATGTCACAATGCTGCATCTTTGGGATCCCGAAGTCCGGAGTTCCTATCACATGAAATATGGCGTACTGACTACGCCTTCCTTGTTTCTAATCGACCGATTTAACGTCATAGCCGGCCGTAAACTCAACTGTGAGGCACTTTACGCTCTTTTGGATGTCAAAGTGACCGAAAGCAAAGATTTCAGTGAGTTATTTTCCAACATATTCGCTTCAATGGAGCCGGTCGATGAAGATGTTATCAACCAGGTTGCGGAGACTTTTTCCCGAAGGACGGCCTCGGATTCGACACTTTACCGCGAAACCTTTCACGAGCTCTATTCTTTCCTAAAAAACACACCGGGCGCACCATTCCAACATGGAGCTCTTGAGATAGGACGCACTTACATCCTTGAAAAAGAGGAATACTGGCCCAAAGAGTACCTCAATAATATTTCTTTCGATATCATACTTTCTTCCACCAATCTCCCCGGAGAAAAAGCGGCCGACCTTTTGCTTACAGATAGTAAAGAACGAGAGCGTAGATTGCTAAAAGGCTGCTCACGCTACACCGTTCTTTGGTTTTATCTGGTTTCCTGTGAGGAGTGTAGTAAAGAAGCAATTGCCCTGGCTGAAAAAGAGAAATATCTCAGAAAAAAGGGAGTCAAAGTAAAATGCATCTATGTGGGTGAAAATGAGGCAGCCTGGCGTGAATTTCAGAAGAGAAACCCGAAAAAATGGGTATATTTGTGGGATAAAACCGGAAAATCCGGACTAAACAGACTTTATGATGTTCGCACGGTACCGCAAATTTACCTGCTTGACAGGAAAAAACGCGTTATAGGCAGAGAGCTGGGTGCAGAACACCTTTTCGACTTATTGGATACATTATGATTTCAGGCAAGTACAAAGAGTTTTATGACGAACTCAAGAAGATTATTCCAGTGCAGAGGATGCACCACGATCCCCTCAGCACATTGGCATTCGGCACGGATGCCTCATTCTACAGGCTCATTCCCAAACTGGTAATCAAGGCAAATAACGAAGAGGAAATCGTAGCCATACTCACTACAGCCTATAATATGGGGCTTCCTGTCACATTCAGGGCCGCAGGCACCTCTCTCTCAGGTCAAGCTATCAGTGATTCGATCCTCGTTGTAGCAACCCACGGATGGAAAGATCACAAAATCCTGGATCACGGACTCAAAATTTGCCTCCAGCCTGGTATCAGAGGTGCTGCCGCCAACCGCTACCTCGCACCTTACGGGCGCAAAATAGGACCCGATCCTGCTTCCATCGATGCAGCTATGATAGGTGGTATCGCAGCCAACAATGCCAGCGGCATGTGCTGTGGTGTAGCAGACAACTCCTACAAGACTGTTGCCGACATCCGCGTCATACTCCCCGACGGTACTCTTCTCGATACCGCTGACGAAGCTTCCGTGCGCAGCTTTAAAAAGAGTCACAAGGATCTACTCCGATCCCTTGAGAAAATCTCAGCCGATATAGCAGCCGATACTGAACTCAAAGAACGCATAATCAAAAAATATAAGATAAAGAACACGAACGGTTATTCACTGAACGCCTTTACTGATTACAGCGATGGTATCGATATCCTCAAGCACCTCATCATAGGATCGGAAGGTACTCTTGCCTTTATCTCCTCCATTACCTACAATACAGTCGTTGAACACCCTCACAAAGCCCTTGCGATGGTGGTCTTCACTTCGATAAAGGATGCATGCACCGCAGCACAGATACTAAAGGAACAAAAGGCATCTGCAGTTGAACTCATTGACAGGACCGGTGTGCGTTCTGCCGATCGGACACCCGGAATCCCGGAGTACCTCAAGACTATAGGAGAAGAGAGTTGCGTACTTCTGGTCGAGACCAGAGCCGCATCTGCAGAGGAACTCAAGGCCAATGTGGAATCGGTTACCGCTTCTATCAGCCACATTCCTACCGAACTTCCCTACACTTTTACCACCGATGTCAAAGAGCAGGCGATGCTTTGGAAAATCCGTAAAGAGCTCTTCCCTACAGTAGCCGGATTGAGGAAATCGGGCACTACTGCCATAATTGAGGATATCTGCTTCCCTATTGAAAAACTGGCAGAAGCCACAATGAAATTGAGAGAGATTTTTGAACGTGACGGCTATGGCGATGCCGTGATATTCGGCCATGCAATGGATGGTAATCTCCACTTTGTATTCAACCAGAATTTCTCCGAAGATAAGGAGGTGGAAAAGTACCGTATCTTTATGGAGGACATTACCAAAATGGTAGTTTCACAATATGACGGATCACTCAAAGCCGAACATGGCACCGGACGCAATATGGCTCCATTTTTGGAGATGGAATGGGGACGAGAAGCCTACAGGCTGATGAAAGAGGTCAAGGATATATTCGACCCCAAAGGCATACTAAACCCCGGCGTCATAATCAATGAGGACCCTAAAGCTCATATCAGCAACCTCAAGCCCATCCCCTCTACGAGAGAAGTTGTCGATAAATGTATGGAGTGCGGATTCTGCGAAGGCCACTGTGTTGCAGAAGGACTCACACTCTCTCCACGCCAAAGAGTTGCCGTATTCCGCGAAATTGAAAATCTCAAAAAGACCGGAGAGGAGCCTCATCGTGCCGCTGAAATGCAGAAACTCTTCCGCTATGCAGGAGAACAGACCTGTGCTACCGACTCTCTCTGCCACCTCAATTGCCCTGTAAAAGCCGATACCGGCAAACTCATAAAAGAGATACGACACGAAATTCATTCACCTAAAGGTGAAAAGAGAGCCCTCAAGATTGCTGGATATATGGGTAGCATCACTGCCTTTATGCGTGGCGGACTCAAGTTGCTCCACGCCCTGCGGCTTTTATTCGGCAAAAAGCTATTCGGAGCCCTTGCGAGAGGAATTAGAGCCATTTCATTTAAATTGATTCCGTTGTGGAATGAGCATATGCCCACAGGAGCAAATAAGATCAAAAAACGCACTTTCCCCGAAAAAGAACTCAAAGTGGTCTACTTCCCCTCCTGTATTACCAGAAGTATGGGCACATCGAAGAGTTACAGCAAGGAAAAAGAGATTACCCGTATGACCGAAGCCCTGCTCACCGCTGCCGGATACCAGATCATCTATCCCGAAAATATGGATAAACTCTGCTGTGGAATGCTCTTCTCCAGCAAAGGCTATGTGGAAGCGGGCAAAAAGGCCTCTGATGAGCTTAAAGCCGCCCTTCTAAAGGCTTCTGAGAATGGAAAATATCCCGTCCTGTGCGATATGAGCCCCTGTCTCTATACGATGCGCACCAATATGGAGGATGCTCTTAAACTCTATGAACCGGCGGAATTTATAGACAAATATCTGCTTGACCGCCTTGAATTGAAGCCCGTGGATGAAAAAGTGGCGATTTTTGCAGTATGTTCTGCAAAGAATATGCAAGTGGAATCACATTTGGAAAATGTGGCACGCAAATGTGCCCGTGAGGTGGTAATTGTGGATTCCAATTGCTGCGGCTTTGCAGGCGACAGAGGCTTCTTCTTCCCAGAACTTAATCAGCACGGATTGAGGGACCTCAAAAGACAGAGCGAAGGGTGCGATCATGGCTATGCTACCAGCCGCACCTGTGAAATCGGACTTTCACGCCACAGCGGTATAGAGTTCAAATCGATTATTTACCTTGCGGCAAAAGCGGCAGGAATAGATACAAGCAAATAAAAATTGAAGAATATGTTCAGCAGTCTCTCGGATTATGTGAAATTTCTGGAATCCAAAGGAGAACTTATCTGCATAAAGGAGTTCGTGGATCCCGTACTGGAGATAGCTGAAGTGACCGATCGCGTCAGCAAAATGCCCGGCGGAGGAAAGGCTCTCCTCTTTGAAAACACCGGCACAAGGTATCCGGTTCTGACCAATATGATGGGGTCGCAAAAGCGTATCCTCTACACTCTCGGAGCCGATTCATTCGAAGATATTCAGCAGAAATTTGAAAATATCATAAATCAGGTACTCAAAGAAAAGAGTACTCTGATGGACAAACTCAAGATGTTTCCCCTTCTCAAAGAGGCCTCACGATGGCTTCCTGTCAACCACAGGGGAGCCGCCCCCTGTCAGGAGGTGGTCAAGTACAATGCAAAACTGAGCGACCTGCCGATACTCAAATGCTGGCCGCAGGATGGAGGTAGGTTTATCACTCTTCCCATGGTACATACTGTAAGTCCGGTCACAGGACAGCGTAATGTCGGTATGTATAGAATGCAGGTATTCGACGACAATACCACCGGAATGCACTGGCACAAACACAAAACCGGTGCAAAGCATCTTTCGGAGTCGGGGCATAGACTCCCCGTAGCCGTTTGTCTGGGAGGGGATCCCCTCTATACCTATTGTGCTACTGCCCCTCTTCCGGAGGGGATAGACGAATATCTGCTCGCCGGATTTTTACGTGACAAACCTGTAGAAATGGTAGAGTGTTTCACCCAGAAGATCAAGGTACCTGCAGATTGTGATTTTGTAATTGAGGGTTATGTGCAAAAAAGCGAGCCACTCGTCCTTGAAGGGCCTTTTGGTGACCATACGGGGTTCTATTCGCTTGAGGATTATTATCCGCAGTTTCACGTTACCTGCATTTCTCACCGTAAGGATGCGATCTATCCGGCTACTGTTGTGGGGGTTCCTCCGCAGGAGGATAAGTATATGGCGTTGGCAACCGAGAAGATATTTCTTACTCCGATCAAATTTGTCATTTCTCCGGAAATAGAGGATTTATACCTGCCTGAAGAGGGTGTGGGACACAATTTTGCTGTTGTAAAAATCAAAAAGAGCTACGATGGTCAAGCCTTTAAGGTGGCAAATGCAATGTGGGGTGCCGGTCAGATGATGTTCAATAAGTTTCTGATTGTAGTGGATGAGGATATTGATATCCGGGATCACAATGCGCTCAAAAAGACTATCTGCAAGCATTATTTTCCGGAAACCGATACTTTGGTAAGCAAAGGGCCTCTGGATATTCTCGACCATACTGCCCCGAGAGTGGGATTTGGTGGCAAACTCTGTATAGATGCAACTACAAAGGAATATAGCCGCAAAGAGACGGTAGAGATGGATCAGATAATCAGAGTTAAGTTTGACAAAGATGAAGAAAAGAGTAGCGAATATCGCAAATTGTGGCTACTCGGCGCCAATTGCGATGCAGAGCGCGATTCTTCGATCAAAAATGGCGTTCTACATCTCGATGCCACCTCCAAAAAGGTAATGAAAGGCTTTGACCGCGAATGGCCCGATATCGTCACCTCCTCTGAAGAAACCAAAGCCAGAATCGACTCCATATGGGAGTTGATTAGTTCCGAGTTAATGTTTCGTCCTTAAAAAAGTTGACACATTTTGTTAAACATTATTGTCTTCACTTTTTCTTTTATTTATGCCGCTTTTGTCTGACTCTAAACTAGAGACGGGGTTTGCAGATCTAATGACCAATGCGGGCGTTTTACATCATTTTTTTATTCCTCACAACTCAAAACTTAAAAAATGCCTCTCACCATACGGTAAGAGGCATTCCTATATCATAAGAACGGCATTATAGTCCCTTCCAACTGTTAGGAATATCGTTGTAGTTTGTTAAAGAAGTAGCGCCGGTGAAACAATCGGTAATTGTCCACGTTGTTCCTGCTCCACCTCCGGTAAATAACCATAACTCAGGAGCGGTGCCTGGAGTTTGTGATTCCGTACCTACATTTTGAAAACAGAATTGAAAATTCATAGTCCTATTTGCAAAAAAGTCTGGGGTTACAGTCGGAAGCGGGAAAATTTCCTTTTTTAGAACCAATTTTTTACAGTCGTAAAAGCACCTTTCGAAATTCGTTGCAGCCGAATTAGATACAAACAACCCATCAGGGACAGTAGTTAATTCGGAGCAGAAGGAGAAGCAACCGAAGAAAGATTCTGCTAGTGCATTATTGCTAAACAATCCAGCAGGAACAGTAGTTAATCCGATGCAGGAGTAGAAGCAGAAGGTGAAATCTGTTGCTTGTGTATTATTGCTAAACAATCCAGCAGGAACAGTAGTTATTCCGGTGCAGTAGTAGAAGCAGCCTTGAAAACTATTTGCATTTGTATTGTATCTAAACAATTCCGCAGGAAGGTAGGTTAATCCGGTGCACTCTTGGAAGCAGGAGGTGAAATCTGTTGCTTGTGTATTGTAGCTAAACAATTCCGCAGGAAGGTTGGTTAATCCGGTGCAGAGCCAGAAGCAGCCGTAAAAACTTTTTGCATTTGTATTGAATCTAAACAATTCCGCAGGAAGGTTGGTTAATCCTGAGCATTCCATAAAGCAGTATTTGAAAGATTCTGCTAGTACATTATTGCTAAACAATCCAGCAGGCACGGTAGTTAATCCGGTGCAGCCTCGGAAGCAGTAGTCGAATGATTTTGCTTGTCCATTATTGCTAAACAATCCAGCAGGCACGGTAGTTAATCCGGTGCAGCCTCGGAAGCAGGAGCCGAAAAACTTTGCTTGTTCATTATTGCTAAACAATCCAGCAGGAACAGTAGTTATTCCGGTGCAGTAGTAGAAGCAGCCTTGAAAACTATTTGCATTTGTATTGTATCTAAACAATTCCGCAGGAATTTCTGTTAATGATGAGCAATTAGTGAAGCAGCTACTGAAATCTGTTGCTTGTGTATTATTGCTAAACAATCCTGCAGGAAGATTATTTAATGCGGTGCAGTTTCTAAAAGTCAGATAAAAAGATATAGGACCCTCAAAACGACTAAACAAATCCTCAGGAACAGCAGTTAATGAGGTACACCCATTAAAGCATTCACGGAAATTTGTAGCCTGAGTATTCGTAGCACTCTGATCACTGCCAAACAATCCCGAAGGAAGATTATTTAATGCGGTGCAGCCATTGAAACATTCTAGGAAAGACGTTACTGTCGTATTGGTGTTATCGCCAAACAATCCTCCCTGAATAGTAGTTAATGAAGTGCATCCTTTGAAGCAGGCATAGAAATATTCTGCTTGCGTATTATTACTAAACAATCCTGCAGGAAGTTCGGTTATTCCGGTGCAGTTCAAGAAAGTTAATTGGAAAGATTCTGCTAGAGTATTGTGCTCGAACAGATCTGCAGGAATAGTGGTTAAGGAGGCGCAATCCCTGAAAAGCCCATTGAAAGAGGTTACATTAACATTGTATCTGAACAGATCTGCCGGGATAGTGGTTAGTTGGATACATTTGTAGAAGGTATGACCAAAAGCGGGTGCATCCATATTTGGGAAGGGGGTAAGTACTGCGGTTAGCAGTTCTTGTTGATCGAATGTGAGGCGCGGCATCTGTTTTGATAAGGTATCTGCTTGGTCGGAAATGATGGTAACGGTATAATCACCTGTGCCGGTGTAGTTATGCGAAGCAATTCTCATTTCTGAAAGTGCACTGTTTTGTGCTAAGAATGTGTTTTCGGTTCCATCCCCCCAGTAGATCGTCAGATTGGCAGGGTTTGTGGAGGGAGCATATGGTTGATTGATCCCATGTTCCGTTTGTGGATCATTGGTTCTGATGGTGTACATCAGTGGAGCAACCTCATACCAACCTTGGCTTACTGAGGCGTAGTAGCGAGTATTCCCTTGTGTGTAGGTCTTACCATTGGCAACGGGGGTAGGGGTTTTCCACTCGTACGATTTATCACCGATTAGCGTAATTTTCACATTGCCGCCCGCAGCGATCTTCGTCACTATAGGATCAAAAGTGAGGAAAGCGATCAGTTCGCTACCTGTATGCATGTAGTTGGTGAAATCAAGAGATGTAGATCGGGTTTTTCCCGTTTCGTATTCAACGGTCCAAATGAGTCTTTGGAGGGTTCCCAAGTCCGCCGGTATGCCGGTGAGATTAAGCCTGAGTATATTGTTCTTGGAGTTCAAGGTAAATGGCTGATTGATGGCATGGCCCAACTCGTCGCACAAACAGAGCTTGTCGCCGAGATGTGTCGTAGAATTGTTTCCATCCTGTGTCTGTTGCCACAATTTATCAAAGTATGCACCATAATTCTCATCCAGCTTGACGGCAGCTGCGGGATAGTATGCCTTATATATGGTAGCTCCTGATACGGTTTCTCCCGTAAAATTATCGTTGCTTCCTGCAACGTAGGTAAACACCTTATGTCCTTTATAAACATTGTCGTCGTCATATCCGACCAACATTAGCTGGTCGCCGGTCTCCCATGCGAGTTTGAGCGTGCCGTCATTATAAGAGACTTTGGTGTCCGACGGGATCGTTGCGCTAATAGTAACCAGTCTTTCTCCTTGCTCGTTATTGGATTCCGGAAAACCTTCGCGGGTGCAGCTCGCTACAAATAGAGCGAGAAGTGTAATAATATATAGTTTTAGTTTCATAACTATGAGTTTTATTTTATTATTGGCTAATTATTCATTACACATTGCTAATAGCTAAAGGCTAATAGCTAAACCATACCTACCAGGCGTCTCCTCCGTCTCCAAAGTCGGGTAACCCCCTTTGCACTTGACTTCCCAGAAGGATGTTTTGAATAAGTTCGATATCGATGACCTCGATATCCGGCGCGGTGTATTGTTCCGCTGGTTTTAACTCTTTGTTTTTCATAATTATTTGATTTTAAGGTTTGTCTTGTTTTCTCGTCGCAACAAGCAAAAGAGTCCTTCTGTCGGCTCCGACGGGGCCAACA
>JAAZMM010000096.1 GCA_012798805.1 Bacteroidales bacterium
ATAAAGTCGGCAAACTTGACATCTGCCACTGCAACGGTAGCAGGATCAATATCTCTAAGCATATCGCTCTCCTGATTTGGGGTCTCGACCAGAATTATCTCATCCACAAACCAGGCATTACCCAGGCGTTCTTCATTAAGCATCGGCACAGCTGTCCCGTCTTGTTCAACTATAATGTATTTTGTGTTGAGCATATTGAGTGCATTCATATTCATCTGTGTGAGATGCTCATCTATAAGATCTTGATACCTGCGGAGTTTGGCCGCATGATATCCGCCTATTGACTTAAGATAATATGAGGTGCGTGACTCGTTGAAAGTATTGGTAGTGAGGTTTAATACTCTGAAATGCGGATCGGTGTCCTTGAGGATCTCCTCTTCATAAGCATATTTCTGAAAATATAAATCGTTCTCCTTTTTGGTTACAAAATGATTTTCGTTAAAGTATCTTCTGTTGACCAGCCACATATCCCCCAAAACCAGTACTCCCAATATGAGAGTAAAGAGAGCAGGCTTGATTTTTTTCTTAGCAAACAGAAAAATCAGCAAAGATGCAAGCACTATAAAGGCAAAAGATCGCAAGCAATCGCTTCGGAACATCAAAGCTCTCTGCTCAACGAGTGCTTCCATAAACCATGCGGGGAATTGTGCAGCTATGTAGGCATCTGCTGAAGAGGTAAAATTGAAAATCATCCCTCCAAAAAGTGCAAAGAAGAGAGAAAGACCTCCAGTAACACCGAATGCTATTAAGAGAGACCTCTTAAGTTCCCGTGAGCCAACTCTTCCCTCAAATATCTCTCTCAATGCAAGAAAGCCGAGCAAGGGCATAGCTATCTGAGCTACCACAAGGATTGAAGAAACAGCCCTGAACTTGTTGTAGAAAGGGAAATAATTGAAAAATAGTTTAGAAAACCACTCTAAGTTATGACCCCAGGAGAGAAGTATGGAGAAAATGGTTGCAATCAATAATCCCCACTTGTAGGGCCCCTTGACTATACAAAGTCCAAGCACAAATAGCAGACAGACAATAGCTCCCACATAGACCGGTCCTGCTGTGAAGGGCTGTTCTCCCCAGTAGGTCGGAGTCGCAGAAGAGAGATATTTAACTGCCTGAGGATCAACTCCCCTGGATTTGAGAGCCCCGGCAAAATGTGAGTCCGTGCCTAGATTTGAAGCAGAGGGGCCTCCCTTGAAGTTGGGTATCATCAATGTGAAAGTTTCACCAATCCCATAGCTCCACTGAGTAGCATATTCAAAGCTAAGGCCCGAATCTTGGCTTGAGGAGTCAACTGCCTCCTCCCTCACTATCTCCGAGTGTCCTCCACGCATTGTCTCTTTTACGTAGTCGGCATTGGATTTATATTTGCCATAACCGGTACCCGCGCCAATCAGCACCGAGATAGCAAACAAGGAAATGGCTATTGCCATATCCTTGAAGCGTTTCTCTTTTATATGTTGCCATATCTCCGCTAATGCAAGCACGGCGATCATCATAAAGATATAATATGACATCTGAGGATGAGCGTATAGACCAAATGCAGTAAAGAGCATTGTCAAGCAAACCCCCCAAAGATATTTCTTTTGGAAAATTAAATAAAATCCTGCTATTACCGGAGCCATCAATCCAAGCGTCAGTGCCTTGGACTCATGTCCCGCCACTATAATGATGAAGAAATAGGACGAAAATGTAATGGCGATGGATCCGACTATAGAGAGCCACTTATTTATATCAAAAGCACGTAGTAGTATATAAAATCCCACAAAGTAGCCAATTATTATCCCAAGTAACGAATCAAAGAAGAGGTGAATAAGTTTATAAATGAAAGCCTGAACCTTATGCATAAAGCCTTCGAAACCCTTCTGGGGTGGAATATTGGTTATTTGGTAAGTGGGCATACCGGAAAACATAGAGCCGGTCCAATTTGAAATATTACCGGTATTTTTATAATACTCCTGTACCTCATGTGCCATTCCCTTCCACTGGTTGATATCGCCCTGCTGAAGCACTTTACCTGAAAGCAGGGGATGACAGTAAGCCACGGCAAGAATGATGAAAATAGCGGCTGCAACAAGATAGGGTAGCAATTTTTTCAATTTTCCTATAATATTTTTCATACTGATAAACGGTTACAGATTGGTAATGACTCCGATAGCAAAGGGAATTACCTCTACACGGATAGGGCTCAGACCGACTGCCTCGCCATCAACCTCCACAAATGACTCAGGTTCCGCCGAGATCTCAATAACACGTGCTCTGGTACGGAGCACCTCTTTAATACTATGGATTTTACCCGTAAATAAAACAGGTATCTTGCGCAAAATCTTTGCTTTGGAGATCTTTTTAATGACAGTAAGATCAATCAGGCCATCATCAAATATTGCATCGGGTGTTTGCATCATGCCTCCACCGGAATATTTTCCTATACCCATAGCAACGGAGAAGACATCACCCTCATAAAATAGCTCGCCATCTGTTACCACACGGAACTTCCGCGAATCGTACCCCATAAAACCTTTAAGGAGACACTTCAGATATAGGGCGTCACCTGCATTCCCCTCCTTTTTTTCTTTTTCACGGTCGAAATCGTGACAAACCTGTGCATCAAATCCCAATCCGCCAATATTTACCATATAGGAGATAAAGGGATCACCATCCATAACGGACTCCACCTTTGCTACATCCTGCAGCACACGCTTACCACGAGCAATGACATCGGTAACATCATCATAACCTTGGGGAATCTCGTGCAGACGAGCCCAGTCATTACCTGAGCCTACAGGAATTATAGCCAGTGTTACTTGATTTGAAGGTACTTCGCTTTGTGACATAATGCCGGAAAGCACTTCATGCAACGCCCCATCACCGCCAAGTACGAGAAATTGCCTATGACCCTCTTTAAGGGCCTCTGTTGCGATATCACGGGCATGAAAACGATATTGAGTAAAAGAAACCGAGTATGTGACGCCTCTGGCTTCAAGGCGGGCAGCTATCTCAGGCCACTCACGGGAGGCTTTGCCCCCACCTGACATGCTGCTTACTATCACTTTCCATGAATCTGCCATACTTGTAAAAGAATCATTTTCGGACAAAATTAACATAAATACCATTCCTAAGAAAAAGAATTTGTAAATTTGCCTTTTATTAGGATTAAATTTAGGAGCATATATGGGAAAAGTCATTGCGATAGCAAATCAAAAAGGAGGAGTGGGAAAAACCACGACAGCTATTAACCTTGCAGCCTCTATGGCTGTATTGGAGAGGAAAACTTTACTAATTGATGCCGATCCGCAGGCCAACACTACCTCGGGACTCAATTTTAATCCCGATTCCGACACCGGAAACACCCTTTACGAAGTTCTTATCGGACATAAGGATATAGAACAGACTATTATGCCTACGGAGCTCGATTATCTCGATATCATCACCTCCCATATCAACCTTGTGGGTGCAGAGATAGAGATGCTTAATGTAAACAACCGCGAGTCTGTACTCAAAAAGGCTCTCGAAAAGGTACGTGACCGCTATGAATATATAATCCTCGACTGTGCTCCTTCACTGGGACTGATCACTGTAAACGCACTTACAGCGGCCGATTCAGTCATCATTCCCGTCCAGCCGGAGTTTTTTGCCCTTGAAGGACTTGGCAAATTGCTCAACACTATTAAAATCGTCCAGAACCGCCTCAATCCGGCTCTTATCATAGAAGGCTTCCTCATTACAATGTTTGACAGCCGCCTCCGTCTGCACAATCAGGTGGTCGAAGAGGTCAAAACTCATTTCAAGGAAATGGTCTTCAGCACGATTATTGTTAGAAACATAAGATTGAGCGAAGCTCCCTCCTTTGGTAAGCCTGCCATACTCTATGATGTCGGCTCACCGGGAGCATCCAACTACCTGGAGCTTGCAAAAGAAATTATTAAAAAGAACCAGTCATGGCAAAAAGAGAAGCATTAGGAAGAGGACTCGGAGCACTTCTGGGAGACACTGGCGATGTTAATCAGAATACTGAATTCAGAAATATTCCTCCCGCCGAGAGAAGCAATCCGGCATCTATATGTGATGTACCCCTGAGTCAAATTGTACCCAACCCTGAACAGCCTCGTCTTTCATTTGACGAAGAGGGCTTGCTGGAGCTTGCGGACTCAATTCGTACTCTAGGCATCATCCAGCCTCTCACCTTGCGCAAGATCGGGCCTTCCCAATACCAGATAATCAGTGGAGAGAGACGCTTCAGAGCAGCCAAGCTGGCCCGCCTTCAGACAGTTCCGGCCTACATCCGCGAAGCGGACGATGCCCTGATGCTCGAGATGGCCATTGTAGAGAATATTCAGAGAGAAGACCTGGATGCTATCGAGACAGCGCTTGGATTTCAGAGACTTATGGATGAATGCAACCTAACCCAGGAGGAAATGGCCTCCAGGATTGGCAAGAAAAGATCTACCGTGGCAAACTATCTCAGACTGCTCAAACTTCCAATAGAGATCCAGAAGGCCATTAAGACCGACAGGATCAGCATGGGTCACGCAAAGGCACTGCTCTCGCTTGAGGATAAGGCCCTCCAACTTGAACTATGTGAACTCACCATACGCAAGGAGCTAAATGTACGCCAACTCGAAGAGAAGGTGCGACAGATCAGCGTTCCCGCACCTGCACCCGAAAGCGATAAGGAGCAGCAAGTCACTTATCCTGATAGCTATTACCGGATTGCTGACATTATCGGTCAATATTTTGACAAGGGCGTCTCATTCAAACGCACCGGAAGTGGAGGCGGTACGATGACTGTCCGTTTCAGAAATGACAACGAACTCGACGCATTCCTCAAAGTTATCGAAGATAAACAGTTATAGATTTTGCATAGTGAAGAGATTTCTTTCCGTATTAACCCTGCTCATATTTTTTAGTTTAAGCGCTGAGGCACAGTTTCAGCGTTCGGGTGAGGTGACTATGGGCAGAATGGGAGGACCCCCGGGAGCCAATATGCAGACCGGCACAAAGGTCAATCCGGAAAGCGATATCAAAGCCGACACTACCGCCGGCTTTTCCATGAAGGCACTCATTCGGGGTTATATCGGCAGAGATACGCTCAAACCCGGCTACATGCTTCTGGGTACCGCGATTCTTCCGGGTGCAGGGCAGATTTACAATAAACAATGGTGGAAAGTCCCCATTATATATGGTGGTATGGGAGCCGGCATCTATACCGGTATATCCAATAATATAAAATACCGGGAGACCGGAGATGAGAAATACAAACTCTATCGCAATCTCGGGTACATTGGAGCAGGCCTCACCTACTGGGGCTCGCTAATGGATGCTACCATCTCCTACAAGACCGACGTAAGAGTACCGGTTGCTGCAAAATCCACCATTTACTCAGCTCTTCTGCCAGGACTGGGACAGGCCTACAACGGCGATTACTGGAAAATACCGATCTGGTGGACCGGATTTGTAGCCTGTGGATATTTTTACCACCAAAACGACATACAATACAAGCGTTTCAAATATATATGCAAGATGGACAAAGATCCTGACAGCGGTTACATAGGCGGTATTACTGCTGGCCAGGCGGAGTGGTACAGAGATACCTACAGGAGATTTCGTGACTACTCCATCGTGGCATTTATACTTGTATATGCACTCAATGTCATAGATGCCAACGTCTTTGCACATATGGCAGATTTCGATGTAAGTGACAATCTGGCCACAATCCATTTTGAACCGGTTATGATAGAACCGCTTAACCCCTATTATTCCCCAATATACAACCCCATACCCTCATTTGGGCTACAAATGACCCTCAATTTTTAATAAAACATGAAACCAAGATCTCTTATTTCCATCGCTTTCATCATTATTTCCATCTTCATTTTTCTGCCGGAGGCAGATGCACAGATCAGATCCAGAAAAAAAATCATAGAAGATCTTACACGCAGACTTGATTCGCTCCAAAATGCCTACGACTCACTCTCGTTCGAATACAATCTGCTTGCTGAGCCGGTTTCCGGAGAGGTGGAAGATGAGGTGAATATAGATGTGCGGTCAACAAATATCAATTATTCACCGGAAGAGATCGATTCGCTCCGCAGTGTGTGGTACCTGCACAAGCAAGCCGAGGCATTCAATCCGGATTTTGAAATGATGGAAAGGGATACTCTCAAGTCATCCATTCCCGATTCCGTATATATAGAGAGGTTGAACAGGTTGAATTCATTTATCCCGATACAGTTTAACCATTATGTCAGGAACAACATTATCCTTTATACGGAAAAAATGCCCAAAGTTACCGCCAATATCATCTCTCTTTCCAACTATTACCTCCCCATAATTGAGGGAATATTTGATATGTACGACCTCCCCAAGGAGCTTAAGGCAATGGCAATGATAGAGTCGGCATTCAATCCTAAGGCTGTCTCGAGGGCCAGAGCCAGGGGAATGTGGCAATTTATGCACTATACGGCAAGACAGTATGGATTGGAGATGACCTCATTTGTGGATGAAAGATATGACCCCTACAAATCCTGCCATGCCGCAGCACGATACCTCAAGGACTCCTATAGTATTTTCGGTGATTGGTCTCTTGCAATCGCCTCCTATAATTGTGGCGCAGGAAATGTGCTCAAAGCCATACGCCGCTCAGGTGGAAAGACCGACTTTTGGGAAATATATAATTATCTGCCCAGAGAGACACGAGGCTATGTACCAATTTTCTTTGCAGCACTCTATACTTTGAAATATTATCCGGAACATGGGATTGTACCGCAGCAATCCTCACTCCCTGCCCATGTGGACACTATTCACGTCAATAAGATGCTCCATTTCCAGCAGGTTTCCGATGTAATTGACATCCCGGTGGAAGAACTCCGCCAGCTCAACCCTCAGTACCTCCACGATATCATTCCCGGAAAGGAAAAAACCTATATCCTCAGACTTCCGCACAACTATACCATGCAGTTCGTCAACAGCGAGGACTCCATTTATTCCTACAAGGATACACTTTTCTTCAGCGATGTGGCTATTAAAAAGGTGAAGGCGAAGGGTGGCACCGAGGGCAGCATGATTACCCACACCGTCAGATCGGGTGAAACATTGGGTGGCATTGCAAGAAGATATCGCACTACCGTTTCCAATATAAAGAGGTGGAACAATCTCAGAAGCGACATGATCCGTGTCGGCCAAAAACTCCGCATAGGGGGTAGTGCTGCATCCACAAGATCAAGTTCATCCACCAAAAGCTCCGGTAGCACTACAAAAACCACCACTAAAGATGGCTATGTCACCTACACTGTAAAGAAAAATGATACTCTTTCCGGTATTGCAAGTAAATTCTCAGGCGTAACCCTCAGCTCATTGCTACAGCTTAACGGATTTACGAAATCCACAAAGATTTACCCGGGGATGGTAATTAAAATAAAGAAGGCACAATAGCGCTTAGAGTATTTAAACCACAAATTTGCAAATCTGGCGGGCGACCATTTAACCAGGAAATACCAACTCCAACCCTTGCCGTAAAAGCTCTCTACAGAGAAGGATTGCGGCACCCCTCTCTCATAGATATAGACCCTAGACTCCCAATCTTTTGTATTATAATATGTGCCCCTTGCGCAGAGATCCCATCTGCGACCTATTGTGCGAAATCCAACCTCTCCATAGGTAGCGAAGCCCTGCAAACCTCCCTCAATCCGCGCAGAAAGTGACCAGCACTGAGAAAGTGCTGCCCTGGTATGTAATCGACCCTTTAGAGTCGATCCGGACTCACTCTTATGACGCCAATCGATTCTCATCTGAAGCTGAGAACCGCCCTGAGACTCTCTCACAACATCAATTCGGGCTCTGGAACCCCACGATGGACCATCAATCCTATACCTCGACCAGGGGTATGCGCTATACTCCGCCGAGAGATGCAGAGTCCAACCTCTCGAAGGAATATATTTAATACTTGTCGTAGCTCCGTACTGATTGGAGCAACTAGAGAGAGTGGAGTAAGCGGCGGCATGAGTGGCAGTATAGCCCTTGCCGTAGGAGCGTAGCATCAGAGCCATTTCCAGCCTGTAGTCAGGATTCCAGGAGAGCCCGCAAATTAGTGCTGCTGCGGGACGGAAGTCCATAGCGGCCTCGGCAAAGAAGCGGAAACTGCGCCAGGATGAGTAAAGATTGAGGGCCACATTGCCCCAAATGCCATCATACATCTGGTATTTATTATACTCACGGACCCGGCGGGCATTGCACTTATCATAACCATAACAGAGCGCAGTCAGACCGAGCTGCAGGTGGCTGAAATCATACGAAAGGTGTCCACCGAAAAGATATTCATGCATACTGTTGCGTGTAGCGCGCTGAGCATCTGTAATGTGCAGTCCATCGGTAATAATCGAGGTGTAACAACTATCGCCAACCACCCGCGCATCTACTCCATTGTAAGAAGCGAAAATTGAGCACTCCAGCTTCTGTGAGCCGAGGGTTA
>JAAZMM010000097.1 GCA_012798805.1 Bacteroidales bacterium
TCAGGCGTTCGGTGACATTGCGAAGTTCACGTATATTGCCTCTCCATGGGAGCTTTGCAAGTTCCTCATAGGCTTCGGGAGTTACCTTTTTGGCAGTAATACCCATTTCCCGGCTTATTTGTTTTATGAAATGTTCCACCAGCAGGGGAATATCTTCGGTGCGTTCTGCGAGAGTAGGCACATGTATGAGAATCACACTCAGACGGTGATAGAGGTCTTCTCTGAAGTTGCCATTCTCAATCTCCTCCGTAATGTTCTTATTGGTCGCGGCCACTACTCTGACATTGACGGTTATATCCTTATTGCTGCCGACTCTGGAGATTTTGTTCTCCTGCAGCACTCTTAGTACCTTGGCTTGTGCTGCCAGGCTCATGTCTCCTATTTCATCGAGGAAAAGAGTGCCTCCGTCTGCTTGTTCAAATTTACCCTTGTGTTGTCTTATAGCAGAGGTAAAGGCCCCCTTTTCATGTCCGAAAAGTTCACTTTCGATAAGTTCGCTTGGGATGGCGGCACAGTTGACTTCGATAAAGGGTGCCGAGGCACGATTGCTCTTTTCGTGGAGGCGTCTGGCGACAAGTTCTTTACCCGTGCCATTGGAACCGGTAATAAGAACTCTGGCCTCCGTGGGGGCAACTCTGTCAACAAGATCCTTGATGTGTTTGATGGCTGCCGACTCACCTATGATCTCATATTTTGCACTCACCTTTTTCTTGAGGATGGTAGTCTCTTTGACAAGTTGAGTCTTGTCGGTGGCATTTTTGAGGGTAATGAGTATCCTGTTGAGGTCGAGTGGCTTTTCAATAAAGTCAAATGCCCCTTTTTTGATGCACTCCACAGCAGTATCTATGGTGCCGTGACCTGAAATCATGATTACCGATGATTCGCAGCCCTCCTTAGCGAGAGTGTCAAGCACTTCAATCCCATCCATTTTTGGCATTTTGATATCACAGAATATGGCATCGAAGTTACCGCTCAGAGCGGCCTCCACACCTTCCTTTCCATCACAAGCCAGGGATACGGTATGATTATCCATTTCCAGGATATCTTTTAAAGCATTGCGGATACTACGTTCGTCATCAATAATCAGGATCTTCATAAGTGTTTATATTTATTGCAAAGGACAAAGATAGAGTTTTTTTGTCTATTTTTGTCTTTTAACATCAAATAGAGAGAGATATGATTATTGCAATTGACGGCTACTCTTCGACAGGTAAAAGCACATTCGCAAAACTTATTGCAGATCGTTTGGGACTTATATACCTCGATTCGGGTGCGATTTATCGTGCAGTTACACTTTTTGCGTTACAGCGCGGCTACATTGTTGACAAGGTGATAGACACCGGTGCTCTCGAGGCTGATCTTGCAGCAGACAAAGTAGAGATTTCCTATAACAGGGATAATCCTCAGGATAAGGCTGAAATTTGTCTCAATGGGGAAAATGTAGAGTCTCAAATACGTTTGCTTGATGTTTCGAACAATGTGAGCCCGATCGCGACTTTGCCTTTTGTTCGAAATTTCGTGGACTCACTCCTTAGGGGCTACGGTCCTTTGGGAGTTGTGATGGATGGACGCGATATCGGTACTGCAGTCTTTCCGGAAGCTGATCTAAAGATTTTCATGGTTGCTGATGCGAAGATAAGAGCGCAGCGGCGGGTTGATCAGTTGCGTGCCAAAGGGGAGGAGGCTGATTTTGATGAGATTTACCGTAATGTGCTCGAAAGAGATTATATAGACTCTCACCGCGAGATGAATCCCCTGCGTCAAGCGGAGGATGCGGTAGTGCTGGACAATAGCTATGTTTCAGTTGATCAACAGATGATATGGCTGGGATGGGTACTTAAGGCAAAGTTAAATATTGAGCTTTGATGAAAGTTACACTTGAAATTGATTCTTCTTCCGGTTTCTGTCCCGGCGTAGTAAGGGCTGTGCGGCAGGCAGAAGAGTATCTTGCTCTCCACGGTTCCCTGAATTCTCTGGGTCCCATTGTTCATAATTCGCTTGAAATTGATAGGCTTAAAGCCAAGGGTCTTCGTATCGTGGATCTCGACTCTTTGGATAATATTTCGGGAGGTATGCTCCTGATAAGGGCCCATGGTGAGCCTCCTTCAACCTATGCGGCGGCAGCTGCCAGGGGAATAACTCTTATAGACTGCACCTGTCCGGTGGTGCTGCGTTTGCAGAAGGAGGTGCGCAAAGCTTTTTTCCGAATGGAGAATGTGGGTGGTACGGTGGTTATATTCGGCAAGCACGGACATGCTGAGGTAAATGGCCTTGTAGGGCAGACCGAGGGAGATGCGGTAGTAATCGCCAATGCTGACGATATTTCCAGGGTGGACTTTTCCAAACCTATAGAGCTCTTCTCGCAGACTACCAAGGACCCCGTTGAGTATGAGATGTTAGCGGATATTATGAGGTCCAGAGGGAAAGATGTGACTGTGCACGATACCATTTGTGCGCAGGTGAGCACCAGACACGAATCGCTCGTCAACTTCGCACGCAATCACTCCATGATACTCTTTATCAGCGGCAGACAGAGTTCCAACGGTAAAGTGCTTTTCGAGCTTTGCAAGAGTGTAAATCCCCGTTCCTGGTGGATAGAAGAGGCTTCTCAGGTTGATCTTGCCTGGATCCATGAAGGTGATAGTATTGGTATCTGTGGAGCTACTTCCACTCCCTCGTGGCAATTGGAAGAGGCGATGGCAACCCTTTCTTCCATATTGAAATAAATTCAGTATATTTGTAGAATAGAATTATTTCATAACAATTATCACATTATATATATTTTTTTATGGCAACAACAGCAGATTTCAAGAACGGACTCTATTTGTATTATAAAGGAATACCTTGCTCAATAGTATGGTTCCAGCATGTCAAACCCGGCAAAGGTCCTGCTTTTGTAAAGACCAAGCTTCGTAATCTCGAGAATGGGCGCATCCTGGAGAATACCTTCACTGCAGGTGAAAAAATTGACACCATAACAGTTGAGCACCGCACTTACCAGTTTCTTTATGCTGATGAGGATGGGTTCCATTTCATGAATACAGAGACTTTTGACCAGGTTCACCTTGAAAAGGATATGGTTGAAAATAATGACCTTATGAAGGATGGACAGACTGTCCAAATGGTATTTTTAGCTGATGAAGAGAGATATCTTACCTGTGAGCTTCCCATATACGTAGAGCTTGAGGTAACCTATACCGAGCCTGCAGTTAAGGGTGATACTGCTTCTACAAATGCTCTGAAGGCTGCTACTCTTGAGACCGGTGCTGAGATAATGGTTCCTCTTTTCATCAATGAGGGCGATCGTATCAGGGTAAACACCACCGACAGGTCATACGGTGAAAGAGTTAGGTAGCAAGTTTGTGCTAAATTAACCCTATATACTTAATACTTATACATATACGCTATGCGTAAACTATTCCTGATTTTGATTTCCATATCCGTGGTATGCGGATGTGGGCGCTTTTCATCTTCTGACCCTTCGGTTAATATTACGGAAGATGAAAGGGAGGCGAGGATCGCCATTGATTTTTCCCGTGACAGCAATTACATTGTCAATTATCTGAAGCTCTATTATCCGGAGCTGAAAGCAGAACAGGTTGAGGCATGGGAGGCTACAAATGCCCTTGAGCATAGATATATCGATGGGCAGAAGCGTTATTTCCGCAATGCGGGACGCAATCTTTTCCGTATTGACAAGGAGGCAAGACAAGTATATGAGCAGGTAGAGGGCGTGAAAGTTGATCAGCTTCATCTTTTCCTTGACGGTTACAACAAAGAGGTAATAAAGGCTGTTAGAGAGCAGAAGAAAAGTCTTGTGCTGCCCGTCACTATGACTATCAAGTACACTCTGACCGTCAAACCTGATGTAGTGCCTGATAGTACAGTGCTTCGAGCCTGGATGCCCTACCCCCGTGAGGACCAAAATAGTGTTAAAGATATCCGCTTGATTTCCACCTCTGAGCCTGAGTATAAGATTTCTTCGGACAAATATGTCCATAAGAGCATCTATATGGAAAAAATAGCGGTAGCCGGACAGCCGACCGTCTTCTCGTATGAACTCTCTTTCAAGGGTTATAACGAATGGTATGACTTCAATCCCGAGGATATAGAGCCTTACGACACCAACAGTCGTCTCTACAAGGAGTATACTGCTGAAAGGGCGACCCATGTTATCTTCAGTGATCGTATTAAAAAGATCACCGACTCCATTGTGGGCACTGAAACCAATCCTTATATTAAGGTTAAGAAAATTTACCGCTGGATTGCCGACAACTATCCCTGGGCTAGTGCACGTGAGTACTCTACTATTGAAAATATTCCCGAATACGTGCTTGACAACAATCATGGCGATTGCGGCCAGGTAGGACTGCTTCTGATCACTATGGCACGCTACGCCGGCATTCCTGCAAGATGGCAGAGCGGATGGATGCTTCATCCAAATAGCGTCAATCTTCACGATTGGCTTGAGGTCTATTACGAAGGCGTTGGATGGGTTCCCACTGACCAGTCATTCGGGCGTGGACGCTACAATGTGAAGGATAATGATGACGAATACCATTTCTACACAAAAGGATTGGATGCTTACCGCTGGATTGTGAATAGTGACTATTCCGGTGAGTTTTCTCCTGCAAAGAAATTTATCCGCAGTGAGACTGTGGACTTCCAGCGCGGTGAAGTGGAGTGGGAGGGAGGCAACCTCTATTTTGATAAATGGAGTGGCTGGATCTCAGATATTCAGTATAAGTACGAGGATAAGTAATTGTTTGGCGTTTTATGACGCTAATGCCTTTTGTTACAAAAATAATTCCGCCGCTGTGTGTAGTCGCAGCGGCGGAATTTATTGTTGAGGGGAATAGGGAAGGTGCAATTATTTTCTTAGTGCCCTGTTTAATTCACGTCTCATTGTATTTACACCGGGAAAACCGGTGCTGTGAAATGATTGATTGCCTTTACGGTCTATAATGATGAAGGTGGGCACACCTCTCACATTTAGGATGTCGTGGAGATAATCCCACTGCGCTATCTCCAAACGGTAGTGAGAGCCGGAGATGTCTGCAATCATATTTTCCCAGGCAATTGCGGGAGAATCTTCTCCGGCAAGGTATAAAAATTCCACACCTTTATTGATGAATTCAGCCTTTAGCGGTTGCATAAGAAGATGTGCTGTAAGGCATGGACCGCACCATGTTGCCCATATGTCTATCAATATGACCTTACCCTTAAAAGGTTGTATTAAGTTTTCAAATAGCTGCTCGTCGACATCGTAAGAGGCCTCTAGTTTGGTATTATCTGTTGTGCGCGGACTCTCTTCAGTCAAATTTACTTCGTAAATCATATAATAATCGTCGTACTCACTTCCTATAAAGTCGAATTTGGTGGTTTCCATCGGCAACGCTTCAAA
This sequence comes from Bacteroidales bacterium, assembly GCA_012798805.1. Taxonomy (GTDB): domain Bacteria; phylum Bacteroidota; class Bacteroidia; order Bacteroidales; family UBA932; genus Cacconaster. The sequence continues at coordinate 5,405 of JAAZMM010000097.1, forward strand.
TACCAGTTTAAACTCGATTGCACCTGATTTGGGCATGCCAAACAACAAATCGAGTTCAATGTTCTCACCCCCTCGAATAGTATAATTTTTGCCTTCGGCAATCAGATAGGTCGCCGATGTGATCTTAATTGAGTTGTCGGGGTGAGCAGGTGCATAGATGTCGAGTACGGTCGCCGTATCCGATAATGTTACTCTTGTGATTTCCAGGGTAGGTGTGTCGGCATATGACGCATACGGCCGCTCAACTACTTTGCTTTGTTGTGCCTGTGCTGATATTCCTATGGTAATCAGCACAATGGTAAGGAAGGGTTTTAGTTTCATAATATTCTGATTAATCCTTTTACTGCCTTTATATGCTAATATTATGCCCAAAAGGGTCTGCGTAAAAATAATTGAAAATCCAGGATTACACTAAGAATATATATGACATTTCGTTGACAAAGTGGGGTGGGGGATTTGGCTCACTACCCTTTGGTATCAAAAGTCGTTAAAAGGTTTTTGGAGATTGATAGGATTAATAATGTTTTTATGATTCAATTAGATCATACATTAGATTATTACCCTTTTGACCCATAATTAAGATGATTAGTTGTTTGGATTATATTCACGATTATTAGCTATTTGCCTTATAGTTGAGATTATTGGCTATTTAGAGAATATTACTTTTTTGTTGAATTATGTTGAAAAATTTCGTATAAAGCTACCGGGCCCAGATGCCAAACTTTAGTGGATTCTTCTTCTAACCTCGCATACAGTTCTGAAGAATAAAGGATTTTAATCGCTTCTACAATGCTTATATCATTATCCTCTGCAAGCATATTTGCCATCCAACTGATTTTAGAAGGCAAAAGTAAATAGACATTCTTTTGAGTGATATTTAGATTCATAGTAGGATCTCTTTTGCTTCAACAAATTTAATATATCGAAGAGCTTTGTCGCTATGAAATAAAAATTGGTCCACCAGCCTATATGTCTTTAGTTCCCGAATGAGAGTCTGCTTGTCAATCAGTCCTCCCTCAAATAATGCAAATGCAGCATAGACTCGATCATTCGCTACCGGACCATAAACAATGTCAAATTCATGAACAAATCCCTTTTGTGTGCGATTTTTCATCACGAAATCAACCCATTCTTCTGTTGGAGACGTAAATATTAATGCATTAAGAATTTTTACAGACGTTTCATCAAATTCGTAAACGCAGACATAGCCTATTGGTGCTTTACTTTCATTCATTCTACGCCAGACCCATGCTTCAGCCTGATCGTAAAAGTTGTTGTATAAAAGCCACGGCCATAATCAAGTGTTCTATCGGAATCACGGATTTCAGGTTTTTCAACTATGTCTAAACTGCCATGATAAATTTTCATACTTCTTCCTCCTTCCTTGCTCTAATAAATTCATCAATATCTTCAATTAGCCATTGGCGACTTTGCGTATGTAATATCTCGAAATGCTCAGCCAGATAGTCCAAAACACCATATTTTGACAGTAATTCCATAGCATTACTGCCACTAATTCCCTTTTCATTCTTATACTGCTCTATACAGAATGAAAGAAAATACGCTATATCCTGTTTCTTTTTATTCATCTGGAAAAACTGTAGATAATTAAGGCAATTATGGCTTGCTTTATCTTCTGCGAATATAATGAGAAAAAATTGAAATTATGTTAAACACTTTGAATATTATATTTTAATATATAAGTGAATTGTAACTTGTTGTATTTATAAGAATGAGTCGAGAAATCTTCTCTCTCCGGGATTTCGTCGCTTCACTCCGACAATTCCGATCGAGAATTCCTCTCTCTCCGGGATTTGCTCGCTATGCTCCGACAATTCCGTCCGAGAATTCCTCTCTCTCCGGGATTTCGTCGCTTCGCTCCGACAATTCCGTCCGAGAATCCCTCTCTCTCCGGGATTTGCTCGCTATGCTCGCACATCCCTCCCCGCCTGCGGCGGGGCGATGCAAAACACAAAAAAAAAGAAATGGCGCTCGAGTGAACTCGGCGCCAGTTTCTTTTTTGTGTTTTGCGGAGAGAGAGGGATTCGAACCCTCGATACGCTTTTGGCGTACACACGCTTTCCAGGCGTGCCTCTTCAACCACTCGAGCATCTCTCCATGGGAGTGCAAATGTAGTGTTTTTCTTGGGAATAATGGAATTTAATTGTTTTTTTGGGAAATTCTCTACTTCAGTGCCTGAGAGATGTTGATGATGTAGTCGCCCATTCTTTCGAGTTCGGCAATGAGGTCGAGATAATAGACACTTGTCAAGAAGTCTGCCTTGCTTTCCATTTTATACATCTCTTCATCGCGGAGA
>JAAZMM010000098.1 GCA_012798805.1 Bacteroidales bacterium
CCCCCCCCCCCCTACACTCCCAACACATTTTCTCCTAATTATCTTCCCTTTAATCTTAAAGATTCTCCACTTTTCGAGGGAGTTATGATCGCAAAAACAGAAAACTTCTCTTTAATCCAAACTACTTACTGGATAATCCCATTTTCCCGCCATTTTTCCCTCAAAATATTTCGTTTAGACGTTAATTTAAAGTAACTTCGCAAATTGTTGTTAGCAACTTTTAATCTTTAATTGTCAATTAAGTTTTATATAAAATTATGTCGGAATTAAGCGGCAAAATATCCCAGATAATTGGTCCTGTGGTGGACGTTCAGTTTGAAATACCCAAATCGGGCGAAGTGAAGCTACCTGCTATAAATGATGCGATTTCGGTTAATCGTAATGGCCACGATATCTATCTGGAAGTGCATCAGCATATAGGTGAAAATACCGTGCGAACGGTTGCAATGGATAGTACCGATGGACTACGCAGAGGGCTTCCCGTAAAAGCTCTGGGCAGCTCATTGAGTGTTCCGGTGGGGGATCAGGTGAAAGGTCGTCTGCTCAATGTCGTGGGGCGTCCGATTGATGGCCTGAAGCCTTTGAGTCACGAAAAACAGTACCCTATCCACCGTGAAGCACCTAAGTTTGACGACCTGGTCACAACGGAAGAGATGCTTACAACCGGCATCAAGGTAATTGACCTGCTGCAACCCTACCTGAAGGGTGGCAAAATTGGTCTTTTCGGAGGTGCAGGTGTAGGTAAAACGGTTATTATCATGGAGCTTATCAACAATATTGCCAAAGGACATAGCGGCTACTCTGTCTTTGCAGGAGTGGGAGAGCGAACGCGTGAAGGGAATGATTTGCTGCGTGAGATGATTGAGTCGGGTGTCATAAGATATGGCGATAAGTTTAAGAAGAGTATGGAAGAGGGGCATTGGGATTTGAGTGTGGTGGATTATGAAGAGTTGGAGAAGTCGCAAACCACGCTTGTCTTCGGTCAGATGAATGAACCGCCTGGCGCTCGTGCTTCGGTGGCGCATACCGGACTTGCCGTTGCTGAATCTTTTAGAGATAGTGGAGGTGAGGGGAGTGATATACTTCTTTTCATCGACAATATATTCCGATTTGTACAGGCAGGCTCGGAGGTTTCCGCTCTGCTGGGACGTATGCCATCGGCGGTGGGTTATCAGCCTACTCTGGCATCTGAGATGGGTAATTTGCAGGAGCGCATTACTTCTACGAAGTTCGGCTCCATTACTTCGGTACAGGCGGTATATGTTCCTGCTGACGACCTGACGGACCCTGCGCCCGCTACCACCTTTAGTTATCTCGACGCCTCGACTGTTTTGAGCAGGAAAATCGCTTCTTTGGGAATTTATCCCGCTGTGGATCCGCTCGAGTCCTCATCCCGTATTTTGGATCCGCGGGTTGTAGGGGAGGAGCACTATGATACCGCTATGTGGGTAAAACAAATTCTTCAACGTTACAAAGAGCTGCAAGATATCATTTCCATTTTGGGAATGGATGAGCTCTCCGAGGATGACAGGCTGACGGTAAACAGAGCTCGTAAAGTTCAACGATTCCTCTCTCAGCCCTTCCACATGGCGGAGCAATATACGGGACAGCCCGGTGTGATGGTATCTGTTGAAGATACGATAAAGGGATTTAAGATGATTCTCAATGGTGAATTGGATAATTATCCGGAAGCCTCGTTTATGAATGTGGGTACCATTGAGGAGGCTATAGAGAAAGGTAAAAAATTGATGGAACAGGCAAAATAAGATATGAAACTGCGCATTCTCACTCTTGATTCTACTCTTTTTTCCGGTGAAGTTACTTCCGTGACCTTGCCGGGAACTATGGGATCGTTTCAGGTTCTGAGAAATCACGCACCGCTTATTTCATCACTTACGGAGGGGCCGCTGATATATGTTTCTGAAGGAAATGTCAAAAAAATAACGATAAATGGCGGCCTTGTAGAGGTACAAGACAACACGATAAGTGTATATTTAGAATAATTATAAACACCACACACTTATGCAAAGACTGGTCAATAAACTTTGGATTATTCATACGCTGATACTTGTTCTTTTGGGAGCAGCAGGATGGATTGTATTGAAATATCTTTTTCCTCAGATAGAGGTTAAAGGGTACTTGATCATTCCGCTCTTCTTTTACATTATGGGTGTTGCGCTTTTTTTGAGATTTGGCCGGATTAAGATTGACAAGCCCTCCAAGACGACCAATATGTATATGCAGATGCGTGTGATAAAAGTATTTATTTCGCTTATTATTATTGTACTATATTGGATATTCAATAAGCCCGGGATACGTCCTTTTTCGATAGTTTTCCTGGTGTTTTATCTGATATACTTGATTTGGGAGACATTTATTTTCGTTCGGATTGAAAAGCATATAAGGGCTAGTAAAAATCAAAATAAGCCGCTGGATTGAATTGGAAATTGATGAAGAAAGTTCATTTAACATATAAGCCGGTACTCTTTTTAATCGTTCTGCTCTTTTCGTTGGGCGCGAATGCTCAAACAGATAGTGTTGCCAACGAAAAGTTTGACGTTAAGGGATTTATTTTGGACCATTTGGCAGATACATATGAATGGACTTTGCTAAGTACTGAAGAGTGGCATGTCTCTGTTCCTCTACCGGTAATACTCTATAGCAAAACATCGGGGGTACATCTTTTCCTTTCATCTGAGCTTGATCGGGGAAATAAAACCTATAAAGGTTTTCAAATTGCCGCCGATGGGAAATATAAAGGAAAAATTGTCGAATTGGACAGCGATGGGAAGGAAATCCGACCGCTTGATTTGTCGCTTACTAAAAATGCGGCCTCACTGATACTATCTTCTCTTGTGCTTATTTTTACCTTTCTGGGCGTATCACGTGTCGTTAAACGTGATCCGATGAAAGGGAATA
>JAAZMM010000099.1 GCA_012798805.1 Bacteroidales bacterium
AAGTCCGGTTCGGTCATCGTACCTGCCATTATGCATGGTACTTTCAATGCAGTAGTCGGTATCACTCCTCTGCTCGTTATACCTCAGAATGACCTCCTTATCGGCGGTCCCGGCTTAGCCGGTCTCATTGTCCTGCTGCTGACCGATCTGTTCCTGTTCCTTTACGACCGCTTTATCTCCCGCGAGAATATATTTAGCAAGGTGCTTGAATGAGATTAAATAAATCCGTTTCCGGCACCATTACAAAGATTAGCAACAATGCCAGGAAACGGAATTATCAAGAATGCGGTTTGGAAATCTTTTAGCGAAGCTGGAATAAAATCGGGAAATAGCAAGTAACAGGTACTTCTTTGCCATCTTTCTTGCCCGGAGTCCAGTTAGCAGGCGATGCCTCTACCGCACTTATAGCTGCGGCATCGAGAGAAGGAGAAACGCCCCGAAGAACTTTTACATCGGTAAGTTTACCATCGGTCGTTATCGTAAAAGTGAGTAAGACCCTGCCTCGCTCGCCTGCTTTCATTGCCTCTTCAGGATAGACAAGCCGGGTATTCACCCATTCCGCAAAGCGATTAATTCCTCCCCCATCGAAAGATGGCAGCTCGTCTGCCTCATTTGATGGGATTGGTTCTACCTGAGGAGCAGGAGCTTTAGTTTCCTCGGAAATCTCAATCTCTATAACGGGGTCTGTAAGCTCCTCCTTCTGCTGATTGCAAAAAGAGAGGCCTAACGCCATAAGCGGCAGACAGGCAAGATAGAGAAGTCTTCGAAATTTGTTGGTTTTGGTTGATTGCATCATTGTAATACGATTTTTTAATTTCGCGTGATTAAAGCCGTTGGCCAATTGGAAGCGCTGGGCTCCCACAGCTTTTTTCACAAGAAGAAGTTGATATTGTGTTGCATCGATGCCTTGATTGATAACGGCCTCATCGGCCTCATACTCGTGGAGCATTTTCAACTCAGTACGTAGAATCCAAACCAGCGGATTGAACCACTGTGCCACTGTAACTATCGCAAATAAAAGTACTTCTGCACTATGGTGGCATTTCACGTGCTGTAATTCGTGACTCAATATTACAGGATTCGATTCATAATCCTCGCGACTGATTAAAATATTGCGAAGGAAGCTGAAAGAAGGGATTTGCTCATCCACAATCGTTAACTTGCATCCCTCCAGATCCACCCTCTCCCCTGCCCTCAGGATCGATAGTGTCTTCAGCACGGATAAAAGGGTGATAGCGAGAACTACCGTTGCTCCGATTATATATATTATTAAAAGAATATTTCTCCAATTTATGGCGCCGGGCGCTTCCTGAGGGAGTTCGCCGCCCACTATGAGTGTAGGAAGTTCAATTTTCAGCACTGCCTCAGTAGGCAAAATGGAGCCGAAATTGATCAACGGAAGGATGAAGCAAATTGCAGTGCCGACAAAAATAGCAATGCGGTTGAAACGAAAAAAGGTGCTCTTCCGCATGAAAAGCAAGTAGAACAGATAGAATAGCGCGAGCAAAAGCCCGCTTTTGAATAACCAGGCTATCATTTTCTTCTCTTTTCTATCTGCGCAATAAGTCTCTTCAGCTCCTCAAGGTCCATTTTTTCATCCTCCACAAACTGAGAGACCACACTCGCGTAGGAATTATCATAATACTTGGAAACAAGAGCACCGACTCGCGTACCGCGATACTCACGTTCAGAGACGATCGGACGATACTGGAACGAATTCGCCATAGCCCTTCTCTCCACAAACCCCTTCTCTTCCAGGAACTTAACCTGCGTAGCCACGGTGTTGTAATTCGGCTTTGGCTCCGGCATTTGCGCCACTATATCCCTGATGAACATCTCACCGTTTTCCCAGATGATATTCATTACCTCTTCCTCTTTTAATGTAAGTCTTTGTTTCATATTCATTCTATTTATCTACCTTTTATCTACCTTATTTAACGCAAAGATAGATAAAAAAATCATATCTCCTAATTTTTTTAGGAGTTTTACGAAATAATTTAGTTGATTGTCGTTGAATTGATGAAATAAATGCTGAAAAAATCAATAATTGTTGCAATAAATTACTAACTTTAAATTTTAATGTTTTCCTAAAAATTAGAATATGATAAAAGATAAGAAATCCACAGGAATATTCCCCTGGGTACTTATGATTCTGATGTCTTCGGTAACCTTTGTGGGAATTTTGTCAGAGTTGATGCCCTCAGGTGTTTTACCTCAAATGATGGCAGATCTGGGCATTAATGAAATACAAGGCGGTCGTTTGGTTGGATTCTATGCCATAGCCTCGGCTATTTTTGGGATTCCGCTTATTTCGGCGACAATGCGTTTTAACCGCAAGTTATTGTTGCTGCTATTGTTGATTGGCTTTGCAGTTTGTAACATTGCCTCAGCCCTGGTGCACAATTATTATGTAGTTTTATCGCTTCGTTTTCTCGGAGGTATAGCTGCCGGTGTAATGTGGCCTATGATTGCTGCATACGGTATGCGATTGGTCGAGCCTCATCAACAAGGGAAAGCGGTAGCGGTGATTATGGCAGGAAATACGCTGGGTATTAGCTTGGGAATGCCTTTGATGACTTCTATCGGTGAGAAATTCGGCTGGCGTGTCGAGTTCATAGTATTGGGACTTTTAGTGGTTCTGATTGCTATACTTTCCTCCTTTATGCTGCCCTCTACTCCGGGCGAAAAGCTTACAAGAAGCACATCTCCTTTCGCTATGCTGAAAAGCAAACCCATTTTGTTGATCATACTTCTTACTTTCCTTGGTGTTTGTGCACACTACGGAGTTTATACCTATATTACCCAGTTGGTAGCGGAGATCAAGATTGCCGGTGGTATTCAGATAGCATTGTTGGTATTTGGTATCGGCTCTTTGATATCTATTGTTATAGCGACAAAGCATATCGACAAATATCTGCGTGAGCTCACAGTATTGATGTTTGCCTTTATAGGAATAGCAATGTTGTTATTCTATTTCTTCAAGGGTACTATGGTCATCTCTCACATTGCCTTCTTTATGTGGGGGCTCTCTTTTGGTCCGCTGGTTACACTCTTCCAGGCAGCAGTCGGCAATCAGGTAGAAAAGGCAAAAGACGTTGCAATGTCGGTGCAGTCATGTATGTTTAATCTCTCAATCATGATTACCACTTGGATTGCCGGTGTTTTGTTGGTACATTATGGTGCAATGAGTCTGATATGGTATGCAGTTATTCTGGCAGTTCCCGGAGTAATTATTTCCTACTTCGCGAAACACACATTGCGTCCTATGGGATAAAAAGGTTTACTTATTGTATAAAAAAAGCCACCTCATTAAGATGTAGGTGGCTTTTTCGTTTTTTATCCAATGAATCAGAATTTAACAATAGGTATTTCAAACTCGGTCGGTTTTTTCTTGAAGAGGAATTCTCCCTTCCTAACCGAGGCTAATACGCCAACACGTCTGCGGATGCAATCCCAGGGGCTGTCGCCATCCAATACGATGAAGTTGGCATCCTTCCCTACCTCAAGACCATACTCATCGTGAATATTGAGACACCTTGCTCCATTATAAGTAATCAGGTCGAAAGCAACTTCTACTTCCTGGGGACTGGCAAATTGGCTCAGGTGAATGCCATTGTCGAGGATATTCATCATATTTCCGCTTCCAAGGGGATACCAGGGGTCGTTGATGGAGTCCTGTGCAAATGCAACATTGATTCCCATCTCCATAAACTCCTTAACCCTGGTCAGACCGCGACGTTTCGGATAAGTATCCTGTCTTCCCTGGAGGTAAGCATTCTCCGTAGGACAAGAAACAAAGTTCATCTTGCTCTTCTTGAACATATCAAACATCCTGTAGGCGTAGGAGTCATCGGCCGAACCGAACGAACAGGTATGGCTCGCAGTCGTCTTCGTACCATAATCCTCCAGGTAAACCAACGCATTCAAGATCTCAACAAATCTTGCCATCGGGTCGTCCGTCTCGTCGCAGTGAACGTCAATCAACACATTATATTTGAGAGCGAGCTCCACAATATCGTGGATCGACTTCTCACCAAACTCTCTTGCAGGCTCATAGTGAGGAATACCACCAATCACATCGGCACCCATCTTCAGTGCCTCTTCAACCAAATCCCTGCCACCCCTATAAGTGTACATTCCATTTTGAGGGAAAGCCACAACCTGGATATCCACAATGTGCTTCAACTCCTCTTTCAGCTCCATAATAGCCTTGAAGCCCGTAAATTTGGGGTCGGTAACGTCCGTTTGTGCCCTGATGAACTGAACACCTTGGGAAACCTCATCGAGGATACCCTTTTTAGCCAGATTTTTAACACTTTCTTTGGTCATTGTAGCCTTGTACTTGGGCCAGTTCTCGATAGCCTCGAAAAGAGTACCTGACGCAGCTCCGATGCCTTCCATCTCCCCTAAAGTATAGACATAGTCCAGATGGAGGTGCGGATCAACATAAGGAGGAAGCACCAATTTGCCTTTCAAATCGATCTCCTTGTCACATTTGGGGAGGTTAACCCCTATTTGGGTGATTTTTCCATTCTCAACAATAAACTCGGTTGCCGAGTCGTTGCGATAGATTTTCGCGTTATAAAATTTTGTTTTCATACCTGAGATTTTAAAATGAAATATATCTTCAAATTTACTCAAAAATTTCGATAAAAACTACATTTTTTTGTATAAAAACCATCTTTTTTGAAGAAAAAAT
>JAAZMM010000100.1 GCA_012798805.1 Bacteroidales bacterium
GTTGGGGTCTCGACACCGGCAATAATTTTCAAGACCGTGGATTTACCGGAACCGTTGAGACCAATGATACCGATTTTGGCACCATAGAAAAATGAGAGGTAGATATCCTTTATTATTGCTTTATTGTTGTGTGGGAGGATCTTACTCACCCCATTCATCGAGAATATAATTTTTTCGTCAGCCATTTTATTTAAAAATTTATTATTTCCATATAATTGCGTATAACCTTCACCACATTTTCTATACTGCCCAATTTACCTGAATCAAGACAAAGATCATAACTTAACGCACTCCCCCACTCTTTAAAGGTGTAATAGTTGTAATACTCGGCGCGCTTGCGATCACACTTTTCAATCAGGCGACAAGCTTCGGTTTTGGAAATCTCTTTAGTAGCAGCAAGTCTGGCCACCCTATCCTCCAGCGATGCAGAGATAAAAACAGACAGGCGGCGTGGATGGTCGCGAAGAACATAATCCGCACATCTGCCAACAATAATGCAAGATTCTTTTTCTACAATATTCTTCATCACTTCACTTTGGATTTTGAAGAGTTCTTCGTCTGAAATGATGTTGTAAGCAGAGAATGCATAATTGCCCTGCATTGAGGATTTAAGACCAAAAAAGCGGGCCAAAGGCCTTTTGGCAGCCTTTTCATCACTTTTTTCAAACAACTCCGAGGCAATTCCGCTCTCTTTGGAGACCTCAAGCAGGAGATTTTTATCGTACATCGAAACACCGAGCTGTTCGGCGAGCATACAGGCTGTGGCTAGTCCTCCACTGCCAAGCTGGCGTCCTATGGTTATTACAAAATTGTTCATATAGGGTTGCGGGTTACGGGTTGTATTGAATTTTGAAAATTAACAATTTTTCTTTAATAATTTGCTCTTTAATACATTTTTATCGTTCAACTATTCCATCTGCCGGTTGTCAATAGCCAATACCTCATTGTTCATGGTTATTTACTAATTGCTCATTGTTAATTGCTCCGCTTTCGGCTCTGAATTGACGAATCAAAGATGAGAGCATTATAGCTGTAACAATGGTCGCTATGGCATCTGCGACCGGCGTGCTCATCCATACACCGTCAACTCCGAAAAAGCCGGGCAATATTGCAAGACAGGGTACGAGAAAGAGCAGCTTACGTGAAAGAGAGAGGAAAATCGCTTTTTTGGCAAGTCCGAGACTCTGAAAAAGGTTGGATGTCACCATCTGGAAACCTACTATCGGAAAGGCGAGAACCACAATTCTAAAACCGCGTGAGGCAATCGCTTTCAATTCGGGATCTCTGGTAAATAGCGATACCGCAGTGCCGGGGAAAAACATTCCTACTATGAAGCACAGAGTAGTTATAAGTGTGCCCCAAAAAACGGTCAGACGAAAGACTTCGATCACTCTGTTATAAAGTTTCGCACCATAATTATATCCGGCAATGGGCTGCATTCCTTGCGTAAATCCCATAACTATCATGGCAAAGAGGTAAACTATTCTGTTAATTATGCCGTAAGCGCCAATTGCCATATCTCCGCCATGTTTCCTGAGTTGATTATTTATTAATATTACCACAAGGCTGGAGGTTATATTCATCAGAAAAGGGGCCATGCCGATCGAAAGAGAACGGAACGCAATTTTCCAGTCAAAGGAAAATCTTTCCTTTGAAAAATGAAGCAGCCGGCTTTTATCGGAAAGCATTCTGAAAACCCACACCAGGGATACCGTCTGGGAAATTACCGTAGCAATTGCAGCACCCTGGATTCCCATATCAAACACGAAGATAAATATGGGATCAAGTATGGTATTTAGCACGACAGTCAAAATTGTGGCAAGCATAGCCTTCTTCGGCTCACCCGACGCCCTGAGTATGGCATTCAGGCCAAAATATAGGTGGGTAATGATATTACCGGACAGTATAACTATCATATACTCCCTGGCATAAGGAAGTGTGGCGTCACTTGCGCCAAAAAACCAAAGGATGGGAGTGAGGAAAGAAAGTGAGAAGATAGTGAAGAGCACCCCTATGGCTACATTTAGAATAAAGACATTTGCGAGTACCTTCTTGGCCATATCATAGTTGCGCTGCCCCAGGAGGACAGAGACAAGCGTGGCGCCTCCTACACCTACTAGTGTACCGAAGGCAGCCGAAAGGTTCATGAGTGGAAATGTAACTGCAAGACCTGATATGGCGAGAGGACCAACTCCCTGACCTATGAAAATGCTATCCACCATATTGTAAAGCGAGGAAGCGGTCATCGCAATTATCGCCGGCACTGCATATTGTCTCAGCAATTTGCCTATCTTTTCCGTTCCAAGCTCTAAAGGTATCTTCTCTGCCATATTTTTTAATTTTCGTGGCAAAGATAAGCATTAAGATTTGAAATATTTTTTGTATATTTGAAAATGAGATAAGATCTCCCTAACGGCGAAACTAATTGCACTGATATTGTCCTTGA
>JAAZMM010000101.1 GCA_012798805.1 Bacteroidales bacterium
CCATATTTCTCCAAAGAGGCCTCCATAAGTGCAAAATCTGCTTTAATGGAGTCGGCACTCACAAGCGTACTCCCCTTCTCATCGCAAAGCAGGAGATGATTGAAGGAATGTGAGGAAAGATAGTGCCCTTCATCGATGATTCTCCTGACGGCATCCTGATATTTCTCCACCTCAAAACAGACTCCTGTCGGAAAAAATGAGCCTTTGACCTCCTTCTCTTTCAGAGTGTTGAGTACAGGCACAACGCCGTCAAAATTCTCAAAGTATCCATCGTCGTCAAGGCTATAATGGGCGGTGAAGACCAACCACACACATTTTTCATCGGGATTGATCTTGGTTACAACCTCAAATTCATCATATTCGAAAACATTCTCCTTCGGAGCATTTTCCGCGCAGGAGAAGAGAATTAAGGCGCATAGCGCCGGAATAATTGTTCTGATTATTTTCATAATAATCCTTTATTCAAATTTATACTATCACACCCGCGAGTTTGCCGGTGTGAACTCCATCTTTTATTGTCCAAACACCATTCACAAATACGTGCTCTATTCCCACAGGGAATTGATGAGGATTATCGTACATACTTTTTTCCTCAATCGTATCGGGATTGAAGACTACAACGTCAGCCCAATAACCGGGGATCAGCAATCCGCGCTCCTTCAGCTTTAGGCGCGAAGCGGGAAGTGCACTGCATTTGTGAACTGCGGTGGCCAAATCGAGGATTTTATCCTCACGCACATATTTCTGGAAGAAACGGGGGAAAGTACCGTAAGAGCGAGGGTGAGGCATTTTTTCACCCAGCGGACCCTCGGGAGAATAGACGCTGCCGTCAGAGGCGGGCATCGAGAGCGAATGGCGATACTCCATCTGGATATTCTCCTCTTTCATTGCAAATCCGGCCATCTGTACATTGAGCTTCTCAGAGATGAGCAGGTGGCGTATCATCGGCCACACCTCCATACCGGAGATTTGACAGCACTCGGCCACATTCTTTCCGGAGTACTGCGAATTTCCTTCTGCGCGGCAGGTGGCTATAAGCACGTTCTGAGGGCCTCCGAGACGTTTGATCCGACTCTCGGCATATTTGCCAATTTCAGCGGCTTTTGCTTCATCAGCCAGACGCGCGAGCACATCCTCAGAAGAGCCCTGCCTGTCGTTTAGGGGGATAAATGAGGAGAGCCCGGTGGAGAAAGCTATATAGGGATAGCGGTCAAATGCGATATCGATGCCCTCCGCCTTTGCCCGGTCGATCATTGCGAGAAGTGCGGGCATTTTGTGCCAGTTGGCGGCATTTTGAGCCTTGAGGTGAGAGACTTGCAGGCGGGCACCCGACTCTCTGGCAATGCGGATTGCATCCCTGAGGGATTCCTCTACAAAATCATCTTCATTGCGCATATGGATGGCGTAGAGGCCATCGTGCTTAGCTACCACCTTGCAAAGTTCGATCAACTCTTCGTCAGAAGCATAAGAGCTGGGAGCATATTCGAGACCCAACGAGATGCCCATTGCCCCCATTTCCATCTCCCGATCGAGGATTGAGCACATTTTGGCCAATGTCTCGGGAGTAGCAGGGATGTTGTTGTCGCCGATTACGGCGGAACGGAGCTGACCCTGCCCCACAAGGCTACCGTAGTTGATGCCGATGCCCTGTTTGCGGTAGGCATCAAAAAAGCCGTCTATATCCTGCCAGAAGGGATATCCATATCTGAGAGTATCTTTATTAGCTTCGAAATGGGCATCTGAATAGGGGAAAGGAGAGTCACCGCAATTGCCTCCTATATCGGTGGTTATGCCCTGGAAGATGCGGCTGTCACCCTTCGGGGCCAGAAAGAGGTTTGTATCGGTGTGAGTGTGAATGTCAATCCATCCGGGAGATACCGCAAGTCCTTTGACATCGAGGATAAAGTCGGCATTATCGCCTAGTGATCCGATGGCTGCAATACGGCCATCTCGAATACCGATATCGCCCTTTATGGGAGCTTTGCCGTCACCGGTGTAGATGACTCCGTTTTTGATAATGGTCTCAAAGGGTTGTTTAACGCCTATTTTGCGACCTCCGTAGAAGCCTACACCAAGTGCTGCAGCTCCTATGAGCGTAGTTCTGATAAAATCTCTTCTTTCCATATTGTGTGTTATTTTTTATCATTTGACAAAATGGGAAATCCTTCGGTGTGCCATACCTTCATCGAATCCTGCTCACCATAAACGAGATAGACTTCGATATCATTTCGCTGTGAAGCGAGCTCTATGGTCCTTTCCTCTCCTATGACCATCATCCAGGTGGCATAGGCATCGGCGGTGGCTCCATCAGAAGCTATAACGGTGGCACTGAGTAGATTGTGAGTCACCGGACGACCGGTGGCAGGATCGATGGTATGGGCCCGTTTTTCCCCATCCTCAATATAAAATTTGCGGTAATTACCGCTGGTAACCAAAGCCCCGTCCGACATCAAAATGATCTCTTGCAGATTGGCGCCTTCATCAAAATTGCCATCCAAAGGCTTATCCAGCCCCACTCTCCACTTATCTCCTCGTGCACTCAAGCCTTTACATACAATCTCCCGGCCCACCTCAACCAGATAATTGGCGCAGCCGAAATCATCAAGAGCCCGCGCAATCACATCACAGGTGTAACCTTGTGCGATGGCGTTGAAATTAAGCTTGACCCCGGGATGCTCCTTTACAACTCTCGCTGAATCACCGCTCCCTTCGATGGAGAGCAGATCCATCCCAATCAGAAACTTAACACTGTCTATAAGCTCCTGAGTGACCGTAGCGCGATTGCCGAAGCCAAATCCCCAAAGTTCAAACAGGGGTGCCGCGGAGGGATCGAATGCCCCCGAACTCTCTTGCCATACCTCTTTTGAACGGTTGAACACCTCGATAAAAAGGGAGTCGGGAACTATCTCTTCTCCCGCGTTGAAACGGGAAAGCAGCGAACCTTTATTGTAACCGGAGAGAGAGTTGTCAATTGCGGCAAGAAGGTCATTGACCCTCTGCTCTACCTGAGTATTCTCCACTCCCGCAGGAGGGGAATAGATGATATGAAAGGTGCCTCCCTGAGCATAACCCTCGATGCGCTCATATTTGCCCTTGGGGGACGAACATCCGATGATTACAAATATCGCAATAAGTAAAAGCGAAAAAAGGCTTTTGTGGTTCATGGCAAGTGGCACGATTTTAGCGAAATAACAAATCAATTGTCGCAAATTTACTATAAAAAACCAAAAATTGCTATTGCGCCAAAAAATACGCATATTTGCAAGTCGGAAATAACGGACAATGAAAATTAAATACAAAAATCTTTGGATCTGGGTGCTTGTTGCCCTCCTTTTGTTCCCCTCTTGTAAAAAGGACAAAGAGGAAGAGGATACCAGGTTGTTTATGGACGGGTTTGTCGATTATACCATACCCGCTTTTGTAGGTCGCGGCGAGACGGTTACGCTTACCGCTTCGGGCATTACCGATCCTCCGGTGGTGGAATATAAATGGTATTTCGGGGCCTCATACAACGACACTCTCGCCTCACGAACGGTAACAATCACATTTCCGGATAGTCTGGGCACCTTTACCA
>JAAZMM010000122.1 GCA_012798805.1 Bacteroidales bacterium
GGTTTACCTTCGGTGTCGTTTTCAATGTTTCTGATTTTTTCATTTCGAATGTCAATCAACGATACACCATGCACAGCGCCCACACATAATAGCGTATCTCCCAGCATATAAACCGATAATAACTCATTATCTACAATGGAATTGTCGTCGTTAGGCCTATGTTTGAAAATTTTAAAATCGTGTCCGTCGTATCGTATCAATCCGTGATCACTTGCCATCCAAATATAGCCCCGTTGATCTTGCAGAAGGTCGCGTACATTACGAATGGAAGAACCGTTATGGTGTTTTATTTCGTTGAAAGTGTAGCTTTGAGGGGTTGATATCAATGGGAGGGCAGGCATTTCCTCACAAATGGATAGACAGTTGAAGGAAAAAAGAAATGTCAAAACCCCGACCAAACGAAAAAAGTATAACCTTGTCTCGCTTAGATTAAAATCTTTAATATCATATATGCGATACAAAATTGTTTGATTATAAAGGTGTTAAAACAAGTATCGCTTTAAATAAATGCTTGTAAGCTATAAGAAAAGCTACAAGTTATTCCTACCAAAGCATAATACAAATATACTTAAGTTTTTTGGAAAACAGAATGTCATTGAATAGTTATAAAAACAAATTGAGGGTGTCGTTTTAAGCGACACCCTCGACTGTTTTCTAAAAAGACCACATTACGAGGTCTCTAATGAGTTTTCCCTTAACTTCATGGAGTGTAGGGGTTGTCCTTGTAATCCAGCACGGACCAGTTCTTGCTCTTGGCCTTTACTGCTTGGGTGGCATTGATAGCATTCTGCTCGTCGCCGGATCCCACGGCAATTACCCGAAAATCACCGGCTTTCTTACCGGTTCTATCAGGAAGGCTGTTGACCAACGCAGTCATATTGCCACCGGATATTTTATTATCGTAGCAGTTCAGAGACTCCAACTCA
Source organism: Bacteroidales bacterium (assembly GCA_012798805.1). GTDB lineage: Bacteria > Bacteroidota > Bacteroidia > Bacteroidales > UBA932 > Cacconaster. The sequence goes on from JAAZMM010000122.1 coordinate 927, forward strand.
GTATTATGGCTTACATCAAGCGAGGTGAGTTGGTTGTGGTAGCAGTGCAGAGACTCCAACTCAGCATTTTTGCTTAAGTCAAGCGAGGTGAGTTGGTTGTAGCTACAGTCAAAAACCTGCAACTTAGTATTGTTGCTTAGATCAAGCGAGGTGAGTTGGTTGTCAGGGCACGTAAACCATAGCAACGCGGTATTTTGGCTTACATCAAGTGAAGTAAGTTGGTTGTGAAAACAGTCCAGATGATACAACTTAGTATTGTTGCTTACATCAAGTGAAGTGAGTTGGTTTGTAGCACAGTCCAACCATTCCAACGCAGTATTTTGGCTTAAATCAAGTGAAGTAAGTTGGTTGTAGAAACAATCCAACTCTTCCAAAGCGGTATTTTGACTTACATCAAGTGAAGTGAGTTGATTATTTCTGCAGCTCAGTTTATTGACTTTGCCGTAAATGGTTACCGTTTGCGAACCGAGAGTATATTCAATATCAGAGTAAAACTCAGTTAGCGCCTCGCCGTCATCATTGACGCCATTATTGTTCAGGTCAATCCAAATGTCGGCAGGATCAGTCCCTTCAGAGAAAATTTGCAACTTTACCTTTTCTCCAATGGCCTTGGATGTAGTGAAAGTCATCTTGGTCACATATTTAGGCAGAGTATAAGTTACTCCCTTATAAACGATAGTTACAACACCACCTTCTTCGGAAATAGTAAGGTTGGCATCGCCATCCTGGCCGGGGTTACCCTGTTCACCTTGTTCAC
>JAAZMM010000102.1 GCA_012798805.1 Bacteroidales bacterium
ATATTTATCGGAACCAATGTCAAGGGCTCCAACAGCTGGTTGCAGATAGGCAGTATGAGGGTGCAGCCTGCGGAGTTTTCCAAGATTACAACCTCTTTGGCGCTGGCTCACCTGATGAGCAGCAAATTTGACTTCAGCTTTAAAAACATCTCTGATGCAATAAAAGCATTTCTGGTTCTCTGCATACCGATGTTAAGTATAGTTCTGGAGAAGGAGACCGGTACTGCACTGGTCTATCTTGGATTTTTATTGGTATTTTACCGCGAGGGGATGTCGGGATGGTTGCTGATTTTTGGATTATCTGTAATTGCATTATTTATAACTACGCTACTCTTTTCACCCTATATTTCAATTTTAATAGTTGTGGGACTGGTTGGCTTTTCCGCCTCACTTGTCACGCGAAAAAAATGGTTGGCAGTGTTGATTGTGCCACTAGTAGTGCTGCTGGGGTTTGTTCCTTCTCTTATTAATGGCATTGACGCTACTGATAAGCCCTCAGAAGAGATCATCGCTCTGGGAATTGATGCAGATGACCCTGTGGATGATTTGGCTACAACTCCGGATCTTGGGAATGTTTCCTCTAAAAAGGAGGGTCCGGGTGAATTTGCAATTGCTCTGAAAGACTTTTTCAGCAAATACCCTATGGAGATCTGGCTGGTTTTGGCTCTTGCGCCTTTTATACTGTGGTTCCTGGTAATATCATTAATAAAGCGACGAAAGCTATTGCGCAATGCAATATTAAGCATCATAGTGGGTATCTCGCTTGTCTTTTCGGTAGATTTCTTCTTTGACCATGTGTTGAAGGATTACCAAAGAGGGCGTATCGAGGTGCTTCTGGGTATCAAGGATGATCCTATGGGATATGGTTACAATGTCCACCAATCGATGATTGCCATTGGTTCTGGAGGTTTTTTTGGAAAAGGCTTCCTGCGAGGCACTCAGACTCGTTTTGACTTTGTTCCGGAACAAAGTACCGATTTTATTTTCTGTACTATCGGTGAAGAATGGGGGTTTGCCGGCTCTCTGACGGTGCTGGTACTATTTCTGATTTTGCTTATAAGACTTATCAATTCTGCTGAAAAACAAAGAGACCGATTTATACGCGTCTATGGCTATTGTGTCGCCTCTATCCTGCTGATGCATCTCCTGATAAATATAGGAATGACTATTGGTCTTATGCCCGTTATAGGGATTCCGTTGCCATTTTTAAGTTATGGGGGCAGCAGCCTTTGGGCATTTACCATTCTGCTTTTCATCTATGTGCGTCTCGATCTGGAGAGATGGAGATAACGACTGATTTGGATTGGAAATGAAATATTAACTGATTACCTTTGTAAGATTGACAACAACATATTAATTATATAAAACATGCCACATAAATTCGTTAACAGACATAATGGTCCGAGTGAAGCCCAGGAAAAAAAGATGCTGGAATATCTCGGAGTAGCATCACTTGATGAACTCATAAAAGAGACCGTGCCCGAAGACATTCTCTTGAAAGAGCCTTTGGCTCTTGATCCTGCTCTCTCGGAACACGAATACACAGCACGTCTCAAAGAGACCGCATCCCTCAATAAACCCTTCCGCTCGATGATCGGAATGGGGTATTATGGCACTGCTTCACCTGCCGTAATCATTCGCAACATTTTGGAGAATCCCTCCTGGTACACCTCTTACACCCCCTACCAGGCAGAAATTTCACAGGGACGTCTCGAGGCGTTGATCAATTTTCAAACAATGATCTCATCTCTGACAGGATTCAATCTCTCCAACTGCTCAATGTTGGATGACGCCACAGCCGCAGCCGAAGCTATGAGAATGATGTATGAACTCCGCAGCCGAGATGCAGTAAAAGCAGGCAAAAACATACTCTTTGTGGACAACAACATCTTCCCCCAGGTGCTTTCGGTACTTGAAACAAGATCAGCAGCCCTCGACATTGAAATAGTGCTCGGTAATTACACCGATTATCAATTTGACGAAAAATGCTACGGAGCCATTCTCCAATATCCCGCAGCAAACGGCGAGGTAAGGGATTACAGTTCATTCTGCGCCAAAGCTCACGAAAAAGGAATCCTTGTGACTGCATACTGCGACCTCCTGGCACTTGCACTACTCAAAGAACCCGCTGCCTGGGGTGCTGACATAGCAGTAGGCACAGCCCAGAGATTTGGACTTCCGATGGGCTTTGGTGGACCCACGGCCGGTTTTATGGCTACATCAGATAAATTCAAACGTAATATGCCCGGTCGTATCGTAGGTGTCTCTGTAGATCGTCACGGCAATTCTGCAGTGCGCCTTGCCCTCCAGACACGCGAACAGCACATCAAAAGGGAAAGGGCTACTTCCAACATCTGTACAGCTACCGCTCTGATGGCTACAATGGCGGGAATGTTTGCATTATATCACGGTCCCGAAGGCATACGAAAGATAGCGTTGAAGGTATACAGCTGTGCCCATGCGGTGGCAGATATGCTTCGCAAAGGGGGCTATAAACTTGCAGCGAACGACTTCTTTGACACTATCGAAATCATTGGTGCAGAGGGCATTGAATTTGATCCTGCAGAGATCAATACCAGAGCGGAAGAGGCAGGCATCAACTTCTGCTATACCTCAGATGACACTATAATCATCAGTTTTGACGAACTTTCCACTTGCGAAGAGGCAGCCATGATAGCGAAGATTTTCGGCTGTGTAGCTCTTTGCGAGGGTATTCCGGCAGAACCTTCATTTATGAAGAGGGAGACGCCCATCCTTACCTCGGAAATCTTCAACAAATATCACTCTGAAACAGAGCTGATGCGTTACATCAAGAAACTGGAGCGCCGTGATATTTCTCTCACTCACTCCATGATACCTCTCGGCAGCTGCACAATGAAGCTTAATGCTGCAGTAGAGGTAATGCCTATGAGCTGGAGTGAATTTGGCAATCTGCATCCCTTCGCACCTACCGACCAGGTAGAGGGGACACTAAAGGTAATAAAAGAGCTCGAGCGTGACCTTGCAGTAATTACAGGACTAGACGGTTGTTCACTTCAACCCAATAGCGGTGCTGCAGGAGAGTTTGCAGGTCTTATGACAATACGCGCATATCACCTTTCAAAGGGTGAGGAACACCGCAACATAATCATCATACCCACCTCTGCACATGGCACAAATCCGGCCTCAGCAGCTATGGCAGGCTATAATATCGTTCTTGTGGGCTGTGATGAAAATGGCAACATCGATGTTGATGATCTTCGCGAAAAGGCAGTTGCCAATCGCGACAATCTGGCCGGAATAATGATTACCTATCCTTCCACACATGGTGTATTTGAGGTTGAAATCCGTGAGATTTGTAACATAATCCATGAAAACGGCGGCCAGGTCTATATGGATGGCGCCAATATGAATGCTCAGGTAGGTCTCACCAACCCGGGGTTCATAGGTGCTGACGTATGTCACCTCAATCTTCACAAGACCTTTGCGATGCCTCACGGTGGCGGTGGCCCAGGTGTAGGCCCTATCTGCGTAGCAAAACACCTTACTCCTTATCTCCCCGGTCACCCCGTGGTGCCGGAGTGTGGCGGAGTAAATATAACTGCTGTTTCCGCAGCTCCTTACGGCAGCCCTCTGCTACTCCCCATTACACACGCCTATATCAAGTTGCTCGGGGCTGATGGACTACGCAAGGCTACTGAAATTGCTATTCTGAATGCCAACTATGTGGCTGCGAGACTGGAGCCGGAGCTTAAAACCCTCTATAAAGGAGCTAAAGGCCGTGTGGCACACGAGTGTATCGTAGATTTCAGACATTTCCGTTCAGAGTACGGAGTGGATGCAACTGATATAGCCAAGCGTCTTATGGACTTTGGATTCCATGCTCCTACTCTCTCATTCCCGGTACACGAGACACTGATGGTTGAGCCCACAGAGAGCGAGTCATTACCTGAACTCGACAGGTTTATAGAGGCAATGAAGTATATCGTAGCCGAGTGCGAGGATATCAAGGCCGGCCGTCTTGACAAGGATGACAATCCTGTTAAAATGGCGCCCCATACAGCATGTGAAGTTTGCTCAGATGAATGGACGCATCCATACACCCGCAAACAGGCCGCATATCCTCTCGAGTGGATTCGTGACAACAAGTTCTGGCCACATGTGGCACGTGTTGACAACGGTTACGGAGACCGTAATCTGATAACTACGGTGTAGTTACCAGAGGTGCGTGGTGCGAGTTCCGCGGTGCGGGGGCGTGTGCGGTAAACCCCGCAACACGCAACCCGAACCCCGCAACACACAAAAAAGGCTCTCGTTGATATTGCATCAGCGAGAGTTTTTTGTTGCACAATTTTAAATCAGTAATAGAAGTATTTCGTTAGTCAATGCGTATATATATTAGAGATAAGTTATTATTTTTAAAATTCTCATTATACTATAAATCATGAGAACGAAAATGCCACTATTTATAGTTCTTACTGCCCTAATTTCGGGGGTGGGGTGTGAGAAAGAATGTGGAAATACAAATAATTGTTACTATTGTGCAAAGTCTGATTTTGTAAAAAAAATCGATAATGTAGATGGTGTAATTGTTTATTATGAGGAAATAAATCGATACATTATTTCTATAAGAGAGGAGGATATTAATAATTTAAATGTTCAAGAATGGAATTCTAAAGGACATAGTTCAGATTATATTTACATCCCTTATGTAGATTTGCCGAAAGAGAATAAGAAAAATGGTCAAAGAGTTAATATAGTCAATGGAGAGTTATACTCATGTTATCCAATACTACCGGCACCGGAGTATAAAATACATTTTAGGGGCTATTTGTTGAAAAATTACAAAATAGAGAAAAAATGAAAAAAATTCATCTGTTTCTAATTTCATCCTTAATGCTGCTTGGTTTTTCAGGATGTGGGAAAGAAGAGCCACAGGAATCTTCTTTTGAACTCGGTGCAGAACAATATTATTTGGTCGGCGATTATGAAAAAATATATATGTATGAAATTGTCGGCAAGTTTGTAATTCAGTTAGATACTACGCAGATGTTTGAAACAGCATTGCAGAAACTAAAAGAAAACCCAAAAATAGAATATGTAGAGACTTTTATCGAAGAAGATTATCTTGTGATTGTCAATAGCAAATTATCGCTTAAAAAAGTTAAGCGCCAACCTGCCGTAATTAATGCCATGCCCGCTTATACTATGGACAAGCATACACCCAATTATCTGACCGGTGAATTGCTTTTGGGGTTAAAGAAAGGATATTCAATAGACGAAGTTCGCTATGTGTTTGAGGATAAAGCAGTAGTTAAGAGTGAAGGAGGCTATGATAATTATGTTTTACAGGTCAAGAATTGGGATAAGATATTTTATTTAAACAATGTGTTATATCTTCTTGAGGAAGTAGCCTATTGTCAACCCAATATGACAGCCAATTTTGGCCCCTGTTAATTAATATTTTCTGTCAAAACCCCGCAACCCGTAACACATAACCCGCAACGCGCAACCCGCACCACTACACACTACATACTACACACTCAGTAAAAACAGAGATGGCCGATTTTAAGTCGGCCATCTCTGTTTTTACGTCACTCTTCGAGCTATGCGTTACCGGTCTTTCGGGGAGCGGTAACTTTCTTAGCAGGTGCTTTTGCTGCCACCTTACCGGTGCTCTTAGGAGCTGCCTTAGAAGTTGCTTTCTTGGCAGGTGCCTTTGTAGCAGTCTTGGGGGCAGCCTTAGAAGCTGTTTTGGTAGCCGTTTTAGTAGCTTTAGGTGCTTTGGCTGTAGCTTCTTCACTCGCTTTTTCACTCGTTTCTTCGCTCACCTCAGTGCTCTCTACGCTTTCCTCAACTTTCTTCTCAACACTCTTTGTTGAACTCCTTCTGGAGCGACTACGGCGGGTAGAAGGTTTCTTTACTGCCTCTTTTACAGGCTCATCGCCCGCAAGGGCCGTTTCATTGAAATCCACCAACTCAATATATGCCATATCTGCTGCGTCGCCAAGACGGAAACCATTTTTGATAATACGTGTATATCCACCCGGACGATCGGCAACTTTAGGAGCAACAACGCGGAAGAGCTCAGCAACCGCTTCTTTCTGTTTCAAATAACTAAATACTATGCGGCGTGAGTGTGTAGTATCTTCTTTTGACTTGGTAATAAGCGGTTCAACATAGACTCTCAGGGCTTTGGCCTTCGGAAGAGTAGTCTCGATCCTCTTGTGAAGGATAAGAGATGATGCCATGTTGGAAAGCATCGCCTTTCGGTGTCCGCTTTTACGTCCCAAACTCTTTACTGATCTATTGTGCCTCATTTTCTTGTGCTTTTATTTCAATATTATACTTAGTGATATCCATTCCGAAGTTCAGTTTCAATCTATCCATGAGCATATCAATCTCATTGAGCGATTTTTTACCAAAATTTCTGAATTTCATCAAATCTGTCCTCTGATGGCAAACCAAATCGGCAAATGTCTCGATATTTGCAGCTTTCAGGCAGTTTAGTGCCCTAACTGAGAGTTCCATATCAGAGAGCTTGGTGAGAAGAATATGACGCATACGCATCGATTCCTCATCAAGTTGTTTGCTCTCCTGTTCCACCTCGGTCTCCGGTGTAATCTTCTCATCGGAAAATAGCCAGAAGTGCTGAATCAGAATAGCGGCTGCCTCTTTAAGGGCATCCTTCGGATGGATTGAGCCATCTGTGGTAATCTCGATGTTGAGCTTCTCATAGTCAGTCTTTTGCTCAACACGCCAATCTTCGACCGAATATTTCACATTCCTGATAGGAGTAAAAATCGAATCGATTGCAATTGTTCCTAAAGGAGCATTGTCCACTTTATTTTCTTCTGAAGGGACATAACCTCTGCCTTTACCAATCCTCAGCTCAAGATTGAGTTTGACTGAAGGCTCCATTGAGCAGATGTGAAGATCGGGATTCAGAACTTTAAAAGAGGATAAATTCTTGGAAATATCTTCAGCAGTAAATTCTTGCTTACCACTAACAGTCACACTGACCATCTCACTGTCAACATCATCAATCATCCTCTTGAGGCGAACCTGCTTGAGGTTGAGAATAATGTCAACAACACTCTCAATAACACCGGGGATAGTGTCAAATTCGTGACTTACACCGTCGATCCTTATTGAGGTGATGGCAAAGCCTTCCAAAGAAGAGAGCAGTATACGACGGAGAGCATTACCTACGGTTATACCATATCCGGGCTCCAGAGGGCGGAATTCGAAACGACCGAAGGTATCTGTTGCGTCGAGCATTATTACCTTATCCGGTTTTTGAAATGCTAAAATTGCCATACTTTTAAATTTTATTAGTGTTTACGCTATATAAGCAAGGGTTACTTGGAATACAACTCTACAATAAGTTGATCGTTGATATTTTCAGGAACTTCGCTTCTTAAAGGAACATTGGTAAATTTACCCTGGAGTTTTGCAGCATCCCACTCAAGCCAGGAGTAGTTGCCGGATGAACGTGAAAGACTCTCCTGAATCACTTCCAGGCTCTTTGAGCGTTCGCGAACTCCTACAGTTTCACCGGGTTTTACAATGGTTGAAGGAATATTGCAAACCTCACCATTGCGGGTGATGTGACGATGTGTCACAAGCTGCCTTGCAGCTGCCCTTGTGGGAGCTATTCCGAGGCGATAAACTATATTATCAAGACGAGACTCAAGGAGAAGGATAAGGTTCTCACCTGTACGACCTTTCATCCTGTTTGCCTTACCATATAGGTTACGGAATTGTCTCTCAAGAAGACCATAGGTATATTTTGCTTTTTGCTTCTCAGCGAGCTGGATACCATACTCTGAGGTTTTCTTACGTTTCCTGGCCTGTCCATGCTGTCCGGGAGGATAGTTCTTCTTCTCAAACTGCCTGTCCGGACCAAAGATAGGCTCTCCAAATTTGCGGGCTATTTTGGTTTTGGGCCCTATATATCTTGCCATATTATTATTGCTTTAAGGTTGTTAAGATTATACTCTGCGGCGGCCTTTAGGGCGACAACCGTTGTGGGGCAGAGGAGTAACATCAACTATCTCGGTAACTTCAATTCCTGCTCCGTGTATAGTGCGGATTGCAGACTCACGGCCTGCTCCCGGACCCTTCACATATGCCTTAATCTTGCGTAATCCGAGATCATACGCAACCTTGGCGCAATCTTGAGCGGCTACCTGGGCTGCATAAGGGGTATTCTTCTTGGAGCCCCTAAAGCCCATCTTACCTGCAGATGACCAACTAATCACCTGGCCGGTACTATTTGTGATAGTAACGATCACGTTGTTGAAAGTCGATGAAATATGAGCTTGACCATAAGCATCAACTTTAACAACTCTTTTCTTGCTTGTTGTAGTTTTCTTTGCCATAATTCAAATCTCTTATTTAGTTGCTTTCTTCTTATTTGCAACAGTCTTTTTACGACCTTTGCGTGTACGTGCGTTGTTCTTGGTACTCTGACCGCGTACGGGAAGACCGATACGGTGACGGATACCCCTATAACATCCGATATCCATCAGACGTTTGATGTTCAACTGAACGGATGAACGAAGCTCACCTTCAATTTTATACTCATTTGCAATCTTCGTACGGATTGCTGTAATCTGGTCGTCATTCCAATCCTTAACCTTGGTATCAGGATCTATATCCAGATCCGTGAGGATCTTTTTTGCAGAACTGCGACCGATACCGAAGATGTAGGTCAAACCTATCTCTCCGCGTTTGTTGTTCGGTAAATCAACTCCGGCTATTCTTGCCATAATCTATTTTTTACTTTAATATTATTACAAATTAAAAAATTATCCCTGGCGCATTTTGAATTTAGGATTCTTCTTGCAAATTACATACAAGCGCCCTTTGCGCTTTACAATTTTACAATCCTCACTACGCTTCTTTATGGATGCTTTTACTTTCATTTGTGTAAGTTTTATTATTTATATCTGAAAGAAATTCTTCCCTTGGTCAAATCATACGCAGACATTTCGACCCTTACTCTGTCTCCCGGTAAGATTCTGATATAATGCATACGCATTTTACCCGAAATGTGTGCGGTGATTACGTGTCCGTTGTCGAGCTCGACTCTGAACATCGCATTAGATAGGGCTTCAATTACTGTTCCTTCTTGTTCTATTGCTTGTTGTTTTGGCATATTATAACAATTGTGTATTAATTTGACTGTGGTTATTAGTAGTTTTCAATAAATTCAAATGTTGACAAGATCTCCGGAGCTCCTTTTTTGATTGCAACCATCTGCTCGAAATGTGCCGACTTTCTGCCATCAACCGTACGTACAGCCCAACCGTTATCGTCCAGGTAAACCTCCCTGCCTCCGGCGTTGACCATAGGCTCTATGCAAATGACCATACCTTCGCGGAGTTTGACACCCTTGCCCCTAAGTCCATAATTGGGGACCTCCGGGCTTTCGTGAAGATTGCGGCCGATGGCGTGACCGACCAACTCTCTGACCACTGAAAACCCACAGTTCTCAACATAGGACTGAATGGCAAAGCCGATATCGCCTGTGCGCTTACCGCTGACTGCCTGCTCTATGCCCAAATAGAGAGAAGCCTTTGTGACTTCCAGGAGTCTCGCATCCTCATCGCTGATCTTTCCTACAGCGAAAGTATAGGCAGAGTCTCCATTGAATCCCCTATATTTTGTGCCACAATCCACAGATATGATGTCACCTTCCTGCAATTTGTAGTCTGAAGGAAAGCCGTGAACCACCGTATCGTTGATGGAAATACACAACGTATAGGGAAAACCTCCGTAACCCAAGAAGCCCGGCTCCGCTCCTGCCTCTCTTATATACTTCTCCGCAATGAAATCCAACTCTTTTGTTGTGATCCCGGGAGCAATATGTCTTCCGACCTCAGCCAGGGTCTTGGAAACCAACAGGGCATTTTCCCTGATGATTGCCAATTCTTCTTCAGTTTTGAGCTTTGACATACTCTAAAGAACTTATCAATCAATTACATACCCGAACGGCCTCTGAGACGTCCCGTCTTCATGAGACCATCGTAGTGACGCATTAATAGGTGACTCTCGATCTGCTGGAGAGTATCCAGAATAACACCCACGAGGATCAACAATGATGTTCCACCGTAAAACTGTGCAAACTGGTTGTTAACTCCGAGCATCATCGCAAATGCCGGCAAAATAGCTACGAGTGCCAGGAAAATGGAACCCGGAAGCGTAATTCGCGACATTATCGTGTCAATGTATTCAGCGGTCTTTCTTCCTGGCTTAACACCGGGAATAAATCCGCCATTCTTCTTCATCTCTTCTGCCATGTTGGTCGGGTTTACCGTAATAGCGGTGTAGAAATAGGTAAACAAGATAACCATCAGTGCAAAGACGAAGTTGTACCAAAAACCGGCCGTGTTGGACATTACTGCCGCAAAGCCCTTGGTAGCATTAAAGTTTGAGAATATGAGCGGGAAAATCATCAAAGCCTGCGCAAAGATAATCGGCATTACACCGGCAGCATTAATCTTTAACGGGATATACTGCCGTACTCCGCCATATTGCTTATTGCCAATAACACGTTTGGCATATTGAACGGGAATCTTACGCACAGCCTGTACGAGTGCGATACTGGCTACAAACACAAAGAATAGTATCAACAATTCGACGATAAACATAAGAATACCGCCTGTCGTTGAATTAAATTTCTCTGTAAGCTCGATCCACAACGCCATCGGAAGACGTGCTACGATACCCACCATAATGATCAGGGAAATACCATTACCAATGCCGCGGTCTGTAATTCTTTCACCCAACCACATAACAAACATCGTACCTCCAATCAACACCATTGTTACAAAAATACCATACCATCCTCTACCAATAGTGGCAACAAATGCCTCCGGAGGAAGCTGGTTGGTAAGGTTTGCAATATAGGCCGGACCCTGGATCAACAGGATCAGGATTGTAAGGTAACGTGTGTACTGATTCATCTTCCTGCGTCCACTCTCACCTTCGCGCTGTAGGCGCTGAAAGAAGGGGAGCATTACAGCCAAAAGCTGAATAACGATAGACGCGGAGATGTAAGGCATAACGCCCAATGCAAATATTGAGGCGTTACCGAAGGCACCACCGGAGAACATATTCAATAGTCCCAGCAGACCTTCAGAAGACTGGCTCTGCAAGTTTGCCAACATAGAGCCATCAATGCCGGGGAGAACGATGTAACTTCCTAAACGGTAAATTACAATCAACCCCAGTGTATAGAGAATCCTTTTACGGAGCTCTTCAATCTTAAAGATGTTTGCTATTGTCTGGAAAAATCTTTTCATAAGGATCAGATTTTATTAGCAGTTCCGCCGGCATCCTCAATTTTCCTGATAGCTGTGGCGGAAAAGGCATTAGCAGTAACATCAAGTTTTGCGGTAAGCTCACCATTGCCGAGAATCTTCACGAGATCATTTTTGCCGGCGAGGCCTATCGCAATCATAGTATCGATATCCACAGTTGTGAGATTGTGTTTCTCGCAAGCTGCCTGAAGCGCAGAGAGATTAACTGCTCTATACTCCACTCTGGTCGGGTTTTTAAAACCGAACTTTGGAACTCGTCTCTGTAAAGGCATCTGGCCGCCTTCAAAACCAGCCTGACGGGAGTAACCGGAGCGTGACTTTGCACCGTTCATACCACGGGTTGCAGTCTTACCAAGACCCGAACCGGGACCACGGCCTACGCGCTTCACTCTTCCTCTGGAACCTTTTGCAGGTTTAAGTGTATTCAATTTCATCTTTATTCCTCCTTTACTTTACCTCTTCAACTTTAACAAGGTGAAGAACTTTTTCAATCATACCTTTAGTAACAGGAGTAAGCTCCACCTCTACGGTGTGATTAATCCTGCGTATGCCCAGGGAGACGAGGTTTGCGATCTGTCTTTTAGTCGCACCGTTGCGGCTCCTTATTTGAGTAACTCTTACTTTAGTCATTTTATTCTTCCTCCTTATCCGTTAAATACCCTACTCATCGGAATACCACGAAGACCGGCAACAGTATATGCATCACGCATCTCTGTAAGGGCGGCTATTGTGGCCTTTACCAAGTTGTGAGGATTTGATGAACCTTTAGATTTAGCAAGAACGTCGTGTGCGCCAACCGAGTCGAATACAGCACGCATAGCACCACCGGCCTTTACTCCCGTACCGGGAGCTGCAGGCTTCATGAATACTCTTGCGCCACCGAATTTGGCCGACTGCTCATGGGGAATCGTCCTCTTGCTGAGGGGAATCCTTACGAGGTTTTTCTTAGCATCCTCAATACCTTTGGAGATGGCGGTAGTTACTTCATTTGCCTTTCCAAGGCCATATCCTACTACTCCGTTCTCGTCACCAACGACTACAATGGCGGCGAAACTGAAATTACGTCCACCCTTTGTTACCTTGGTTACTCTACGAACAGCCACTAATCTATCCTTCAACTCAAGATCAGTAGTCTTTACTCTCTTTACATTAGAATTTGCCATAATATCTCCTTAGAATTTAAGACCACCCTCGCGGGCAGCATCTGCCAAACTTTTAACTCTTCCGTGATAAAGGTAACCTCCGCGGTCGAAAGATACGGTAGTAATACCTTTAGCTATTGCACGCTCTGCAACTGCCTTTCCAACGATCTGTGCTGCCTCAATGCCGCTCTTCCCTTTACACTGCTCAACAAGAGCCTTGTCGTTGGAAGCTGCGGAAGCGAGAGTAACGGAGTTCACGTCATCAATAACCTGAACATAGATCTGCTTGTTGCTTCTGAACACCACCATTCTCGGTCTCTCGGGAGTGCCGTTTACGACTTTGCGTATGCGGTAGTGTATTCTCTTTCTTCTTTCTATCTTATTCAATGCCATAACTTTATCTCCTATTATTTGGCGGCGCTTGCCGTCTTGCCGGCTTTACGACGTAGTTGTTCGCCTACGAACTTGATACCCTTGCCCTTGTAAGGTTCAGGCTTACGCAATGAGCGCACCTTAGCTGCTACCGTACCGAGAAGTTGCTTGTCGTGGCTTTTCATAATTAAAATTGGGAGCTGGCCCTTCCTTACAGCCGGAGCCTCAGCCTTAACCTCATCAGGAAGCTGAAAATGAATCTCGTGAGAGAAACCGAGGTTAAAAACTATGGTCTGTCCGTTTACTGCAACGTTGAAACCTACGCCAACCAATTGTTGTTGTACAGTAAAACCTTCAGATACTCCAACTACCATATTGTTGATGAGGGAACGGTATAGACCGTGCATCGAACGGTGGCGTGGCTGGTCTGTAGGACGTTTTACTGTAAGGACTCCCGCATCGACAGATACCTCTATTTCAGGATCAACCTTCTGGGTCAATTCGCCGAGCGGTCCTTTAACCTTCACTACATTGCCCTCTTCGATTGAAACCGAGACGTTTGCAGGTAGGTTTACAGGTAATTTTCCAATTCTTGACATTTTTATAATTATTATAATTTGTAACTAACTATTAGTAAACATAGCAAAGCACCTCACCGCCTACATTGAGATCTCTCGCTTCCTTGTTGCTTATGACACCTTTGGAGGTAGAGAGAATTGCGATACCCAGGCCGTTGAGTACACGGGGCATATTGGCCACGTTGGTGTACTGTCTCAAACCGGGGGAGCTTACGCGGATAATCTTTTTGATTGCCGGTATTTGGGTCTCAGGATGATACTTGAGAGCAATCTTAATAGTGTTGAAAGGTTTGCCTTCTACAACTTTATAAGCCAGGATATAACCTTGCTCATGGAGAATACGGGTCATCTCCACTTTCATTTTCGAAGAGGGGATCTCAACTGTCTTGTGACGTGCGAGATACGCATTTCGAATTCTGGTCAAAAAATCTGCAATTGGATCAGTCATTTTTGTTTGTTTTTAAGATTCGACGCCTATAAGGACGCCCGATATCCAATGTTGTTAATATATTTTGGTTTAAATCTCTTACCAGCTAGCTTTCCTCACTCCCGGGATAAGGCCTTTGGATGCCATCTCACGGAACTGAATACGACTAATGCCGAACTTACGCATATAACCCTTGGGACGACCGGTGATCGAACAACGGTTGTGAAGTCTGCAAGGACTGGAGTTTTTGGGGAGCTTATCAAGGGCTGCCCAATCTCCCGCTTCTTTCAAAGCTTTACGTTTCTCAGCATACTTGGCTACTAATTTTGCGCGTTTTACTTCGCGAGCTTTCATTGATTCTTTTGCCATATCTTATTAATTGTGCTTAATATTCTTAAAGGGTAAACCAAATTCACGGAGGAGAGCATAAGCCTCTTCGTCTTTGTTTGCAGTAGTCACAAACGTAACCTCCAGACCCATCACCTTAACGATCTTATCAATGTCGATCTCGGGGAAAATAATCTGCTCCTTAATACCGAGGGTATAATTGCCACGACCGTCGAAATTCTCGGAGATACCCTTGAAGTCCCTGATACGGGGAAGGGAAACGGCAATAAGCCTCTCAAGGAACTCATACATCTTAACTCCGCGAAGGGTAACTTTCACCCCAATGGGCATTCCTCTGCGGAGTTTAAAGTTGGAGACGTCTTTTCTTGAGGTAGTCTGTACTGCCTTCTGACCTGCAATAAGAGATAGTTCTTGTTGTGCCACCTCTACAAGTTTCCTGTCCTGGGTTGCTGCACCTACGCCCTGGTTGAGAGTAATCTTCACCAACTTGGGAACCTGCATTACAGAGGTGTAGGAAAACTCTTTCATCAGCTTACCTACTATTTCTTCTCTATATTTCTTCTGCAAAGAAGGAACATAATTGATCTGGTCCATTGTAGGACCTGCCTTTTCCTGGGTTTTCTTCTCTTTTGCCATTACTTGATCTCCTCTCCTGATTTTTTGGCATAACGAACAAGCTTGCCGTCTTCATTGCGACGACGACCGATCCTGGTAGGACCTCCTTTAACAGGATCTACAACCTGTAGGTTGGAAACATGCACACTAGCCTCTCGTTTAATAATACCACCTTGAGGGTATTGTGAATTGGGTTTTGTATGTTTACTTACCATGTTGACTCCTTCAACGATGGCGCGATTCTTCTTTGTAATCACCTCGAGAACTTTACCGGTCTTACCCTTATCGTTCCCGGCGTTTACATATACGGTGTCGCCTTTCTTGATATGTAACTTTGTCATAATTCGATTCCTCCTTTATAGTACCTCAGGGGCAAGTGAGACGATAGTCATATAATTTTCACGCAACTCGCGAGCTACGGGACCGAAAATACGGGTGCCGATAACCTCATCAGACTTGTTGAGGAGAACGCAGGCGTTGTCATCAAAACGAATGTAAGAACCGTCAGCGCGACGAATTTCTTTCTTGGTACGTACTACCACAGCATTAGAAACTGCACCTTTCTTGGTGTTTCCACCAGGGATGGCGCTCTTCACGGCAACAACTATCTTGTCACCTACTCCGGCATAACGACGGCGTGTGCCGCCCAAAACACGGATACAGAGGACCTCCTTTGCACCGCTGTTATCTGCCACCAACAAACGTGATTCCTGTTGTATCATATTATTTTACTTTTTCTACGATTTCTACTAATCTCCAGCGTTTAGTCTTACTCAGCGGACGTGTTTCCATGATGCGTACGGTGTCTCCTTCGCTGCACTCGTTCTTATCATCCTGAGCGACAAATTTTGTGGTTTTGCTTACGAACTTTCCGTAAATCGGGTGTTTCTCTTTTGTCCTTACAGCAACTACAATAGACTTGTCCATTTTGTTGCTTACCACAATACCGATTCTTTCTTTACGAAGATTTCTTTCCATTATTAAAGTCTATTTTAGTTCTGTGATTCCTTTTCAGCCAATATTGTGATCATTCTGGCAATGTCGGTTTTAAGCTTCTTGATCTTGGAAGTGTCTTCCAGCGGAGAGATTACATGGTTCATCTTAAGGTGGTTGAGGTTGTGTTTCTCAACTTTGATGCGCTCTCGCAAGTCAGAGATAGCCATTTCACGAATTTCTGCTGCTTTCATTTCTTCTTCTCCATTAATTATTCAACGTAGTCTCTTCTTACCACAAACTTGGTGGTAACGGGCAATTTCTGAGCACCGAGACGAAGTGCCTCTTTTGCTACCTCCAAAGGAACGCCCTCAGCTTCTATTATCATACGACCGGGAGTAACGGGAGCAACAAACCCCTCAGGGCTGCCCTTACCTTTACCCATACGTACCTCTGCAGGCTTTTTTGTGTAAGGTTTGTCTGGGAACACACGGATCCAGATCTTACCTTCACGCTTCATATAGCGCACTACAGCCTGACGCGCCGCCTCAAGCTGTTGGCCTGTTAGCCAGCAACTCTCCAATGTCTTAATACCAAAGGACCCAAAAGCCAACTGGTTACCCCTCTGGGCATTGCCTTTCATGCGGCCTTTCTGCTGCCTTCTAAATTTGGTTTTTTTCGGTTGTAACATTTTTTTATAGCTTAAATATTTCTAAACTCTTGTCTTCCAGCGACTTATGTTAATCGGCTCATAAATCACGGGTTGCAAAGATAATTAAAATATTTGAATTGCAAATTATTTTGATAAAAAAATTGCGAAACTTTCGACCGAGAAATTTGATGGCTAATTCCTCTGAAACCAGTCGGTTACAAAAATGCAACGATTTACGAAACGAACATTTTCGACAATCAACGATTGATTTGTCGTGAAATATTTTCTACTTCTCTGAGAACTCTCAAGAAATTTTCTCCCCAGAATTTGCGAATATCTTCTTCCGGCCATCCGCGACGGAGCAGTTCAACGGTAACATACTTCATCTTCGACACATCTTCAAAGCCCACCATCCCGCCACCTCCGTCGAAATCGGTGCCAATCCCGACATGGTCGGCTCCAACAAGATTGCGCACATGTTCAACATGATCACAGAAGGTCGATATATTGACCTGCTCTCGCGGCAGATTGGAGAGACACCAGCGTCCGGTGGCTACCTGTATAAGCCCTCCCTTGTCGGCAATGGCGCATATCTCTTCATCGGTTAGGTTGCGAGGTATATCCTTAAGTGCTCTAACGCTGGAATGGCTCGCTATGATCGGTGCCTTACTATGCTCAAGACAATCGTAGAGTGTCTCAGTAGAAGTGTGCGACACATCGACTATCATGCCCAGACGGTTCATCTCCTCCACCACCTGATAGCCAAACGGAGAGAGTCCGTGCCACTCAGCAATAGTGTCCTTCGATGAGTCGGCTACATCATTATTGTAGTTGTGTGTAAGGGTGATTGCTCTCACTCCAAGATTGTAGAGACGTTCTACATTGAGAATATCGGTACCGATGCCGTAAGCATTTTCAAGAGCAAACATAACAATAGATTTACCCTGTCGCTTTAAAGGCCGAAAGTGAGATGAGTGATAAGCAATTGCCGCCTCGGAGCTATGCTCTGCCACATAGGACTTAAAGAACTCTATCTCCTTGACCGTATAGGCCATAACGCTGTCATAAGCATGCTGGTTGCGGGGACCCTGTGAGAGAAAAACCGCAAACAGAGCCGCATCGAGTCCCCCTTCCTTCATCTTGGGAAATGTTACCTGAGTACGATCTCCGGCATCCGTACGCCAGGGATGTGTATATTTGACGATGGCATCATTATGGGTATCGATGGAAAACATTTCCCTATGAAGCTGCTCTGCCCGCTCAAGCAGCGCAGAATCATCTTGTGCATATATCTTAAAAGATGTTATAGCCAATAGAATGGCCAAAACTCCCAGAATCCTGATTTTATTCATTGGATGCCGTTTGTTGGGGCCTGCCTGGTTGAAGATCCTTTGTGGGAATCCACCATTTTAACCTTACTGCCAGGAAAATCAACAGAATAGAGATTATCAAACATATCAGCGTCAACCAGAAACCTTGTCCCGCCGTAAACATTATCGGCACAACAGTAATCAGCAATATTTCAACCGGGGCACAGGGGAGATACGCAAGCGCATAATCATCCAGTGCCTTACTCATCATCTTTGGGTCCACAATCCTAAGCAGGGCTATACCCATCGCCATTGTGCCGGTCC
Organism: Bacteroidales bacterium; assembly: GCA_012798805.1. Taxonomy (GTDB): domain Bacteria; phylum Bacteroidota; class Bacteroidia; order Bacteroidales; family UBA932; genus Cacconaster. The sequence goes on from JAAZMM010000102.1 coordinate 18,011, forward strand.
ACCACCCCCAGGCGAAGATGGATTTCTCAAACCAATCCTTGCGGTGGAGGTGTCGCCCAAGGTAAAACACCATAAAGATAGTCAGAACAATACCGGCAACCAATAATACAATCAGGGGCACCGCATACTTCACCACTACACCGAGTTTGATAGAAGCAACTCCGAAGGCTACAAGGAGATCGGTAGCAGCACTACTTATAGAACCTGTCGTCTTAGGGTCGATATACTTGGAGACCTTTGTAGCATCAAATATCTTCTTAAGGATCAATCCTACGATAAATGCACAACTGAATACCGGAAGCTCAAGCTTAGGATACCACACTTTGACTCCCTGACTGACCATATATCCTCCGAATGCGGCCAGCACCACGAGTGCGAGATGAAATGTAAGTGAATCAACAGAAATAGGTGAAGTAGTGATTTCCCCTGAAGGCTCCCTTTTATTCTTGGGGAGAAGTCCGCTGCGCAACTCATCGGGAAGCTCATCAAAATCGACAATATATGAAGTGTCCCCCTTTCGGGCTGCCATCTTGATAAAAAAGAGACCTCCAATTATGGCAAGTATCACACCAATGGTAGCTGTAGTCATGCCCAGAGAGGTGGCTTCATCCCATCCGAGTCCATCAAATGCGGCACCAATGGCTGCTGCAGTGCCATGCCCACCATAAAAGCCTGTAGGAAGCATAACTCCGAAGGCATCATGCAAGTTGGGCCATATCAACTTAAGTATCAGCAGGCCGAAAAGGCCCATCACAGCCCACTGTATCAACATTCCCAACTGGGAATAAACCCACATCGGACCTACGCGGCCCGCCACCTCCTTCATCTTGAATTTAGGAGAAGAGAGTGGCAAAGCTCCAAATACCACAGCTATCAGCACCGCCGGATAAATGGAAATAAAGTTTGATAACGGCAGCCAGCCCAAACCATTTGGACCAAATATCAAGCCGAGGAGGCCGGCTAAGAGACTGGGTGGTATAAAAAGTTTCTGAACAAGTTTGACTTTAACTCTGATAATTTTGCCTATCAGAAGAAGGCCCATTATAATACCGAGATCGGTAAATAGAACCCATGGCGTGAAATTGGCTACGTTGAACATGGCACTTATATTGCATTTATATTTGCCAAAGGTAGCCATTATTTTGTTTTTACTACATTTGCATTGTGAAAAAAGTCCCAAATATCTATTATGCGGCACCCATACTGCTCATACTCTTGCTTCTGAAACCATTTGATGCAAGGGCACAGAGAACCGTCACTACTCCAAAAGGGCACGTGATGCAGTATGTCATTGAAGGAAGGGACACCATCTTCATTGACGAAATAATGCCATCAGTTATCCATCCACGACAGACGATGAGCAAACGTGAGTGGACAAGATATTACAAAAGGGTCTATAATTTCAGCAGGGCATACCCCTACGCATTACTTGTAAGCAAAGTAATAAAAGATACCGACTCTCTTTTCGTCACGGACAAAATGTCCAAAAGAAAGCAGGAGAGATACCTCAACAAGATGAAAGATGACCTGATCAAGGAATTTGACCCTATTTTCAGGAATCTTTCCCTTAAACAGGGATTAATGATGATACGGCTTATTGACAGGGAGGCCGGTATGACCCCCTATTATATAATAAGGCACTTCTACTCCGGTGCAACTGCCGGATTCTGGCAGGGTGTTGCACGATTATTCAAAGGGGACCTAAAGCGCTCTTACGACCGCTTCGGCGAAGATAGGGACCTGGAAGAACTTGTCGGATACTGGGAAAGAGGCGAATTTGAAGAACTCTACTTCGAAATATTCGGACAGGCGCCAAAACCTATATATGTCCCCGAGAGATTTAGAGAGGAGGCCGCTTCGCTCCAATCTCCTAAAAGATAGAGAGTACCTCCGCTTTCCACATCAATCTCCATCTGCGAATGTACGTGACCAAAGATATAATAATCTATATCCTTGCCTTCGCCATATTTGCAGAGATATCTGTAGAGATTTGAATCTTTGCCCTTAAAAGAATAATTATTTCTCTTACAACTGTTGCGGCTCGCTGAAGACCATTTTCGGGCCCATCTGAATATCAACCATGGGTGGAATAATTTCAATAAACGAATCAGCCACTTGTTCCTTATTGCGGAGAAAAGCAGCTTACTAAATGGATTGGTGTTCCCAAGCCCATCTCCATGTCCCATACAAAGACGTTTACCTGCAACTTCTCTAACAATGAGAGGTTCATAGATAACCTCCATACCTATCTCTTCCCTAAGATAATCGGTAAGCCAATAGTCGTGATTGCCACAAAAAAATGAGATTTTGACTCCACGATCACTTAGAGCAGCCAATTCACCCAGCACACGAACCAAACTACGGGGTACAACATCACGATATTCCACCCAAAAGTCAAAAATATCCCCCAGCAGATAGAGACCGGTCGTCTCCTCAGGCAATTTTTTAAGAAAATCCAGAAACCTCGACTCGCGAACCTCAGCAGTATCGTCATTGATCCCCAGATGAACATCAGAAACAAATATATGAAGCTCCTCTCTCATTTAAAATATATTCGACACGACACAAACTACACCTACAATAGCACAATAGAGCGCAAACCACTTCAGACGAGCCTTTTTCACGATGGCAATCATTACCTTACATGCGAAAAGACCCGAAATGAAAGCGGAAACAAAACCAAGCAGCAACTGAAGTGCTCCTGCGGAAGATGAAGCTGCGAATCCACCCCCGACAAGCTCAAGAAAAGCCTCTCCAAGTACAGGCACAAGTACCATCAGAAAGGAAAATTTCGTCACCTGCTCCTTGCTCACACCACAAATGAGCCCCGTAGCAATGGTAGAACCGGAACGCGACAGGCCGGGTATTACTGCCACCGCCTGTGCAATACCCATCCAAATAGCGGACTTCCATCCGACCGGACGATCTTGTTGCGCATCTTTGCTGCGACGATTGATGCCCTCACTGAGAATGAGCAAAATTGAGGTAAGCATTAGCGCCAAGCCTACAACCAACAAACCCGAACCAAAGAGCTCCTCAACATAATCCTTAAATAGCAGCCCTACGATCATTATGGGAATCATCGAAACCAATAGCAACAAAATATACCTGGTCTGCTCATTTAACTTAAACTTGAACAACCCTTGGAGCAACTCCCATATATATTTGCGAAACACAACAATAGTACTCAGTACGGTCGCTGCATGCACCACTATCTCAAAACTCAGATCATGCGTCTCAATACCGAAAAGCTCCTTGACAATAATCAGGTGACCGCTGCTACTTACCGGCAGAAACTCGGTCAATCCCTGAATCAGGCCAAGTATTATCGCCTCAAACCAGCTCATTGTTTCTCGTTATCATCCCTATCTTCACGGGGCTTTTTCATAATGGCCAGGATGACTATCACAATGCCGAGAATCACCAAAAGAGGAGAAAGGACCAATCGTCTGAAATTGAAAATCTCCGGATTAAAGACATTGGGATCGGAAGAGCCGCCTCCAGCCATCAAAATATAGCCCGCCACCATCACGATGAGTCCTATCAGGACAAAGCGGACATTTTTGGAAGAAAGTGAAAAATTGCTCATTTATCTCTTTTATCTTTTTTAATAGTACAAATCATCTTTAGCAATACCGACCAGTTTATTTACCACAAAGAATGCAGAAATCTGGCATATCAAGATAGCAAGAAAAAACACGCCAAGCAAGACAAATGCCGTAATGCGCTCGTCAAGGATTTGCAACAGGATCTCACTAGAGGTGCCTGCCCACCATAGCGCTCCGGCAATGCATCCAACGGCCAAAAGACCCGACACAACCCCCTGCACCAGAGCATGCCTCATGAAGGGGCGGCGGATAAAAGCTCGTGTAGCACCCACCAGGCGCATCGTATGGATAGTAAAGCGGCGCGAATAGACATCAAGGCGCACAGTATTGTTGATCAACACGAAGGAGATGAAGAGCAATACGACAACAATACCAGTCAGGATTGTAACTATCTTACGCAAATTGGCATTGAGAATCTCAACAAGCGACTCCTGATAGACAACCTCTTCTACTGCCGGTTCTGCCAGAAAACGGCTCTTAAGGAAGACAAGCGAATCACGGGATACCATATCCCCGTTAAGATGTAGATCTATGGACAAGGGGACGGGATTGCTCTCGAAGACACTCAGAAAGTCTTCTCCCAGGAGAGCCTCCATCTCCTTTGTGCCGCGTTCTCTTGAAATGAAGTCGGCTGAAAGCACTTGTGGATCCGAATTGAGCCTCTGTGTCAGCTCCTTACCCTGCTCTTCAGTAACCGATTGGCCAAGGATCAGGGAAACCACCATATTTTCTTTAAAGAAGCGTGATATTTCTCCCGCATTTGCTGCAAAAAGAGCCGCAACACCAACGATTACCAATACCAACGTGATGCTGATAACAGAGGATAAGTAGGATTGTATCAACCTTTTGCCGATGATGTTTTTTTCCTTGACCACTATAAATCCGTTTTAACAAGCATCAAAGATAATCAAAAAAAAATGATTATCTTTGTAGAAATTGTGACCTTAAAATAATTATATATGAGAAATAGTAAAAAAGTATTGTTTGTCAACTCTGAAATCTTCCCTTATATGCCTGAAACCCCAATGTCCATAGTGGGTAGATATCTGCCCCAAGGCACACAAGAGAGCGGAAAACAGATCCGTTCATTTATGCCGCGCTATGGATGTATCAACGAAAGGAGGAATCAGTTGCACGAAGTTATCCGCCTTTCGGGCATGAATATCGTTGTTAATAACATTGACAGACCGCTCGTTATCAAGGTTTCTTCGATTTCATCCGCAAGGATGCAGGTTTATTTCATTGACAACGAAGACTATTTCCACAGAAAACAGATCTGGAAGGATGACGAGGGCAATTATTTTGCCGATAACGATGAGAGAGGAATATTTTTCGCCAGAGGCGTCCTTGAAACCGTAAAAAAACTGAGATGGAAGCCCGATATCGTTCATTGTCAGGGATGGGTTTCTCATTTCCTACCGGTGTATCTCAAGAAAGTATATAAAAATGACCCTATTTTTGCGGACTCGAAGATTGTTCTTTCACTCTACAATGAAGAAGAGCTTGATATGAAGTTTAGCGATGATATCAAGACAAAGTATCTCTACGGAGCCCTCAAAGAGGAAGATCTTGAGCTGCTTACCGAGCCAAATGGCATAAATCTTGCAAAACTTGCCATCAAACACTCCGATGGCATCATTTTGGGCACTGACTCCCTCCATCCGGAACTTGAGTCATACATCGGCAGCCGTAAGGGCCTTCCCGTACTTCAGCCGATGACCATTGGTGTAGAGGAGACAGAATATATCACGGAATACAACAGGTTTTACGATACCTTTCTAACACCAGAACCCGCTAATGAATAGATTCAAGGGCATACTATTGTCACTTATACTATCAGCAACCTCACTCACATCTTGCATTCTTACAGACAATACGCTCGGCTCAGCATATATTCCCGGCAACCAGGATATATCCATCAAAATAGCCGACTTTGACCTGCCCGTTACTCTTAAAATGGCTGACAGTCTTCAGACAGCCGTCAGCGCTAACTTTATCATAGGATCTATCACCACCGATGAATATGGTACATTCCGGATAGGAACAGCCACATCCATAACTCCTGCAACTGATACCATATTATGGGGCAAAGATCCGGTCTTCATAGATATGTATATCCAGATCGCCATAGCTGAAACACGCTATCTGAGTCCGGAGCAAGCATTCATACCCCAGAATGTTTATGCATACGAACTTAGTGCCCCTCTTGACACCACATTTATCTATAACAACTCCATAACGGAACTTAGCTACCATCCTGTTCCCATAACTGCGCAAAACTCCATTTTTATGGGTGGGGATTCCCTCAAAATGCACTTCACAAAGGAGTATGGAGAGCGTTTCTTCAGTGCTACGCTTGAGGAATGCGATAGCACGCACCTATTTATAAATAAGTTTTACGGACTCTATTTTCGCACTGACGATATAGAAGAAGGGCTCACCGGCGGGCGCCTAAATTACTTTGATATTTACAGCGCAGATGTAAGGCTTTCCTTTACCTCTACGAATGAGGCCGGAAAAAGAAGAGACACCTCAGTTGCATTTCGA